>NZ_JAYFSJ010000003.1:0-335705 GCF_039708975.1 Chromobacterium indicum
GAGTGGTAGTTCAGTTGGTTAGAATACCGGCCTGTCACGCCGGGGGTCGCGGGTTCGAGTCCCGTCCACTCCGCCAATCTTGCAAAAAAGCAGCCCCAGGCTGCTTTTTTTGCATTTCCCGCCACAGCGCACCCCCACCGCTCTCCCCTTTTCAGCCCATCCGCATGTTGCGGTTGCAAAATGCCTTATAGCTGGCAATACTGTCAGACTTTTAAAAATTCATATCAAGAGATTTCACATGAACAAGACAGCCCTGCTGGCGCTATGCCTGAGCAGCCACGCCTCCTGGGCCGGCAGCGGCAGCGAAGAAGCCACATGGCAATACACTGTTCAGGCGGGCGACACCCTGTGGTCATTCGCGGCCAAGCACCTGATTTCGCCTACTTATGTGCCGAAACTGCAACAACAAAACGGCATCGCCAATCCCTACCGGCTGACACCCGGCAGTCAGCTCGCCGTTCCCTATAGCTGGACCCGGCAAAACGAATCGTCGGTCACCATCGAAGCGCTGTCCGGCGCCGTCAACGTCCAGGATGCGGATGGACAGCCGCTGAAGGCTGCGCCCGGCCTCCACCTTCAGGCCGGCAGCCGGATTTCCACCGGCAAGGACGCCATGCTGAAATTGCGCATGGCAGACGGCTCCATGCTGCAGTTGTGGTCCAACAGCAAGCTGACGCTGGGCAAACAGGTGTTCTACCCCACCACCGGCGCCATCCAGTCGCAAAACCGGCTGGATCACGGCTCGGCGAGCAACGCCGTGGTGCCCAGGCAGCTGATGCCCAACCGTTACCAGATCTACACCCCATCGGCGGTGACCACGGTGCGCGGCACCGAGTTCCGCGTGCGCAGCCTGAACGACCAGGACACCGCGGCCGAAGTGCTGCACGGAAAGGTCAATCTGGCGGCTGACGGCGAAGAGCTGGACATTCCCGCGGGATTCGGCGGCCGCAGCGGCGGCAAACAATCGGTAGCCCTGCCCAAGGCGCCCACGCTGGACGGCGTGATCACCGTCAGTCCCTTCAATCCTCCGCTGCTGGAATGGCACAAGCAGAACGGCGAAGCCGGCTATCAGCTTGCGCTGGCCGACGCCCAGACCCAGCAGCAACTGTACAATCGCAGCACGGAAATGGCGCGCTTCTACCCCGAACTCCCGCAAAATGGCCGCTACTTGCTGACCATTCGCGCTCGCAACGCCCAAGGCATCGAAGGCTACGACGCCAGCCGCGGCTTCACCCTGGCCGCCAGCCCGCTGCCGCCGCTGATCTTCAGCGACGCCAAGCGGACCAGTCAGCGCGCGCAGACGCTGTGGGTAGGCAGCAGCGCCAGCCCGGAACATCCCGCCTGGCTGCAAGTGGCCCGCGACCCCGCCTTCGCCGACATCTGGTACCAGGGCAGGCTGGAGCAGGATGCCTTCGCGCTCAATCTGCCCGACAAGGGCAAATGGTACTGGCGGCTGGCCTCGCTGGATGACAAGAACCAACCCGGCCCCTATGGCAACACTCAGGAACTGAGAATCAAGGCCTGGTATGAAATGGGTCTGCCTGGCGACCGCAAGCTGCAATCCCGCCGTTACCCGGTGGCCAAGGCGCGCTACACGCTGCAACTGGCCCGGCCGGACGAGCCCGGCCGCATCATCTGGCAGCAGGGCGCCGACGAGCCCGCCTGGTCGCTGCTGCGCATGCCCAGCGGGCGTTTCGTCGTCACCATTCTGGTGGACGGCGACGGCGGATACCATGCCGAAGAACGGTATCCCGCGCTGCTTTTGCCGTAAAATCATACGATGCGCTCCACCCAGATCTCCCGCTACAGCAGGGGCATCCCCCTGCTGCTCGCCCTGCTCGGCCTGCTGCTCATCGCCAGCCAGCTGCTGGGCCGGCTGGATTTCTGGCTGTACGACAGCCTGACCCGGGCCAATCCGCTGCACCCGCCGGACCAGAACCTCATCGTCATCGCCATCGACGAAAAGAGCTTGTCCGAGCTGGGCCGCTGGCCCTGGCCACGCGCCTACCACGCCCAGCTGCTGGACAAGCTGGGCGGCGCCAGCGCTGTCGGCTTCGACATCGCCATCGCCGAACCCTCGCGCGACCATCCGGAAGCCGACAAGCATCTCGCCGAAGCCATCCGCCGCAACGGCAAGGTGGTCGGCCCGGTGTTTCCGGAATTGCAGGCCGGCCAGCTGCTGGAAACCCGCCCGCTGCCGCCGATCGCATCGGCGATGGCCGCGCTCGGCCACACCGATTACGAACGTGACGAAGACGGCACCATACGCCGCGTCTATCTGCGGGCAGGCCTGGGCGCGCCGCGCTACCCCAGTTTCGCCGCCGCCGTCTGCGCCGTAGCCAACGGCCAGAAAGAGGCCATCCCTCCAGCCCAGCCGCCCCGCCCCGGGCAGGCCTGGCAACGGCGCGACCTGGTGATGGTGCCGTTCAGCAGCGGCCCCAAGCCCTTTCACACCGTATCGTACAGCGACGCGCTGAATCGGCTGCCGCCCTCGTTCTTCGAAGACAGCATCGTGCTGATCGGCGTGACCGCCAATGGCCTGGGCAACCAGCAGCCGACCCCGGTTTCGGCGAATAACACCGGCATGTCCGGCGTGGGAATAGACGCCTACATGGTGCACGGCCTGCTCACCCACCAGCAGATACGGCCGATGCCGCTGCCATTGGAATGCCTGCTGGGCGCGCTGCTGCTGGGGCTGGGCGACTGGCTGCTGTCGCGCCGGGTGCGCGCGCGCAGCCTGCTGGCCGGCTACGCGCTGGCCTCGGGCGCCGTGCTGCTGTCGTCGGCCGCGCTGCTCTACTTCGCCTCAATTTGGGCCGGCGGCAGCGTGGTGGCCATCCTGCTGCTGCTCAGCGGCACGCTGCGCTACGTCAGCGGCCAGGCCCAATTGTTCTCGCTGGCCTTCACCGACGGCCTGACCCGGCTCTACAATCGCCGCCACTTCGATGAAGTGTTCGGCCATGCCGTCGAGCAAAGCCGGCAAAAGCGCAAGCCGCTGGCGCTGCTCATTCTCGACATCGACCACTTCAAGAAATACAACGACCACTACGGCCATTACGCCGGCGACGAAGCGCTGCAGAAAGTGGCGCGGGCGCTCAAAGACTGTTTCCGCCAGAAAGGGCAATTGGCCACCCGGCTGGGCGGCGAGGAGTTCGGCGTGCTGCTGACGCCCGGCGACGCGCCGCAAGCCCTGTCCGCCGCCGAGCGCTTCCTCGGCCATCTGGCGGCGATGGAGCTGCCCCACTCCGCCAGCCCGCTCGGCAAGATCAGCTGCAGCATAGGCGTGCGCGCCTGCGTCCCCGGCCCCGCCGACAGCACCCGCACCCTGTTCGAACAAGCCGACCAGGCGCTGTACGAAGCCAAACGCGGCGGCCGCAACCGCGCCAGCCTTTACTTTTCATCCGACGCCGACGCAAAAAAAAGCGCGGACGAGACGTCCGCGCTGCTGGATTGAGAGTCCGGAAAGCGTTCAACGGCGGCGGCGGGCAACCAGCCACAGCGTCCAGACGATAACGCCGGCGAAGAACACCGCCACCCAGAACGGCATGGTCATGCCAAGGAAGCGGCCATGAATTTCCGCGCACTCGCCGCTGCCCTTCAATACCTTGGACAACACATCCCACAAGGGAAAGGATTCCATCAGGAATTCCAGGCCCGGGCCGCATTGCGGCACCTGGTCGGCCGGCAGGCTCTGCAGCCACAACTGGCGCAGCGACACGCCCGCGCCCGCCAGGCCGGCCAGCGTCACCAGGCCGCCCCACACCCGCGCGCCGGTCCGGCCGGGATTGTGCAGCGCCGCCAGCAGCGCCAGCGCGCCCACCGCCATCACGCCGATGCGCTGCAGGATGCACAGCGGGCACGGCTCCTGGCCAAGCTGGTATTGCGCGAACAGCGCAAACCCCATGGCGCCGGCGCAGGCGGCCGCCACCAGCAAGAACCCCTGACGGTTCGTGATATTCAAACCCATCCCCCTTAACCTTTCCTGTTATGTCCAGTGAGTGAACGCAGTGTAAACGGAAAAGCTGAGATTGGGGCGGCGAGGCAAAGTTCCGGGCGTCACAGCTCCAAAAATTCCCGGATCGCGTCCTTTTGCTGCAAGGTGTCGCGGTAGCCCAGCGCGATCAGCTCGCGGCAATAGGCCGGCTCGAACAACAGATAGGTGGCGAGCGCGGTGCCGCGCTGCCGGGTGGCGCCGGTGCCGCGCATGATGAAACGCAGCATGGCCGGGAACAAATGGGTGTGGCGGTAGACGATGCCTTCCAGCGATTTGCTGGGATTGAGCTGGAAAATATCCACCTTCTTGAGCTGAGTCTGGTGGGCCAGCTCCTCGCTGCTCTGCAACAGCGACACCGTATGGTTGATGCGGGTCAAACGCTCCATGTCCACCGCCATGCTGTCGATGAACACGCTGTTGAGCAGATGGCCGAATATCTGGGCCGGCATCGGATAAGAGCCGACATTGCGCCGCTCTATCGTGTCGGGCCGCTTGCTGGCCAGCCCCACCACGAACAGCTTCTCAGCGCCCAGGTGCAGCGCCGGCGACAGCGGCGACAGCTGGCGCACCGCGCCGTCGCAATAAAACTTCTCTCCGATCCGCACCGAGGGGAAGATCAGCGGAATCGCAGCCGTCGCCATCAGATGGTCCAGCCCTATCCGCTCGCGCACGCCCAGGCGCTGATAGCGCATCCATTCGCCCAAGTGCTCCTGCCCCTGGAAGAAGGTGACCGACATGCCGGTGGTGTAGCAGGACGCGGTCAGCGCCAGCGCCTGCAGCGCGCCGGAGTCTATCGAAGGCGCGATGCCCTCGAACGGCATCCAGCGCCCCAGCGTGTCGCGAAGCGGCGCGTTGTCGAGAAAGCTTTGCGGATTGTTCCAGGCCTGGCCCGCGCTCAGCAGGGACACGCCGAAGTGCAGGAAGGTCTTGATGAAGTAGCCGGCGCTGACATCGTAGACATCGGCGATGTGCAGATGCTTCCACACCTTGGCCAGCGTATTCACCGCCAGTTGGAAATTGCCGGCTCCAGCCGCCAGCGCCACTGCGTTGATCGCCCCCGCCGAGGTGCCGCAGATGATGGGAAAGGGATTGTGCCGGGGGTCCGGCAGCAAGCGGGCAATGCCCAGCAGCACCCCCACCTGGTAGGCCGCGCGGGCGCCCCCGCCCGACAGCACCAAACCGATTCTGCTCGGTCCGCCCATGCTCGTCTCTTTCTTAACGCCTTGTCAGTTCTATTTAGACATAGTCAAAAAGACGAAGCGACCGCAAGCGCCAGAACGAGACAGGGACGAAACAGCCGAAAACGCGGGGGCTTGCGAACGGCGAAAGAGCCTGCTTGAAAGATGACTCCCAAGCGGCGCGGCGCTCGAGCAGGCGCTCAGAAACCTCCCGCCTGCAGCAAGGCCCACAAATGCGCGGCCACCAGCGCGCGCCATGGCGAGAATGCCTCCAGCCAGGCCTGCGTCTGCCGCTGGTCGGGCTTGTCGGCAGCGCCCAGCACCATGCCCAATGCCTTGCGCACGGCGACATCGCCATGCAGCGAGCCATCCAGCCAGCCATAGCCGCGCAGCAAGGCGTAGCTGACCGTCCACGGCCCGATGCCGGGCACCGCCAGCAACCGTTCGGAGATTTCTTCCGCCGCCGCGCCGTCCAGCCAGGCATCCAGCGGCAGCTCGCCATTCGCCGCGGCCTGGCTCAAGGCCAGCATGGCGCGGCTCTTGGCGCGCGAGAAGCCGGCCTCGCCCAACTGATCGGCCGTCAGCGCCGCCAGCCGCTCCGCATCCGGGTGGCACAGCAGGCCGGAGGAATGGCGGCAATCGCACAGCAGCAGCATGCGCCGGCGTATCGTCACCGCCGCGGCCACGCTGATCTGTTGGCCGGTGATCGCCCAGGCCAGCGCCTCGAACGGTGTCGCCGTCTGCGGCACCCGGAGGCCCGCGCGCGCGGCGATCAGGCCGCCCAATTGCGGATGGCCGCGGTATTGGCGCTCGAACGCCTCCACCGGCTGATTCAGACCCAGCATGCGCCGGCCCATGCGCTCCAGCTCGCCGATATCCCCCCCTCCTCCGTCCGCATCCAGCTTCAGAACGGCCCGGCCGGAATGGAAGCGCAGATCGAGACAGGCCGGCAGGCCTTGCCACAGCAAGCCTTTCTTCAAACCGTCGTCGTCCACCTGCTCGGCCAGCCGCTCGCCGTCGCGGCGGTGGAAAGCCAGGATGTCCTGCGGACGGAAGCCGGCCGGCAGCGCGATATCGCAATGAATGACGGACATGGATCAGCGGGCCTTGCGAAAAGTGAGATTGATGCGGCGTCCGCCCAGCAGCGGGTGGATGCCAGGCTGGACCGGCTGCACGCCATGGAAGCGCATCCGGTCCGGCCCGCCCCACACCAGCACGTCGCCATGCTGCAGCAGAATGCGGGCGGCCTTGTCGGCGCGGCGCAGGCCGCCCAGCAGGAATACCGCGGGCAGGCCCAGCGACACCGAGACGATGGGCGCGGAGAAATCGCGCTCGTCCTTGTCCTGGTGCAGGCCCATCCGGGCGCCGGGCAGGTAGCAGTTGATCAGGCAGGCATCGGGATCGAAGCCGGCGAAGCCCGCCTCGGCGGCCGCGTCCCGCGCCAGCTCGCGCAGCAGATCGGGCATCGCCGGCCAGGGCTGGCCGTTGTCGGGATCGACGGCGGAGTAGCGGTAGCCGCGGCGATCCGACACCCAGCCCCAGTCGCCGCAGCTGGAGGTGGCCACCGACATCGCCTGCCCGCCCGGCGTGACCATGCCGCGCGGCGGCGACTGCCTCAGCACCGCCTCCACCGCCTCAAGCAGCCGCGCCTCGCCGGCGCGGACCCAGCCGTGCAGCAGCGCGGTACCGGCCGACAGCGGCTCTAGCCACGACCCCTGGTCCGGCGCGAACAGGCTGCCGCTCACTCCTCGCCGGCCACCGTCATGCCACCGACCAGCACCGAGCCGATGCGGCGGCCGCCGCGATCCAGCACGTCGTCGGCGATCGCTTCGATATTGAGGAACATGTCGCGCAGGTTGCCGGCGATGGTGATCTCCTCCACCGGGTAGGCGATCACGCCGTTTTCCACCCAGAAACCGGCCGCGCCGCGCGAGTAGTCGCCGGTCACGGTGTTGACGCCCTGGCCCAGCAGCTCGGTCACCAACAGGCCATTGCCCATCTGGCCCAGCAACTCGGCGAAGCTTTCCCCGGTGGAGTGCACCACCAGATTGTGCGCGCCGCCGGAGTTGCCGGTGGTCTGCATGCCCAGCTTGCGCGCCGAGTAGCTGCTCAGGAAATACCCCTGCAGCACGCCGCCGTCCACCAGGCGGCGCGACTGCGTCGCCACGCCCTCGCTGTCGAAAGCGCTGCTGGCCAGCCCGCGCAGCAGGAACGGATCTTCGTCTATCGTCACCTTGGACGCCATCACCGGCTTGCCCAGCGCGTCCAGCAGGAAGGACGACTTGCGGTACAGATTGCCGCCGCTGATCGCCGCGGCCAGGTGGCCCAGCAGCGACATCGCCACCGGCGCCTCGAACAGCACCGGGTACTGGCCGGTCTTGACCCGCCTCCCGCCCAGGCGGCGCACCGCGCGCTCGCCGGCGATGCGGCCGATCTCCTCCACCGGCGCCAGATCGTTCTGATGGCGGGCGGCGGAGTACCAGTAGTCGCGCTGCATCACGCCGTCCTGCTCGGCCACCACCGCGGCCGACAGGCTGTGGCGGCTGCCGGCGAAACCGCCGCTGAAGCCGTTGCTGTTGGCGTAGACGAACTGGTTGGCCTGGGCGGACACGCTGGCGCCCTCGGAATTGCGGATGCGGGCATCCACCGCGCGCGCGGCGTCCTCGCAGCGGCGCGCCAGCTCGATCGCCTCTTCCACCGGCAGCTGCCAGGGGTGGAACAGGTCAAGGTCCGGCAGATCGTCGGCCAGCAGTTGCGGATCGGCCAGGCCGGCGCAATCGTCCTCGGCCGTGTAGCGGGCGATGTCCAGCGCGGCGCGCACGGTGTCGGACAGCGCCTCGTCGGAAAAATCGGACGTGCTGGCGTGGCCTTTTTTCTTGCCCAGGTAGACCGTGACGCTGACGCCCTTGTCCTGGTTGTATTCTATGGTTTCCACTTCGGACAGGCGCACGCTCACCGTCTGGCCGACGCCCTCGGAAACATCGGCCTCGGCCGCGCTGGCGCCTTGCTGGCGCGCCAGCTCGAGCACGCGGCCGGCGATCCCGCTCAAGGTATCGGGACTGAAACTGAATGTCTTATCTGCCATAGTATCTTTCGGAACGTGGAAACGGCCGGCGGCCTTTTCCGGTATCATACCAGCCTTGAAAACCGAGTGAGACCTAGCAACAATGACCGACCACCAGAACGACGACGATGGTTTCGTCAGCAAGTCCCAGCGCAAGCGCGACATGGACGCGCTGCAGGATCTGGGTAGCGAACTGGTCGAGCTGTCCAAGGATACGCTGAAGAAAATGGCGCTGCCGGAGGATTTGCTCTCCGCGCTGCTGGAATACAAGCGCCTGAGCGCGCACGGCGCCATCCGCCGCCAACTGCAATACATCGGCAAGCTGATGCGCAATGTCGATCCCGAGCCGATCCAGCAATACCTGCAGATCCTCAAGGGCGAATCGTCCGAGCACATCGCCTGGCAGAAGCTGCTGGAGCGCTGGCGCGACAAGCTGATGGCCGACGACGCCAACCAGCCGCTGTTCCTGCAGAGCTTCCCCGAGACCGACCCCAAGCAGCTGCATTCGCTGGTGCGCCAATCGCGCAAGGAAAAGCAGGACAACAAGCCGCCCAAGGCCTTCCGCCAGCTGTACCAGTTGATCAAGGAGCAAATCCCCGAGCCGGGCAAGCCGCGCATCTGGCAAAAGGATGAGGAAGAGGACGACGAGTGATGCTGAAGATAGGCCTGGTTTCCATTTCCGACCGCGCGAGCCAGGGCGTCTACGAGGACAAGGGCCTGCCCGCGCTGCGGGACTGGCTGTCCCGCGCCATAGCCACGCCGTTCGAAACGGCGAGCCGGCTGATCCCTGACGAGCAGCCCGGCATCGAAGCCGCGCTCAAAGCGCTGGTCGACGACGAAGGCTGCCAGTTGGTGCTGACCACCGGCGGCACCGGCCCAGCCCCGCGCGACGTGACGCCGGACGCCACGCTGGCGGTGGCCGACCGCGTGATGCCCGGCTTCGGCGAGCAGATGCGCCAGATCAGCCTGCGCTTCGTCCCCACCGCCATCCTGTCGCGCCAGACGGGCGTGATCCGCAAACAGAGCCTGATCCTGAATCTGCCCGGACAGCCCAAGGCCATCCAGGAAACGCTGGAGGGCCTGCGCGGCGCGGACGGCAAGGTGGAAGTGCCCGGCATCTTCGCCGCCGTGCCCTACTGCCTGGACCTGATAGGCGCGCCCTACATCGAAACCGACGAATCGGTGGTGAAGGCCTTCCGGCCCAAGTCCGCCATCAAGCCGACGCCATGAGCTACCGCGCTCCGCGCTGGCTGCGAGGCGGCCACGCCCAGACCATCTGGCCGGCGCTGGCCGTCAAGCAGGACGCCCCGTCCTACCGCCGCGAGCTGTGGGACACGCCGGACGGCGCGCGCATCGCGCTGGACTTCGTCGACGGCCAGCCCGGCGCGCCGCTGGTGGTGCTGTTCCACGGCCTGGAGGGCAGCAGCGCCAGCCACTACGCCAAGGCGCTGATGCAGGCGGTGGCCTCGCGCGGCTGGCACGGCGCGGTATCGCATTTCCGCGGCTGCGGCGGCGTGGACAACCCGCTGCCGCGCGCCTACCACGCCGGCGACGCCGCCGAGGTGCGCTGGATCTTGCAGCGGCTGTCCGGCCGCTTCGCCGCCATCGCCGCCGTCGGCGTGTCGCTCGGCGGCAGCATGCTACTCAATTACCTGGCCGACGACGGCGAAGCCGCGCTGCCGCAAGCCGCCGCCGCGGTGTCCGCGCCGCTGGACCTGGTGGCCGCCAGCACCCGGCTGGACCGCGGCCTGGGCAAGCTGCTGTACACCCGGATGTTCATGGACACGCTCAAGCCCAAGGCGATGGCGTCGCTACAACGCCATCCGGGCCTGTTCGACGGCGCCAGGCTAAGCCGCGCGCGCACCTTCATCGAGTTCGACAACCTGGTCACCGCCCCCATCCACGGTTTCGGCACCGCGCTCAACTACTGGACCCAGGCCAGCAGCAAGCCCCGGCTCGGCCAGATCGTCCGCCCCACCCTGGTGCTGAACGCCCGCAACGACCCCTTTCTGCCGGAAAGCGCGCTGCCGGACCCCAGCCAGGTATCGCCTGCGGTGACGCTGGACTTCCCCAAGGACGGCGGCCACGTCGGCTTCGCCACCGGCCCCTTCCCGGGCCGCATAGACTGGCTGCCGCAACGGCTGCTGGAATTCATCGCGCCGCATCTGAGGGCCGCATCGTCCTAACGTCATAGGCATTGACGATCCCGCCGCCTGAATGGCAAGTTTGAGGACTTGCCACCAGGGGGAATTTTCCATGCCGAGCCCAGACACCGCCGAGCGCAGCCTCACCATCCAGTGGGACGATCCGATGATAGGCGCCCGCGCCGCCCAGACGCTCAGCGGCCTGGAATACCTGCGGGAAATGGAGTCCGGCCGCATCCCGCCGCCTCCGGTGATGAAGCTGCTTGGCTTCGATTTCGTCCGCGCCGCGGAAGGCGAAGTGGAATTCGCCTTCGTTCCGCACGAATCCCATTTCAACCCGATAGGCAGCGTCCACGGCGGCGTGATCAGCACGCTGCTGGATTCCGCGATGGGTTGCAGCGTCCACTCGCTGCTGCCGCGCGGCAAGGGCTACACTACGCTGGAATTGAAAGTGAATTTCGTGCGCGCCGTCCAGCCCCGCCACGGCAAGCTGCTGTGCTGCGGCCAGGTCATCCACGCCGGCGGCCGCATGGCTACCGCGGAGGCGCGGCTGCAGGACGAGGCCGGCAAGCTGTACGCCCATGCCACCACCACCTGCATGATCTTCGACGCCCCGGCCGGCTGATCGGCAAAAGGAAGGAACCATGCTCCGCTCCGCCTTATTGTGCTTCGCATTCGCCTTGCTGACCGGTTGCTCCACCATGGCCGACCGCCTCAAAGGCTCGCTGACGCCGCCGCCGGGCCAGGCATATGCCATCGTCTCGCTGACCGGCAAGGCATTCGACCCCGACCGCGCCACCATCGGCCTGACAGTCAGCGACGCCGGCGGCCGCGTGGCGGCCCAGGACATCGCCAGCCTGATCACAGACACGGTGTTCGGCGAGGAAGGCATGTCGCCGGCGGAGGGCAAGCTGGTGCTGATGGCGCTGCCCCCGGGCGACTACCGCGTTTCCGGCGCGTGGGGCCACTGGGTGGACGACGGCGTTTTCGGGTCCAATCTGCAGATGAAGCAGTTTCGGCTGAACACCCCCTTCCATCTGGATGAGGGCGAAACGGTCTATCTGGGGCAGGTGCAGGTGGAAATGTCCTTCCTGCCGGAAGTGAAGCTGTCCGACGAGCAGCGGCGCGACTTCGGCCACATGCGGCGGGTATGGAAGATCAAGGACCTGAGCCAGGTGAAGATCCGCCCGCTGGCGATGCCGGCGGCGGCCCGGCCATAAAGCGATTCAGGGCTTGTACCACAGCTTGTACAGATAGGCGGGCTTGACCGCCGCCACCGCCGCGCTGACCGGCTCCATCACATGGTAGGCCGACTGGCGGCTGTCGCGCAGCAGGGGGTCGGCATAAGGCGGGCCATCCAGCTTGCGCAGCGCCGCCACCTTGGGCGTGTTGGCCTTGTCGCCGCGGTGGGTCACCACCGCCACCTCGTTGCTGGCCAGCCGCACGAAGCTGCCGGGCGGATAGATGCCCATCTCCTTCACCAGCAAGGACACATGCTGCGGCGGAAAACCGCCCAGCTCGCCGCGGAACAGGCTGCCCAGCACCAGCGCCGGCAACTGAGGCTGCGGGTTGTGCACGCAGCCGCACACCAGATCCACCATCTGCAGCAGCAGGGCGTCGGTTTCGATCTCGTCTCCCGCCAGACCCTGCGGATAGCCGCTGCCGTCCTGCTGCTCATGTTGCTGCTGTACCAGCAGATGCCAGTATTCGTCGTCGACACCCGCCTCCCGCAGCATGGCCGAGCCCAGCGCCGGGTGGGCGAACATCGCCTCCTGCTGCGCCAGATCCATCGGCGCGCTCTGCGCCGCCAGTTGGTTGAGCAGTCCGGTGACGGCGAGATTCATGCTCAGGGCCGCGCCCAGCATCGGCCGCAACTCGGCGTCGGACAACCCCAGCCGCCGCCCCAATACCGCCAGCACCGCGGCCACGTGCACGCTCTGCGCGCTGCCTATGCATTGGAACGGCAACAAAAACACGCTGGCCAGCACGCCGTCCGGGTGGCGGCGGCTGAGCGCCAGCAACCCTTCGGCCATGCCCAGCAGGCTGCCGGCCAGGTCCCGCACCGCCAGTCCATGCTGCAACACGCCCTCGGCCCGCCGCAGCAAGAAGGCCATCTCCTGCAGCGGGTTGGCGCTGTTGCGCTGCTGATCAGCCTCTTTCTCGCGCTGGGCGGCCCGTTCCAGCCGCTCGCGCTCAAGCTTGGCCGCCACTTCTTCGCTTTCGCCATGCCCCAGCTGCGCCAGGCGGTCGCGCTGCTCCTCGGTCAGCACATACAGACCTCGCTTCAGCAGCAGCACGCCGTTCTTGGCGTACACATCGACCGGAGCTTGCTGGCCGGCGCGGAGAAAATTGCGCGGCAGTTTTACCTTTGCAGACGAATCCGTCATATTCCACTTGCATCAGTTGCGCCGACACCTTGCCGGCCATCGCTTCAAAAATCGCCCAAGGGTGTCCTGATGCTTGGACGCATTGCCGATTTTGTTAGTTCTACTTAGAGCAGCTACCAGTGTTTATTCAAATTTTATCGAAAATCGGCGCGGACACCAGTCCCCGCCCCGATAAAGGAGTCATCTCGACATGAGCGACAACAGCGCACCCCTTCCCCGCCGCAGCTTTCTCGCCGGCGCGGGCAGCCTGGGTTTCGCACTGGCCGTGCAACCCATCGCCGCCAGCACCATCCTCACCGACAGCCGGCAATTGCAAACCGGCCATCCGGACATCGACACCGGCAAGGGAACGATGCCCGGCTACTACGCCCGTCCGGCCGAAGGCAACGGCCCCTGGCCGCTGGTGATCGTGATCCAGGAAATCTTCGGCGTGCACGAGCATATCCAGGACTTGTGCCGCCGGCTGGCCAAGCAAGGCTACCTGGCCGTGGCGCCGGAACTGTATTTCCGCCACGGCAATCCGGCGCAAGCGCCGGACATCGACAGCCTGTTGCGCGACATCGTCTCCAAGGTGCCGGACGGCGAGGTGATGAACGATCTGGACGCCACCTGGCGCTGGGCCGGCGCGCACGGCGCCGACCTCAAGCGCGCGGCCGTCACCGGTTTCTGCTGGGGCGGGCGCCAAACCTGGCTCTACGCCGCGCACAACCCGCTGTTGAAGGCGGCCGCGGCCTGGTATGGCAAGCTGGAGGGACCGGCAAGCGCCAATGCGCCGCGCCAGCCGCTGGACATCGTCGGCGAGTTGAAGGCGCCGGTTCTTGGACTGTACGGCGGACAGGACCAGAGCATCCCGCTCGCCGGCGTGGAGAAAATGAAAGCCGCGCTGCGCGCCGCCGGCAAGGACAGCGAGATCGTCGTCTACCCCGATGCCGGCCACGGTTTCAACGCCGACTATCGCCCCAGCTACCACCCGCGGGATGCCCAGGACGCCTGGCGCAGGATGCTGGACTGGTTCGCCCGCCATGGCGCGCGTTGAGCCGGCTGGCTACGCGCCGCCGACCACATTGCCCAGCTCCAGCCGGGTGCGCACCACCTGGTTGAACAGCTGCAGCCAGTAGGGATCGAACTGCCGCTCCGACGCGTTCAGCTCGGCCACCGCCCGCAGCATCGAGCGGCGCTGGCCTTGCTGGGCGTGCTTGAGCATCACCGACTCGAACGCATCCACCAGCGCCAGCACGCAAGCGCCAGAACAGATGGCGCCGTCACGCAGCCCGTCCGGATAGCCGCTGCCGTCCGGACGCTCATGGTGCTGAGCCACCATCGCCGCCGCCTCCTCCCAACCCGGCATGCGCTCCAGCAGCCCCGCCGCCCAACCCGGATGCGCGGACATATCACGCCGTTCCTCATCGCTCAGCTGACCGGCTTTCAACCACATCGACTCCGGCAGCAGCATCATGCCGATATCGTGCATATAGATGGCGGCTGCCAATTGCTCCATCGGCAATGGCTGCTTGGCCAGGCGATTGGTTTCCAGCGCAAGCGCCAGGTTGCGCTCGGTGCGGCCGGCATAGGCTGGCAGACGATGTTCCAGCTGTACCGCCAGAGACCGGAAAAACTGCAGGTCGGCAAATCGATGGCCGCCATGCGTCCCAGTTTGTTCGGCGGCCGCCTGCGCGACAACGGGCGGATGCCCCATCATGCTGGCCACCAGCCAGGCGCAGGCCTGCGGCAGCTCCTCCGCACTCTTGTCCAGCAAAGGGTCCAGCCTCATCCGCAAGGCGTCCATCCGCAAATCATCCAAGGGGGCATCGTCCGCGACCGCGTCCAGCATCAGCACCAGCCGGTCCATCACAAGCAGCAGCACATCGCCCAGCACGTCCAGATATGGCAGCTCCTTGCGCCGGACCCGGTCCAGCAAATGCTCCAGCACATGCATATAAGGCTCTACAAAGTGCACCTGACACAGGCTGGCGTCGCCCTTGATGCTGTGCAGGATGCGGAACAACTGCGCGATTTTCTCCCCATTGCCGCTGCCGTCCTCCAGTTGGCAGACCAACTGTTCGAGCTGCGGCGCGTAATCGGACACTGCGTCGCGAAAGTCCTGGAACGCAATAGGATCGATGATTTCCGGCATCAGTTGCTGCGTGGCCATATGGAACCCCTTCGGATTGGCGTTTTATCCAGTATATGCAAGCATGGCCGCTACGCATCCCGACACGCGCAACGCCCTTCAATGTAAACATCCTGTCCAAACGTATTGAATTATTCGTAAAAACAGATCACGCCTGCAGAAAACGCTTGCCATGGCGTGCAACTAGAGGCAATATTCCCCCCGCAGGATGCTCAAGTTGTGTGATGTGTAGTTGTCGTAGTGGCAATAGCCGTACCTCAGTCGCCATTTCCCTTGATCTTCGTGCCTTTTATTCAACTGCTCGTTTTGAGGAATTTAACAAAATGGCAACCGGCATTGTTAAGTGGTTTAACGACTCCAAAGGCTTTGGCTTCATCACCCCGGACGAAGGCGGCGACGACGTATTCGCTCACTTCTCCCAGATCAACGCCAAGGGCTTCCGCTCCCTGTCCGAGCAACAGCGCGTGAGCTTCGACATCGTCGAAGGTCCGAAGGGCAAGCAAGCCTCCAACATCCAGCCCATCTAATCTCTCTCGTAGAGATCATTTGGTCGTGATGAGAAAACCCGGATTCGTCCGGGTTTTTTGCATTCTGATCGAGAAAATTCGCGCCATCGCCATCGGAGCCCGCATGTCCGACAACCACGAAACCGTGATCGCCGCCACCCGCGAATGGGTGGAGAAAGCCGTGATCGGCCTCAACCTGTGCCCGTTCGCCAAGTCCGTGTACGTGAAGAACCAGGTGCGCATCCAGGTCAGCGAGGCCGCCAATCCGCAACAACTGGCTGAAGAGCTGGCCGCCGAGCTGAAGCTGCTGGCCGACACCGACCCGCAGGAAATAGACACCACGCTGCTGGTGCACCCGAATACGCTGGCCCGCTTCCTGGATTTCAATGAATTCCTGGACATAGCCGACGCCATCGTCGAAGACCTGGGTCTGGACGGCGTGATCCAGGTGGCCAGCTTCCACCCCAAATTCCAGTTCGACGGCACCGGCGTCAACGATATCGACAACTACACCAACCGCTCGCCCTATCCAACGCTGCATCTGATCCGCGAAGCCAGCATAGACCGCGCGGTGGAGGCGTTTCCGGAAGCCGAAGCTATCTACGAGCGCAATATCGAAACGCTGCAAACGCTGGGCCTGGCCGGCTGGAAAGCAATGTTCGCGCCCAAGCCATCCGAGTAAGACGCTCCGCAAAACAAAAAGCGCAGCCCATGGCTGCGCTTTGTCGTTTGCGCCCCCGCCTCAACGCGGATGACGGCCTTGCTTGTCCGCATAGAAGGCCTGGATTCTGGGCATGTCCGCGGCGATATCGCCGCTAGGCTGGAACAACGGCCCGAAACCGCCCTCCTTGCGCCCATAGTCCAGATAGGCCAGCGCGATCGGCACGCCCGCGCCGCAGGCGATGTGGTAAAAACCGGTCTTCCACTCCTTTACCGCCTTGCGCGTGCCTTCCGGCGGAATCGCCAGCACCAGCCTGTCGCTGCGCTGAAACACGTCCACCATCTGCTGTACCAGCGAATTGTTCTGATGCCGCATCACCGGCACGCCGCCCAGCCAGCGCATCACCGGCCCCATCGGGCCCTTGAACAGCGTGTGCTTTCCCATCCAGTAGATCTTGGCGCGGGCGGCGAAGCACAGGCCCAGCGTGATCGGAAAATCCCAATTGCTGGTATGCGGCGCGCCTATCATCACGTACTTGCCCAACGCGGGAAACTCTCCCCTCAGCTTCCAGCCGCACAGCTTGAGCATGACGATGGACAGCCAGCGAAACAGATCGCGGACGATTGGGGTATCGAAAATGGTGAAATGCATGGCTGCCCTGTTGCAACGGCGCGGTTCCGCGCGCAAGGGCGGCATATGGCGCAGCCCTGCGTCGGGACAGCGCCAAACACGTGGAAGGCGCTGAATGTACTAAATCAAACACTAACAGTAAAGAACATAGCGCAAACCTCCCGCCGCCGCCCGCATCAACCTATAACAATCAGTAACATACTTAATGGAACTGTCGTCGCCGACAGCTGCCCAAAACCTATATCTCACCCCTAGTAGGACCTTGATAATGAACACTGCCAAGACCAGCCTGAAACTCGCCGCCGCCGGACTGATCGCCATCGCCACGCTCTCCGGCTGCGCCAATATGTCGCATCGCCAACAGAATACCGCCATCGGCGCCGTCGGCGGCGCGGTGCTCGGCTCCGTGCTTACCGGCGGCGACGCGCTCGGCACCATCGGCGGCGCAGCCGTCGGCGGCGTGATAGGCCACCAGACCGGCCGTCACTAAGCCCAGGCGCACATCGAGAGCCAGCTCAAGCGCTGGCTCTTTTGTTTTAAGGCCCGCGCCCCTATCATCCTGATGGAATCCACACCGGGCCAAGCCATGAGCCAAACCATGAACTGGGAGAGCCTGCTCTCCACCCGCCGTTTCAAGATCATCCAGAACGAAGTGAGGGAAACCCGGACCCCGGCCACCCAGGAAGGCGGCTCCGGCCTGCGCACCGACTTCCACATCGACCACGACCGGGTGGTGTTCTCCAGCGCCTTCCGCCGACTGGGCCGCAAAACCCAGGTGCACCCGCTGGCCCGCCACGACCACACCCATAACCGCCTGACCCACAGCGTGGAGGTGGCCAGCGTCGGCCGCAGCCTGGGCAACCGCGTGGGCGTGATGCTGGAACACGACGGCCTGCTGCCGGCCGGCTACACGCCGCACGACATCGGCGCCGTGGTGCAGGTGGCCTGCCTGGCGCACGACATCGGCAACCCGCCCTTTGGCCATACCGGCGAGTACGCGCTGCGCGACTGGTTCCGCGACGAGCGCAACGCGCATTGGTTGAACAGCCTGTCGGCGGCGGAAATCCGCGACGTGCAAACCTACGAAGGCAACGCGCACGGCCTGCGCATGCTGGCCACGCTGGAAATGTACAGCGGCGAAGGCGGCATGCGCCTCACCTCCGCCGCGCTGGGCACGCTGATCAAATATCCGTGGACCGCCGACGCGCCGTCGGCTTACGAGCGCGACAAGTTCAACATCTACCGCACCGAGTTGCCGTATTTCGAACGGGTGGCCGAGGAGCTAGGCCTGCTGCGCCACGGTCCGCTGCAGTGGAGCCGCCACCCGCTGTCCTATCTGATGGAGGCGGCCGACGACATCTGCTACGCGATTCTGGACCTGGAAGACGCGGTGGAAATCGGCATTCTTGACTTCAAGGAATTCGAAACCCTGTTCTCCGGCTTCTCCGAACACGAACGCGTATGGGGCATGCACGATGTCCGCCAAAAATGCGGCACGCTGCGCGGCGTGGCCATCGGCCGCTGCGTGACCGAGGTGGCGGAAAAATTCATGATGCACCATCCCTCGCTGCTGCGCGGCGAGTTTCCGGCCAAAGACCTGATCAATCTGTGCGATCCCGCCGTGCAGGATGCGCTGCTGCAAGCCAAGGAGCTGGCCAGCCACAAGGTATACCGCCATCGCACCAAGCTGGTGACCGAGCTGGCCTCCTACCCCTGCATCGCCACCATCCTCAACGTGTTGGTGCCGGCGGTGCACGCTTCCGTCACCAAGGACGACAAGGAACTCACCCCGCGCGAGCACCTGGCGATGGGCCTGCTGGAAGGCCATATTCAAACAGACGACAGCCTATACCAGGCCTATATGAAGGTTCTGGACTTCGTCGGCGCCATGACCGACAACTACGCCGCCAACCTGGCGCGCGAACTGTCCGGCGTCGGCATTCTGTAGATACTCGAAGAAAGGCGACAATGACTCAGCCCGTTACCCGCTTCTGCCTGGTTCGCCACGGCGAAACCGACTGGAACCGCGAATACCGGCTGCAAGGCCATACCGACATCCCCCTCAACCACGCCGGCCTGGAACAGGCCAGCCAGCTGGCCCAGGCCTTCCGGCCCGACCACGCCTTCCAGGCGCTGTACGTCAGCGACCTGATCCGCACCCGGCAAACTTCCGCTCCGCTGCAAACCCGGCTGCAACTCAACGCCCACTACACGCCGCAGCTGCGCGAGCGCCATATGGGCGCGCTGCAGGGCCTTACCTATGCGGAAGCGGCCGAACAAATTCCCGACCTCTACCGCCAGCACCAGGCGCGGGATCCCGACTTCGACCTGGAAGGCGGCGAAAGCCTGCGCCGTTTCCGCGCCCGCATTCTAGATGGCCTGGCCAGCATCGCCGCGCTGCATCCCGGCGAAAACGTGCTGATCGTCACCCACGGCGGCGTGCTGGACATCATCTACCGCGCCGCCACGTCCAAACCATTGGAAGACAAGCGCGACTTCCCCATTCCCAACGCCGCGCTGAACTGGCTGGACTATCAGGACGGCGGTTGGACGCTGCGCCGCTGGGCCGACGAATCCCACCTCAGCAGCGCGCTGGACGAAATCCAGTAACCCCGCCGCGGCGCGCATCCGAGGCGGCGCACGCCGCCCTGGACACGCCTCCACGCGCCGGCGAGAATTTGTTAGCCTCCGGTAAGAAAACCGCCCGCGCGGCGACCAACCATCAAGCGCCCTAGCCAGCCGGGCCGGACGACACAAGGATACCGCCATGACCATAGAGAAAACCGACGCCGAATGGCGCGCACAACTGACGCCGGAGCAGTACCGCGTCGCCCGCCAATCCGGCACCGAGCGCCCCTTCAGCGGCGAACACTACTTCCACAACAAGAAGGGCGACTATTTCTGCGTCTGCTGCGGCGCCCTGCTGTTCCATAGCGACACCAAGTTCGACGCCGGCTGCGGCTGGCCCAGCTTCTGGGCCGAAGCCGCCGGCGCCAACATCGCCCGCATCACCGACACCTCCCACGGCATGGTGCGCGTGGAAGTGCGCTGCTCGCATTGCGACGCCCACCTCGGCCACGTCTTTGAAGATGGCCCGGAACCAAGCGGGGAAAGGTATTGCATCAACTCGGTGTGTTTGGACTTCAAGGCGGAATAAGCTCATGCGCGCCCGCGCCTGGAGTCTGGGATATTGCCTGATACTGGCATGCGGGGCGGCGCGCGCCGCCCCGCCGGTCAAAAACTGGTTCCATGACCCATTCATCCAGGTGCGCAACCGAATAGCCTCCTGCCCGGTTCCTCTGGGCCCATTCGCCACCGAGGCGGAGATGAAACAACAGGCGCATTCGCGCATCGAGCGCGGCACCAGCTGCTGGCTGGCCAAGCAGTGCGCGAAGCCCAACGCCTATATGTACGACGCGGATATCGCCGCCGACCTGCGGCGACGCTTCGCCCAAAGCCGCCGCTTCGCCGACGCCAGCTTGTGGCTCACCGTGCAGCGCCGCTTCGTTTACGTGGAAGGCTGCGTCCGCAGCCGGAATGCGGCCGCAGGCATCGAAGCCTTCATCAAGCGGACTCCGGACGTGCAACTGGTGATTGCGAACATCACCGTTGGCTCCGGCAAACCAAATTACGCAGTCATGCCAGAAAGATAGCGGACCCCGCGCATCTGGCGCGCCTCCGCCTTGCATGCTCTTAAACGAGCCGGCTCGGTGGCTGGTGGACAATTGCCGGCGGCAAGCGGCCGCCATCATCAGTCATTGCCGCCAAATCATGACAGCTGCCTCACCCCATCACGCGCCCTCGCCAACCGCTTCCCTAAAACCTCCGTCCAGCCCACAATCCAGAGATCACGCAAAACGAACCGGGCCGATGATCGCCCGACAATGACGGATATCCGATGCCTCTCCCGCTCAACCTGAACCTGCTGCGCTCGCTGGAGGCGCTGCTGGAAACGCGCAACCTCACCCATTCCGCCGACAGGCTGGGCCTGACCCAATCGGCGATGAGCCGCCATCTGGTGCAGTTGCGCGCGCAGTTCCAAGACCCGCTGCTGCTGCGCGAGGGGCAGCGCTTCGTGCTGACCGAGCGGGCGGAAGAGCTGCGGCTGGGACTGAAAACGGTGCTTGAGCAGGTGGAGCGGCTGTACCAGCCGCCACAGTTCGATCCGGCGGTCTGCGAGCGGGAGTTTTCCTTCGCCGGTTCCGACTATCTGGCCGAATACATGCTGCCGGACATTCTGGACCGCGTGCTGCCGCAAGCGCCCGACATGCGCCTGAAATTCCTCCCCTGGCAGGCCGGGCGTTTCGACATGCTGGTGGACGGAAGCGCGGACTTGGTGTCCACCATCGCCGACGAGGTGCCGGACAATATCTACGGCAAGTCGCTGGGCCAGGACCAGCCGATGTGCGTGATGGCCGACGACCACCCATTGCGGAACAAACCCGCGCTGGAGCGGGACGACTACCTGGCCTGGCCGCACGCGCGCGTCAGCTCCGCCAGCGACAAAGACGGCTTCGTCGACATCCAGCTGGCGCAACAAGGCCAGTCCCGCCAAATCCGCATCGCCACGCCCTATTTCGTGTCGGCGCTGAGCATCGTCTCCCGCAGCCAGCTGCTGCTGACGCTGCCGGAACACCTGGCCATCCGCTTCCAGCGCCAGTTTCCGGTGCATGCCAAGCCCATGCCCTTCATCGATTACACCTACCGCTACTGGCTGCTGTGGCACGGCCGGGCGGACAAGGACCCGGCGCACCGCTGGTTCCGCGGCCACGTGTTCGACGTGCTGCACCACTCCATCCACGGCGTCAGCAAGTATTCGGAGAACGCATAGCGGCTATCCGCCGATGGCGGTTCTGTCCGCCGCGCCCAGCTCATAGACTTTGTCCGGACTGTCATCAAACAAGGAGAAAGCTATGACCTGGACCACCTGGCTGCAATTCGCCGCCGTGTGCATGCTGGGCGCGATGTCGCCCGGCCCCAGCCTGGCGATGGTATTGCAGCAGACCGCCCGCGGCGGGCGCGGCGGCGGCCTCGCCGCCGCGATGGGACACGCGCTGGGCGTGGGCCTGTACGCGTTGGCCGCCGCCCAGGGGCTGGCGATGGTGATGGCGGCGCATCCGCTGCTGTTCAAAGTCATCTCCTGCCTCGGCGCGGCCTATTTGATCTGGCTGGGCGTGCAGGGCCTGCGCGCGGCGGCCCGTCCGTCGCGGGCCGCCAGCAACGAAATCTCCGCCGCCGCGCCGACCTCCGCCTGGCGCGCCGCGCGCACCGGCCTGGCGGTATCGCTGTCCAATCCGCACCTGGCGGTGATGTTCGTCGCCCTGCTCAGCCAGTTCGTCACCGCGGACATGCCTGCCGGCAGCCAGGTGCTGCTGATCGTCACCGCGATGGGACTGGATTTCGGCTGGTACGCGTTGCTGGCGTTGCTGATCTCGCACCCGTCCATCCTGAGCGGCCTGCACCGCAAGAGCCGGTGGATAGACGGCTGCGGCGGCGCGCTGATGCTGCTGCTGGGCCTGCGCATCCTGATGGTGTGACGATGCGGGGAAAAATGACGGAATGGAATCCGGAAGCATTCGCGGCACTGGTGTCTCGCCACGGCGGCGAGGTTCTGGAACACGACAAGCCGCTGCGCTCAGCCCGCGAGGGCGCTGCCCTCTTCGGCATCGCCATGGCGCAGACCGCGCCCACGCTGATCGTAGAGGCGGACGGCGACATCTTCGCCTGCATCCTGTCCGGCGGACGGGACGGTGTGGACTGGGACAGGCTGGCGCGGCTGCTGGGCCGCGGCCACGCCCGCCTGGCCGACCGCCGCCGCGTACGCGACATTACCGGTTGCGACGCCGGCGCGGTGCCGCTGCTTGGCCTGGACCTGCCCTGCGTGATGGACCGCCTGCTGCTGGCGCACGACTTCGTCTACGGCGGCGCCGGCGATCCGCTCAGGACGCTGAAGATCTCCCCCCGCGTCCTGGCGGAGCTGAACCGCGTGTCGATCTGGTACGAATAGGCACGCCGCCGGACAGGCTTCTGGCGCGGCTTGCGATTTCGCTTGCATCCTGGCGGCGCGGGCGCGAAATTGACAGGTCGTCACCTACCACGGACCGAATCGATGAAACTCATTCGACTGCTGCTTCTGCTACTCGCCGCCGCGCCGGCCTTCGCCGCCGACGTTCAGACCCTGGTCATGCTGCGCCACGGCGAAAAACCGGAAGGCGGCTACGGCCAGCTCAGCTGCAAGGGCCTCAACCGCTCGCTGGCGCTGATCAAGACGCTGCCGGCCAAGTTCGGCAAGGCGGACCAGATCTACGCGCCGTCCACCGCCAGCCAGAAGCGCGACCCCGCCGGCACCTTCAACTACATCCGGCCGCTGGCGACGATAGAACCCACCGCCATCGCCCAGGGCCTGCCGGTGAACACCGCGTTCGACATGCTGGCGATAGACGGCCTGCAGCAACAGCTGGTCAATCCGCTGCGCCACGGCAAGACGGTCTACATCGCCTGGGAGCACAAGCAGTTGCGGGAAATGGCCGCCGACATCATGCGCCGCTACGGCGGCAAAGACGGCGCGGCCCAGGTGACAATCTGGGGCAAGGACGATTTCGACAGCCTGTACGTGATCGACATCGATTACGGCAAGGGCAAGCCCACGGCCCGTTTCCGCCGCGACAAGCAGGGCCTGAATGATCTGCCCGAGGCCTGCCCCGGCGCGTGAGCCCCCTCGAACCATTACGCTTGACTTGAAGTTAACTTCAACTTTCATCATGACGGTTCTTACCGCAACAAGAGCTTCCCCATGCAGCAATCCGTCAAGAATGAAAGTCTCTTCAGCCAGGGCAGAACCGCGGCCTGCATCGGCGGCATCGCGCTGATCTCGCTGCTGGCCTTCGAATCCATCGCCGTCGCCGCGGCCATGCCCGCCGTCGCCGCCGCGCTGGGCGGCCTGGATTTCTACGCGATCGCCTTCGGCGGCACGCTGGCCACCTCGGTGGTGGGCATGACGCTGGGCGGCGAAATCTGCGACCGCTACGGCGCCGCCCGCTCCGCCTGGCTGGGCCTGGCCGCCTTCATCGCCGGCCTGCTGGCGGCTGGCGCGGCCTCCGACATATACATGCTGGTGCTGGGCCGGCTGATGCAGGGCCTGGGCTCCGGCCTGCTGGGCGTGGCCATCTACGTGGGCATGTCGCGCGCGGTGCCGCCCGCGCTGCATCCCAAGCTGTTCGCGATGTTCGCCGGCGCCTGGGTGGTGCCCGCGCTGATCGGCCCCGGCATCGCCGCCGGCCTGGTCCACATCTTCGGCTGGCGCGCGGTCTTCCTGACGGTGGCGGCGCTGGCGCCGGTCGCCGGCGCGCTGCTGCTGCCCGCCCTGAGCCGGCAGGAGGCGCCGGCCGGCTCAGCCAAACCGATGCGCTGGCCGCGGCTGGGCTGGAGCCTGCTGGCCGCCTGCGGCGCGCTGGCGCTGCACGGCGGCAGCCATCTGCCGCAAACGCAGTACATGCTGCCAGCGCTCGCGGCCGGCTTCGCCTTCGCCTTTTTCGCGGCGCGCCGCCTGTTGCCCGCCGGCAGCCTGCGCGCCGCCGAAGGCCTGCCCTCGGTGGTGGCGATGCGCGGCCTGATCGCCGCCGCCTTCTTCGCCAGCGAGGCCTTCATCCCCTTGATCCTGACCACCCGCTACCACTGGAGCCTGGGCTCGGCCGGCCTGGCGCTCACCGCCAGCGCGCTGATGTGGAGCATGGGCAGCGCCACTCAGGCGCGGCTGCACGGCGAGACCGCCCGCCGCCGCGGGCTGACCCTAGGCTTCGCCGCGATGGCCGCCGGCCTGTCCTCCGCGCTGGCCGCGGCCGCCCTGTCGCTGCATGCGGGATGGGTGGTGGCCGGCTGGGCAGTGACCGGCCTGGGCATAGGCCTGAGCTTCCCGATGCTGTCGGTGCTGACGATGAAGCTGTCCAGGCCGGACGAGCAAGGCAGCAACGCCTCCGCGCTGCAATTGAGCGACGCGCTGTCGTCCAGCATCGCGCTGGCGCTGGCCGGCATGCTGATCCACGCGCTGAGCCGGCCATCCGCGCCGCCGGACGCGCTGCCCATCCTGGCGATGTCGGCGCTGCTGGCGCTGATCGGCGCCTGGGTCAGCCCGCGGGCATTCCCGCGCGGCACGGCCAAGCAAGCCGACGGCGCGGACCTGCCGGTCCGGCATCAGCATTAACACCCGGCCATCCGCAAAAAAAACGGGCGCCGAAAGCGCCCGTTCGGCCTCACAGCGCCTTCGGGTCGATATCGGCGACGCTGCCGAACACGTAGTCCGGCTGGTAGGGGAATTGCTCCATCGACTCGCGGCTGGAGACGCCGGACAACACCAGCGCGGTGCACATGCCGGCCTCCAGGCCGCCGACGATGTCGGTATCCATCCGGTCGCCTATCATCACCGCCTCTTCCGGATGCACGCCCAGCTTGCGGGTGGCCAGCATCATCATCAATGAATTGGGCTTGCCGACGATGTAGGGCTTCTTGCCGGTGGCGGCCTCTATCGCCGCCAGCAGCGTGCCGGCCGCCGGCTCGTAGCCGCCGCCCTCGATCGGATCGATCATGTCCGGATTGGTGCCGATGAACTTGGCGCCCTGGTCGATGAAGCGCACCGCCTTCTTGATCTGCTCGAAGCTGAAAGTCTGCGACTTGGCCACCACCACGTAGTCCGGGTGGGATTCGGAAATGGAGAAGCCGACGTTGTACAGCTCGTTGATCAGGCCGGCGCCGCCCACCACGTAGGCGGTGGGCATCGCCTTGCGGGTCTGGCTCTTCAGGAACATCGCCGTCGCCATCGCGCTGGTGATGAAGTTGTCCTCGGTCAGCCCGCCTATGCCCAGGCTTTCCAGTTTCAGCCGCAGGTCCAGCGGCGTCTGCTCGGCGTTGTTGGTCAGAAACAGGAAAGGCGTTTTGGTGTCGATCAGAAGCTGGATGAATTCGCGCGCGCCGGGAATCAGCTGCTTGCCGCGGTAGATCACGCCATCCATGTCGGAAATGATGCTTTTGCTCATACGGTGTATCCAGAACACGAGTGCCGGTTGCGCGGGCACGATCGCGGGCCGCGGCATGCCGCCGCGACCGGAACAGCATAGCACGGCCGCAAAACAGCCAGATTGCGCCAACACCCCCATGTCCGCCATCCCGCAAGGATATTGCGCGAAAACAAACATGCAAACGATATTTATTCGCTAAAAACGAAAAAACCATGGAACAAACAAAACTTTTCACATTCAGACCGTCTGTTCGGCACGCAACGGCGACTCGGTTTCAGACAGGATCGGAACCGGCGTCCGCCATGCGCGCCGGCGTTTGTTCATCGCTTCAAATAAAGATGCAGTGTCTCGTTCGGCGAGGCTCCTATGCAAACACAGGTCACTGATCTGACGACGTCGAGAGACGCCCAAGGTTAGGACAGGCTTTATCGGATTAAGGTTTAGCCCAAAGTGACTTCCAACGGATACGTTGCATAGTGCCAAAACCTAGACGCGGAGATCGCTTCCTGCACTCTCCTCCTGGTTGTCGCCCCCATTGAGAACTGTTTGCGGTTTAAACAGCTAAACGGGGAGTTTCTCACCATGACTTACGTAGCAAGCCACACCTTCGCCGCCGGCAACGCGGCGGAACTCAAACTGAAGGAAACCGTCGCCTCCTACATGAGCGCGTCCCTGATCACGCTCAGGCGCGACATGCGAGCCGGCGACGCCCGCGCCCACATGCTGGGCCAGTTGCGCGACGACGACGTGCCGGCCCAGATCTTCGTCACCGACGACAGCGGCTTTCTTCACGGCCGGCTGTCGCTGAAAACCCTGCTGACCGAGAAGGACGACACCCGCCCGGTGTCCGCTCTGATGCAGTCCATCGATTACTCGGTCGAACCCGGCCAGCTGCGCCGCGACGTGGCGCCGGAACTTCAGGAAAAGTCGCCTGACACCGTGCCGGTGGTCAGCGGCGGCAAGCTGGCAGGCGCGCTGTACGAGCGCGAGATCGCCGTGCTGATCCGCGACGAGGAAACCGACGACGCCCAGCGCCAGGGCGCCAGCCTGCCGCTGGACACGCCCTATCTGGAAAGCAGCCCCTGGGCGCTGTGGAAGAAGCGCCTGCCCTGGCTGCTGCTGCTGTTCGCCGCCGAGGCCTACACCAGCACCATCCTGCAAGTGTTCGAGGAACAGCTGGAAGCGGTGATCGCGCTGGCCTTCTTCATTCCGCTCTTGATCGGCACCGGCGGCAACAGCGGCACCCAGATCACCTCCACCCTGGTGCGCGCGATGGCGGTCGGCGAGGTGGGGCTGCGCAATCTGGGCGCGGTGCTGCGCAAGGAGGTCACCACCTCGGTGATGATCGCGCTGGCCATCGGCCTGGTGGGTTTGTTCCGCGCCTGGATGCTGGGCGTGGGCAACGAGGTGGCGCTGGTGGTGTGCCTGACGCTGGTGGCCATCACGGTGTGGAGCGCCATCGTGTCGTCCATCATCCCGATGGTGCTGAAGAAAATGCGCATCGACCCGGCCGTGGTGTCCGCGCCCTTCATCGCCACCTTCATCGACGGCACCGGCCTGGTGATCTACTTCAACATCGCCAAGCTGGTCATCACCGACCTGGCCTGATCCCAGCCCTTCCGCGCGGCCCCGATTTCCGGGGCCGTTTCTCATTGTTTCGCCGCCGGCGTCAGCCCAGCACGCTGGCGGCGATGGCCGCGTCCTGCGCGGCGACGCCGGTCAGATCGGCCAGCGTGATGTCATCGTCGCTGCGCCGCAGACGTGCGCGCCGCGCCAGCGCGTCGCCCAACTCCACGATGCGGGCCGGGTCCAGCAAACCGGCCTTCACCGCGTGCGACAGCTCGCCAAAGGCCGCGCACTGCGCCCGCGAATCGGCAAGCACCACGTCGGCCTCGGCCGCGATGACCTGGTCCAGCTCCTGCTTGCCGGGGCCGTCCGCTCCCAGCGCGGTGATGTGGGTGCCCGGACGTATCCAGCCTCGCCGCAGCAAAGGCTCGCGCGACGGCGTGGCGGCGATGATCAGATTCGACTCCGCCGCCGCCTCGCTCGGATCGGCAGCCGGCCGCGCGCGGAAGCCCAGGGTCGCGGCGTAATCGCAAAACGCCGCGGCCTGGGCCGGCTGCCGGCTCCACACGCTCACCTCGCGGCAGTCGGTCACCGCCCGCAACTGCTCCAGCTGGGCGCGCGCCTGCTCGCCCGCGCCCAGCATCCCGATGCGCGCGACCCGCGACGGCGCCAGCAGCCTGGCGGCCAGCCGCCCCGCCAGCGCGGTGCGCATCGTGGTCAGCCAGCCCTGGTCCTGCAGCAGCGCCAGCACCCGGCCATCCCGAGCCGACAAGGCCAGCATCAGGCCGTCGTTGCTGGGCAGCCCGCGCGACGGATTGTCGTAGAAGCCGGTGGACACCTTGACCACCAGCGCCTCCTCGCCTGCGATGTGCGCAGACTTGACGCAGCAGTCGCCATTGGCGTCGGCGAAGCGGAAATTCTGCGCCGGCGCCGTCTGGACCTGGCCGCGCGAATAGGCGATGAAACCCGCCTCCACCGCGGCCAGCGCCCGGTCCGCGTCGAAGCGCGCGGCGATGGCCTCGCGGTCAAGCAGCAGCATGGCAAGCCTCCAGGAATGTCTCCAACTTGATGTTGCGGCCGCACAGCACCACCGCCACCGGCTTGCCCTGGTAATGCTCGGCCAACTGGATCAACCCCGCCGCCGCGACGCCGGCCGCGCCCTCGACGATCCAGCGCTCGGTCTCGGCCATCTTGCGCATCGCCGCCTTGATCTCGGCCTCGTCCACCAGCGCGGTCCGGCCTATCACCCGCCGCGCGATGGGCAGCGTGATGGCGCCCGGCTCCACGCCGCCGGCGGTGCCGTCGGAAATGGTGTCCAGTTCTTCCCATTCGACAACCTCCCCCGCCAGCATGCTCCGATACAGCGCCTGCGAGCGGCGCGGCCAGCAGCCGACAATCTCGGTCTGCGGGCTGACCGCCTCCAGCGCGGCGCCGATGCCGGAAATCATGCCGCCGCCGCCCACCGACGCGAACACCGCCGCCAGGCCCGGATGCTGCTCGGCCAGCTCCATGCCTATCGTGCCCTGGCCGGCGATGACGTTGATGTCGTTGTACGGCGGGACGAAGGGCAGACCCTCCCGCTCGGCGCGCCGCGCCGCCTCCAGCTCCACTTCCAGCATCGGCGCGTCGATGGCGACCACCTTCGCGCCGTGGGCGCGGATCGCGTCCAGTTTCACCTCGGACGCCGCCGCCGACGCGTACACCGTCACCGGCACGCCCGCCAGCTTGCCGGCCAGCGCCACGCCCAGGCCGTGATTGCCGCTGGACACCGTGGCCACGCCCAAACGACGGGAGGCCGCGTCCAGCAGCCGCATCTTGTTGCTGGCGCCGCGGAACTTGAAGGAGCCGGTATGTTGCAGATGCTCGCATTTCAGATACACCTCGCAGCCGGTCAGCGCCGACAGCGCCGGGCTGCGGCTCAGCGGCGTGACGGCGACCTGCGGCCGCAAGGCTTGATGGGCGTCCGCTATGCGCGGGTACAAATCTTTCATGGTGTCGCGTCCTGTCGGTTTGACCGGCGGCGGGCATGGCGGCCGCCGGAAAGTCGGTGTTTGCTCCGGACAAATATAGATAAAAATTACAAAATAGACAATTAATACAAAAATAGACCAATAGAAAACGCCATGGCTTTTGCCGATACGGGCGGGAAGAATGGCTGAATAGCAATGGATCAATAAGGTTTTTCAACCCAACCATCGGGTGCGGCATACAGACGACACTGTCCAGATTCGAGACAAACTGTCTATAATCTCAACCATCATTCCCATCCATCCGCCGCCATGCGCCGAACCACGCCCTCCCCGGTGAAAGACCTGCTGCTCAACCGCTACGCCCATATCGCCGATGGCGTCGCCGCCTTGTTCCACCCCTATGTCGAAGTGGTGATCCACGATCTGCACGACCAGACCGTGCTCCACATCGCCAATAATCTGTCGCGCCGCGAGCCGGGCGACGACTCCGCGCTGGAAGAAATACCGGGAACCGCGCGCGAACGGATGGTCGGCCCTTATGAGAAGCTGAACTGGGACGGCCGCCGGATGCGCAGCGTCAGCGCGGTGCTGTTCGACGACCAGGCCAGGCCCGCCGGCATGATGTGCCTTAATTTCAATATCGCCGTGTTCGACGAGATGCGC
Source organism: Chromobacterium indicum (assembly GCF_039708975.1). Taxonomy (NCBI): domain Bacteria; kingdom Pseudomonadati; phylum Pseudomonadota; class Betaproteobacteria; order Neisseriales; family Chromobacteriaceae; genus Chromobacterium; species Chromobacterium indicum. The sequence goes on from NZ_JAYFSJ010000003.1 coordinate 29,906, forward strand.
GGCGCGCTGGACATCCTGCTCAAGGGCGCCGGCGTGCGCCCGCAGCCGGCCGAGCTGTTCCGCGACGACTGGCAGGAGCGGATCAACCTCTTCCTGCACGGCTGGCTGCGAGAGCGCGGCGCCAGCCTCAACACGTTGGGACGGACGCAAAAACGGGAACTGGTGGACGCGCTGCACGCGGAAGGCGCGTTCGGCGGCAAGAGCGCGGTCAACTACGTGGCCAATGTGCTGGGCATGGGGCGCGCCACCATCTACAAACGGCTCAAGGAGCTGCGCGAGGGCGCAGACGGATAGCGCGCCGCTGAGGCCGGGCGCGGCGAATTTCCCCAGCCGCGCCCCCGCCGCGCATATACTCAATCTTGCACAGCGTCTGCGCTGATCGCAGCATTCCTTGCACTGAACGACCGATGCGCCTGTCCAAGATATTCACCATCGTCACCTTCGTTCTGTTCATCCTCGCCTGTCTGCCGCTGGCCTGGATCATCAACGGCGAATGGGGGGCGTACCACGCGGCCGACCAGGGACTGGGCTCGATACAAATCGCCCATCTAGCCATGGTGGCGGTGGAAAAAATCTCCACCGAGCGCGGCCCCGCCAATGCGTTGATCGGCGCGCCTGCCGGTGGCGGCGGCCGGGAAAAGCTGCGCGTCGCCAGGCTGGCCAGCGACCGCGCGCTGCAGGACCTGGTCACCGCGCTGTCTCCCTCCCGCTCCGCCTATCATCGGCAGGCCTTGGCCGCCATCCGCATCGCCCGCCAGCGGCTGAGCGAGGCGAGACACGACATGGACCGAATCATCGCCTCGCCGGCGCCGACCGCTACCGAAATCATGGCGTCGATCAGGCGGATGTTCGACGTGGTGCCCGTCGTGCTTGAGGCGGTGAACGCCCTCTCCTTCCAGGCGTCCAGCGTCTACCCCCAACTGTCCAATCCGCTCAGCGGCGCCCGTCTGGCGACCGAGCTGCGCGAATACGCCGGCCGGCTGGGATCGACCCTGGTGCCCGCGCTGACTGAAAAACGGCCGCTGACGGAAACCGAGGCCAGAGAGGTGTTCATACTGCGCGGCCGCATCGAGCAATTGCGCGGCACCATCCGCCTGCGCCTGAGCGTGCCCACGACGCAATCGGTCCAGCGGCAAGCCCTGTCGAACATGGAAAGCCGCTATTTCCGCAATGGACTGGCGCGGGTGGACGACATTCTGCTGGCCAGCCGCCTGAGGCAGCCGTATGCGGCCACCCCGGCCGCCTTCACCGCCGCCTACATTCCCACCCTGCATAGCATTGTGGAGCTTCGCGATTCCATGCTGTCGACCGCGGCCGACGAAGCGGCCATCCAGCAACGCGCCGCCTTTCGCCATCTGCTGGCAGCCACCGCGCTGGGCGTGATCGCGCTGATCGCGCAGCTGGCGCTGTTCGCCTACATCCGCTGGCTGATCGCCAAACCGCTGCTGGCCGCGTCCAAACTGCTGTCCGACATCGCCGACGGCAGACTGGACGCCGAGCTCCCCGCCACCCTGCGGAAGGACGAAATCGGCGACGTGCTGCGCGCCATCGCCATCCTGCGGCGCAACAGCCAGGAAAAACGCGTGCTGGAGCAAGAGCGGCAGCGGCTGATAGACGAGCTGACCGAGGTGTCGAGGATCGACTTCCTCACCGGCATCGCCAACCGGCGCGCGTTCACCCAGACCGCCGACGCCGAAATCGCGCGCGCCAGCCGGGCGGGAGAATCGGCGACGCTGATCCTGTTCGACATCGATCACTTCAAGCAGGTCAACGATCAGCACGGCCACGACAGCGGCGACGCAGTGCTGGTCCATGTCGCGGCCATCATCGAGCGCATCTGCCGGGAAGACGACTTGGCCGGCCGTTACGGCGGCGAAGAGTTCGTGGTGCTGGCCAGCCACGGCAACGCCTCATCCGGAGAAACGCTGGCCGAGCGGCTGCGCGCGGGCATAGCCGAATCGCCGTGCTCGCTGCCATCAGGCCAGCAACTGGCGGTCACCGCCAGCTTCGGCGTCGCCACCCTGGGCGAAGCGTCGGCCACGCTGGAGTCGCTGCTGCAAGCCGCCGACCGCGCGCTGTACGCGGCCAAGCGGCAGGGCCGCAACCGGGTGGTGGCGGCCTGAGCGATCTTATGGCGAGCAACGCAACCGGCCATATTTGGCAAATCTGCGCGCGGCGGCGAAAAGACTCGCCAAGAAATGTCAGGGGACGCTTGGCATGATCTTCCGGTCAGGGAATCGCCCTGACTTTCCGGAGACAGAATATGCGAAGCCTTCCCCTCGCCGCGCTGTGCCTGGCCCTGGCCGCGGCGTTGTCGGCGCCGGCCCACGCCGCGCCCAAAACCTACAAGATGCCGCACCAGGCCAAGGCCCAGGCCAAACCCAGGCAGCCGGCGCCGCCCAGATTGTGGCGGCAGCTCCCGCCGACCGATTTCCAGTCCCGCTATCATTTGCAGGACAACCGCACCGTGATCGGCCGGCCGCTGAAGAAACTGGCCCGCCACGCGGCTACCCCGCAGTGCCAGGACATGAACGCGATGGCCAGCCACGGCGGCGCCGACCTCGCCAACTACCTGGCCACCCTGCCCGACTACACCTGCGCCTACGGCCTGTTCGCGCTGGACAAGAATCTGGCCGCCACCATTTACAGCGCGGCCAACCTCAACGCTGTGGCCGGCCGCTTCGCCCAGGAGGCCGCGGCTTACAACGCGTCGTCGATGACGCTGGTCAACCTCGCGCTCTACTTGCGCGCCGGCTACTACCTCGCCAGCACCGGCACGCTGCCGGCGCTGGACGCCAATCTGCAAGCCGTGCTGCGCCCCGGCATCAAGCAGCTGGCCGACGGCGCGGCGCTGTTCGCCGCCAACAGCCAGGCGCCCACCACCGCCAATGAGGTGATGACGCTGATCACCAATATGGCGGACGAGGCCTATTACCTACCGTCCATCCGCGCCATCGTCCAGCGCTACACCAACACCGCGGCCAACCCCAACGCCGCGCAGGCCTTGCGCGAAACCACCGCCAGCCAGGGCTTCACCGGCGCGCTGACCGTGTTCTTCTACGCCCATGGCCGCGCCAACGCCGCGCCGCTGCTGCAGAACGACGGCAGCTACTCCGCCGCGCTGACCCAGTTCGTCCAGGCCGACAAGGCTAGCCTGCTGGGCACCGAAACCGCGTTCCAGCTGGGCGACGCCACCCGCGAAGGCCTGCGTTTCATGCAATACCCGGCGTTGAAGCCGGCGATCAAACCGCAGGTCAAGGCCATCCTGGCCGGCAGCAGCATGACCGGCGCCGACAACGAGCTGTGGCTGGCGGCGGCGGAGGCGGTGAAGTATTACGACAACGCCAGCTGCGCCGAATACGGCACCTGCGATTTCGAAACCAAACTGGCCGACGCCATCCTGGTCAACCGCTACACCTGCAGCCCCACCATCCGCATCCGCGCCCAGGAAATGACCACCGACCAGATGCAAGCCTCGTGCGCGCTGCTGCAGAAGGAGGAGTCGTACTTCCACCAGATGCTGCAAACCCGCAACCAGCCGGTGGCCAACGACAACAGCACCTCGCTGGAGGTGGTGGTGTTCGACGACTACAACAATTACTCCAAGTACGCCGGCGTGATCTACGGCATCTCCACCGACAACGGCGGCATGTATCTGGAAGGCAACCCGGCCGATCCGGGCAACCAGGCCCGCTTCATCGCCCACGAGGCCTCGTGGCTGCGCCCGGTGTTCAAGGTGTGGAACCTGGAGCATGAATACATCCATTACCTGGACGGCCGCTTCGACATGTACGGCGACTTCTCCGCCGCCACCCAGCAGCCGACGGTGTGGTGGATAGAGGGCCTGGCCGAGTACCTGTCGCTGCGCAACGACAACCAGACCGCCATCGACGTCGCCAAGACCGGCAACTACAAGCTGAGCCAGATCTTCGGCAACACCTACGACATGCCGGACTACGTCACCCGCGCCTATCGCTGGGGCTATATGGCCACCCGCTTCATGTTCGAGCGCCACCGCGCCGACGTGGACGCGATGCTGCCGCTGTTCCGCAAGGGCGACTACGCGGGCGGCTACATGGGCATGATGCGGCAGATAGGCAACCGCTACGACAGCGAGTTCGCCGCCTGGACGCAAAGCGCCACCACCGCCGGCCAGCCGCCGCTGCCGCCGACAACCGGCTTGCCGGCCTGCAACGAGGGCTATCCCGAGCGGCTGGGCAAGAACTGCTCGATTTCCGGCCTGTCCTCGTCCGGCGCCGCCTATGCCACCATCTGGGTGCCGGCCGGCGCCCGCAACCTCCGGCTGTGGACCAGCGGCGGCAGCGGCGACGTGGACCTCTACGTGGCGAAAGACCGCTATCCGACGCCCGCCAGCTACGACTACGCATCGGCCGGCGCCGGCAACGAGGAATCGGTAGCCATCGCCGCGCCGCAGGCCGGCCACTGGTACTACCTGACGCTGCAGGCGAAGCAGCCGTTCGCCAACGTCGCCGTCAGCGCCAGCTACGAGTAAGGGGGCGGGCATCGCCGCGACGGCATTCGGCGTCCGCCGCGGCATTCTTGCAAAACGCATACAGATGAGCGATGCTGTTTTAAATAAATGCCAAAGGAATAATTGGCAGACCGGATGGCATCGCCATCGCGCCGCCAGGCCGCGGCAATCGAGCAAGGATCGCCCCGTCATGAACATGCCCCTGCAGCAGCCGCATCTCGTCAGCGACCTGGCCGCCGCGCGCGCGATGGCGGCGCTGTTCGACCACCTGCCCGATATGGTGTTCGCCGTGAAAGACCTGGACAGCCGCTATCTGACCCTCAGCGAGGGCTGCGTGCCGCGCTGCGCGCTGCGCAACCGGGATCAAGCCGAAGGCCGCACCGCGCATGAGCTGTTTCCCAGCGCGATGGCAAACCGCTACCGGGAACAGGACCGCATCCTGTTTTCCAGCCAGCTGCCGCTGCGCAACCGGCTGGACCTGACCGTCTATCCCGACGGCACGCCCGGCTGGTGCCTGACCAGCAAACAGCCGCTGCTTCATCCCGACGGCCGGCTGCTGGGCCTGGTCTGCATCTCCAAAGACCTGGCCGACCTCACCCGCGAGAAGCTGCTGGATGAGCGTTTCGCCGCCTGCGTCGACCACATCCAGGCCCATTACCACCGCCCGCTGCACCTGGAAGAGCTGTGCGAGCTGTCCGGCCTCAGCATCGGCCAGCTCGACCGGCGGATGAAGCGGGTGTTCCAGCTGTGTGCCGGCGACTTCATCCGCCGCACCCGGATGGAGGCGGCCTGCCACGCGATACGCCATAGCCGCCGCTCGCTGGCCGACATCGCCGCCGGCTGCGGCTTCTCCGACCAGAGCGCCCTCACCCGGCTATGCCGCCAGCTGCTGGGACTCAGTCCGCGCCAATTGCGCTGGCAGGCCCCTCCCGCGCGGCAGAGCTGAGCCACGCGTGCATCCGCTCCATCGAGTCGGTCCGCAAGGCATTCGCCGGCCGCGACAGCCACCATTGCGCGCCGGGCAGCCGCGGGTAGCCGGCCAGCGCATGCAGCCGTCCCGCGCTCAGATCCTCGTCCACCGCCAGCGAGGACAGGCAGGCTATGCCGTGGCCGCGCAACGCGGCGTCGCGCGCCAGCTGGGCATCGTCGTAGATGGCGGCCACGCCGAAACGGCGCAGCAGCCGCTGCGTTTCCGCCTCGGCGGCATCCGGCAGCCGCGCCCTCTCCAGGCACACCAGCCTCGCCAGCCCGTGATGGCGCTCGAACGGCAATCCGGCCAGTTCTTCAGCCAGCGCCGGCGCGCAGACGAACAGCCACTCGTCGCGCAGCCAGCGCGCGTCTTCCCAGCCATCGAGCGACAGCGGCCGCGGCGAGATCAGCAGGTCCACGTCTATCTCATCCGCCTGGCCCGGTTCTTCGTCGATGGACAGCAAGGGCACGATGTCCGGGTGCGCGGCGCGCAAGGCGGACAGCCGCGGCTGCAGCCAGCCCTGCAGCAAAAAAGCCGGTCCCACCAGCGCCACCAGGCCGGGATCGGTGTAAACGGCGATCCGGTCCAGGCCGCGGCGCAGGGTTTCCAGCGCGCGCCCCACGCTCTGCTGCAGCATCTCGCCGGCGAAGGTCAGCTCCACGCCGCGCCCCACCCGGTGGAACAGCGGCTGGCCGACGAACTCCTCCAATTGCTGGATCTGATGGCTGACCGCCGATTGCGACAGGTGCAGCGACTCGGCCGCGCGGGAAAAGCTGCCTATCCGCGCCGCCGCCTCGAATCCCGCCAGCAACCGCAGCGACGGCAGTTGCGACGCGCCGGCTTGCTCTGAAACCCCTTCCGCGTTCAATCCATCATGTTCCGGCATGCTTTCTCCCTTGGTTCGAACCGCGCTCAGGCGGGCTGTTGCTGAGTCGCGCAGTGGATGCCGCCGCCTCCGGCCGCGATGGCGTCTATGTTCAACTGCACCACCTCCCGCTCCGGAAACAGTTCGCGCAGCGCGCTCAAGGCGTTGCGGTCGGCCTTGGGATCGCCGAACTCGGGCGAGATCACCGCGCCGTTGCAAACATAGAAATTGATGTAGCCGGCCGCCATTTCGTCGCTCTCATGCTCGGGACGAACGCGGGACGGCCCGGGAATGGCCACCACCTCCAGCTTGCGGCCGCGCGTGTCGCGCGCCTGGCGCAGAATGGCCAAGTGGCGGCGGGTCACTTGATAGTCGTAGGAGGCCGGGTCGGTCTCCAGGCCAGCCACCACCACGCCGGGCCGGGCGAAGCGCGCGTAGAAATCGGTATGGCCGTCGGTGATGTCGCGTCCGGCTACGCCGGGCAGCCAGATCACTTTCTCCACGCCCAGCAGCCGGCGCAATTCGCCCTCGCACTGCGCCTTGCTCCAGCCGGGATTGCGGTTGGGGTTCAACACGCAGCTTTCGGTGATGATGGCGGTGCCCTCTCCGTCCACCTCGATGCCGCCGCCCTCCAGCACCAGCCGGGCGCGCACGGGCAGCGCGCCGCTTTGCGCGGCGACGAAGCCGGCCACCCTGGCATCCCGGCCATGCGCTTGCTTGCCGCCCCAGCCGTTGAAATTGAAATCCACCGCCGCCAGCCTGCCGCCGCCGCTCTTGACGAATACCGGCCCGCTGTCGCGTATCCACAAATCGTCCAACGGCTGGGCCACCAGCTCCACGTCAGGGCCGCACAGTCTGGCGGCCAAATCGAGCTCCTCTTCACGCGCCAGCATGCGCACCGGCTCGAAGGCGGCGATGGTGGACGCCACCCTCGCCAGATCGCGGCGCGCCGCCGGCAGCAGCCGCCCGCCCCATACCGCCAGGCTGGGGCCGAATGCCATCCAGGTTGCGGCATGGCGCGCCCCTTCGTCCGGCATCCGATGCGCTTCGCCCGACTGCGGCGCGCCGCCTGCGGCCATCGTCCTGCCCGCCAGCCATCCACCCGCCGCCAGCAAGCCCCCGCCCAGAAACTGTCGTCTGCTCGTCATCTCTCTTCCTTGTTTGAATTCATGGCTGGCATTGTGCGGGAACAATTACATTTAAAAAATTGATTAATTTTCCATAAATCAATCAATTTACATCATGTATAGATGCTGAGCACGCTCTCAATCCATGCGTAAAAACACTAGCCGAATGGCATAAAAAGAGCATTAACCCTATAACGGAATTGGTTTTTCCATCTGTGAACCGCAAGCCACACGGACCTTTCCATGCTCAACTGCGCCAGGGAAACCACCTCCCCCGCCCCAGGCCCGCTCCCCCTGCCCGGCATCCGGGAGAGCGATGTCTGTTTCGACCTGCTGATCCGCCATGTGGAAGACCACGCGATCATCCTGCTGGACGCGGACGGCCTGATTCGCAGCTGGAACGCCGGGGCGGAGCGCATGCACGGCCACCCGGCCGCCGAAGCGCTGGGCCGCCACTCCAGCGGCCTCCTGCCCCCTTCCGACGACGCCTGTCCGCAGACGATGCGCCAGTTGGCCCAGGCGATGCGGGACGGCCGCTACGCCGGCGAGGTCTGGCATGTCCGCCGGGACGGCAGCCGCTTCCTCGCCGACATCCTGCTGATTCCGCTGCGCGCCGATGACGGAGCCTTGCGCGGCTACGCCAAGATCACCCGCGACCTGAGCCACCGCAAGCGCATGGAAGATCGCTTCCGCCAGCTGGTCCAGGAATCGCCGAATGCGATGATCATGATCAACGGCGCCGGCGCCATCATCCTGTTCAACCGCCTGGCGGAGGCGATGTTCGGCTATCAAAGGGACGAATGGCCGGGCATGCGGATCGAGCAGCTGATTCCGGAACGCTTTCGCGGCCGCCACGGCCAGCTGCGCCAAGGGTTCCTGCGCCGGCCGGAAGCCAGGCCCATGGGTGTGGGCCGCGACCTCTACGGCCTGCGCAAGGACGGCGGCGAATTTCCGATCGAAATCGGCCTCAACCCGATAGAAACCGAAACCGGACCCATGGTGCTGGCGGGCATCGTCGACATCACCGCCCGCAAGCAGGCCCAGCGCCAGCTGGAAGCCGCGCTGCAGGAAAAAACCACGCTGCTGAACGAGGTTCACCATCGGGTGAAAAACAATCTGCAGGTGATCATCAGCCTGCTGAGCATGCAAAGCCAGTACGTGCGCGAGAACAGCGCCCGGGGCGTGCTGCAAGACAGCCAGACCCGAGTCCGCTCGATGGCGCTGATACACCAGCTGCTGTACGAGCGCCACGACTTCTCCCGGGTGGACCTGGGCGAATACCTGCAACGCTTCAACCAGCTGCTGCTGAGCAGTTACGGCCAGTTGGCCGGCGGCCTGAGCGTGGAGCTGGACGCGCCGGCGGGCCTCGTCTGCATCGAACTGCAACGGGCGACGCCCTGCGGCTTGCTGATCAACGAGCTGCTGACCAATGCGCTCAAGCACGCCTATCCGAATGGCCGGGGCACCATCTGGATGCGGCTGGCGCGCCAGAACGAGCGGCGCGCCCTCCTGATCGTGGCCGACCGCGGCGTGGGTCTGCCCGCCGCCGCCCCGGCGACGCCGCACGCGTCGCTGGGCTTGCAATTGATGCCGATGCTGGCCGAACAGATGGGCGCCCAGCTGAACATCCTGGACAACCAGCCCGGCGTGCGCGTGGAAGTCAGCTTCCCGGCATTCGGCGCGGGAGAGAACCCTTGAAAAACATCCGCATCCTGATCGTCGAGGATGAGCGCATCATCGCGATGGATCTGCAACTGCAATTGCAGGCGCTCGGTTACCTGGTATGCGGCGTGGTGGCCAGCGGCAGCCTGGCGATAGCGCGCGCAGGACTGGAGCAGCCCGATCTGGTGCTGATGGACATCCATCTGGAAGGCGAGATGGACGGCGTGGACGCCGCCAGCGAAATCTACCGGCGGCAACAGATTCCCATCGTCTTCCTCAGCGCCTACGCCGAGAACGCGACGCTGCAACGCGCGGAAAGCGCGATGCCCTACGGTTATCTGGTCAAGCCGGTCTCCCCGCGCGAATTGCACGCCACGCTGCAGATGGCCATGGTTCGCTTCGGGCTCCAGCACCGAGCCGACGAACAGCTGGGCCGGATGGGCAAGGCGATGCAGGCTGCCGAACTCGACGTCTGGGAATGGCGGGTGGAAGCCGACCAAATGCAGACCTTCAGCCTCGCCGGCAATGCGCAACTGGCGCCGGGACTGGCGGCCAATGAGTCGATCCGCCACTTCATCGAGCAGGTGGATGCCCGCGATGCCGCCGCGGTGGGCGAGGCGGTATCCCGCACCCGCGACCAGGGCTGCGCGCTGGACATCCGGTTCCGCGCCCGCACCGGGTCCGATCAGGGCGAGCGCTGGCTGCACGCCCGCGCGCGCTGTTTCGACGACGGCGAGGCCGGCCGGCGCATCATAGGCGTGCTGCAGGACATCACCGGGCAGCGGCGAACCGAGGAAAGGCTGCTCCAGTCCGCCACCGTGTTCGACTCCACCTCAGAGGGCATCGCGATATTGGACGCGCGCCGCAAGGTGGTGTCGGTCAATCCGGCCTTCAGCCAGCAAACCGGCTACAGCGCAGAAGAGGCGATGGCCTGGCCGGACATCGACCCGCTCTACCAGACGCCGCACAGCTTCGCCTGTTCCGGCCCGCCGGCCTCAGCCGACGAGCGCAAGCTGTGGCAGGGCAACGTCAACTATCTGCACAAGAACGGTAAGATCCTCAACATCTGGGAAAGCATCAGCATCGTGCCGGGGCCGGAAGGCAGCGTCGCCAACTACGTGCTGGTGTTCTCCGACATCAGCTCGATGCTGGCCGCGCAGGAACAACTGGCCTATCTGGCCAAGCATGATCCGCTGACCAATCTGTGCAATCGCCGCATGCTGCAGGACCGGATGGAATACGGCCTGGCCCAGACCATGCGCCACCAGAAAATGATGGCGGTGCTGCTGATAGATCTCGATCACTTCAAGACCATCAACGATTCGCTCGGCCACAGCCACGGCGACCAGCTGCTTTCCACCATCGCCGCCCGGCTGCAGGGCAGCGTGCGCGCGAGCGACACCGTGGCGCGGCTGGGAGGGGACGAATTCTGCATCGTGCTGGGAGACATCGAGTCGCCCGGCGACGTGGACCTGATGGCGCAGAAACTGCTGCAGCGGCTGGCCGAGCCGGTGCGGCTGGAACAGATGGTATGTTACGTGACCGGCAGCATAGGCATCTCGATGGCCCCGGCCGACGGCATGAGCGTGGACGAGCTGCTGCGCAACGCCGACCAGGCGATGTACGGCGCCAAGCATGCCGGCCGCAACCGCTACTGTTTCTACGCGCCGGCGATGCAGAAGGCCGCGGAAGTCCGGCTGCAGATATCCAACGGCCTGCATCTGGCGCTGGAGCAGGGCCAGTTCCGGCTCGAATTCCAGCCCATCATCGACCTTGCCAGCGGCCGGATACGCGAGGCCGAAGCGCTGTTGCGCTGGCAACATCCCGAACATGGCGTCATCAATCCCGCCGTGTTCATCCCCATCGCCGAGGAATGCGGCCTCAGCGGCAAAATCTGCGAGTGGGTGTACGACCAGGCCCTGTCCGTCATACGCGAATGGCGCGACACGGTGCGCGACGACCTGCGCATCGCGATCAATGTGTCGGCGCTGCATTTCCGCGACCTGCAGAACCCGGCCCGCTGGCTGGACAAGCTTGCGCGCGCCGGGGTGCCGGGCCAGGCGCTGATGCTGGAAGTCACCGAGTCCCTGCTGCTCGACGCCGACCGCAAAGTGCAGGAAGCGCTGGACCTCTATCGAGCGGCCGGCATCTGGATCGCGCTGGACGACTTCGGCAGCGGCTACTCCGCGCTGTCTTATCTGCAACGCTATCGGCTGGACTGCCTGAAGATAGACCAGGCCTTCGTACGCCGGATCACCGACGAACCGCGCGACCACGCGCTGTGCGAAGCCATCGTCGTCATGGCCCACAAGCTTGGCCTCAAGGTCATCGCGGAAGGTGTGGAAACGCCGGCCCAGGCCGCCATACTGCAAACCTGCCGCTGCGAACATGCCCAGGGCTTCCTGTATTCGCGCCCGCTGCCGGCCGATCTCTTCGTCGAGCTGCTGCGGTGCCACGGCGGCAGCCTTCCCGGCGACTTCCCGCCCTCCCCGCGCGCGCTGTCCGCTTGACCTCACCGCGGCCGCGGGCGACGATGGCCGCTCGCAAACCATAGGCGCTGCCCGGCTTGGCGTCTCGCCAGCAGCCCAAAGGCCCGACATGCTGCAAATCCGCCTCGCCTCCCCGGACGATCTGGACGGCATCGCCGCCTTGCTGCAGGCCAATGCCCCATCCCGCGGCGGCTCGCTGACGGGAGAATTCCCAAGCGACAAGGTCGCCGCGATGCTGCGATCCGGCATGCCTGTAGTGGCGGCGCTGCACGATGGCCGCGTCGTGGGCGCGCTATTCAGCTCCGCCGCGGCGCAACCCTCTCCGCCGCCTCCGGTGGCAGCCATGCTGCGCACCTGGCCGGGCGGGCCCGACGCCTATGTCTACGGCCCGGTTTGCGTGGCCGCCTCGGAACGAGGCCAGGGCCTGCCGGCCCGGCTGTACGCCGTGCTGCGCGACAGCCTGCTTGGCGCAGAGGCCATCCTGTTCATCCGCCGCGACAACGCCGCTTCGCTGCGCGCCCATCAGCGGCTGGGCATGCGCGAGGTGGCAGCGTTCGCGCTCGATGGCGTGGACTACGCGGTGCTGAGCGACGCTGGCCATTCCAAGGCTGAAGACCTCGAACACAATCCCTGATCCGGCGCTGCGTCTCCTTGCCCCGCGCGTACGGCCGGCATCAGCGCGCCTCGGCTTGAACATGCTCCGCGCAGTTCTGCTGGCGATATCTGGTCCAGCCTCAGGATTCGGCGTGGCGCGCTCGAACCTCTGACATCCATCCCGCCGCGAATTCCAGCATGAATGCAAATATCCGCATTAGCACTTAAGTATTCGTCCCGAAGCGCATGGCCGCGCTCCGCGGCTATACCTGCAAGGCAGCGCCGATGATCCGCCGCCCAGGCGAGCCACCCCCTGCCCCATCCCTGTCCGACAGCCCATCGACGCAACGCGACGCCAAACCAGGAGCAGCCGAAATGCCTACCCCCCGCATGCGCAAGGATATATCCAAGCTGGACGCCAGCGATCAGACGCTGCAATGGTATGCCCGGGCCGTACACGACATGCAGCAACGCCCGCCCGGCGACTCCACCAGCTGGCAATACCAGGCGGCGGTGCACGGCACGCTGCAGAACCCCTCTACCTTCACGCAGGACCAGAAGCAAGCCTGGGCGCAATGCCAGCACGCCACTTGGTTTTTCCTGCCCTGGCACCGCGTCTATCTGGGCATCTTCGAAGACATCGTCTCCGCCACCGTGGCCAAGCTGGGTGGTCCCCAGGACTGGGCGCTGCCGTACTGGAACTACAGCCCGCCAGGCGCCCGGGCGCTCCCCCCCGCCTTCACCGCCAAGCAATTCGCCGGCCTGTCCGGCCAGAATCCGCTGCTGGTGGAGCGCGATCAGGGCAACGACGGCAAGCCGTTTCTGGACAACAAGGCGGTCAGCCTGAACTGCCTGAAACGCGCCAACTTCGCCGGACACCTGGCCCCGGGCGGCGATTCCGGCTTCGGCGGGCCGATGCGCGGCCCCAACCATATGGGCGACAGCGATCAGGGGCAGCTGGAGATGGTGCCCCACGACATGATCCACAGCGATATCGGCGGCCTGATGGGCGATCCCGACACCGCCGCCCAAGACCCCATCTTCTGGCTGCACCACGCCAACATCGACCGGCTGTGGGAGGTGTGGCGCAAAATGGGCAACGCCAATCCCACCGATCCCAAATGGTTGAGCGCCACTCGCTTCTTCTTCCACGACGCCAGCGGCAAGCCGGCCACCTTCACCCCGCAAGACGTGGTGGACACCGTGAACGGGCCCTGGCACTACCAATACGACAACCTCGCCAATCCGCTGGGCAACGTCCATTAAGAGCCGCTAACAGAACCCTGAGCCAAGGCGCGCCGACGCAGGCAGTACCCCTCGCACGACAAGGAGGCGCAACATAGGATCAGGGGTTTTGTTAGCGGGCTAACGACGCCAGCCATCACGGGAGCACTCACTCATGTCAACGGAACACCCATGCGAGATGGTGGCCGCCACCCAGGAATCGTTTCCGCTGGCGTCGCGGGACGCCACGGTCAGCCTGTCGATAGAGCCACCGACCGGCCCGGCGCTGCAGGCGCAGGCCGCCGGCAAGCCGCGCCAGGCCTACCTCCGGGTTGAGCGTGTCACCGGAAAAGGCATGCCGCCAGGCTACGAAATCTATCTGCATCCTTCGGGAGAATCCCAACCCGGCAGCCGGGAAGAACTATGCGCCGGCGTGCTGCCGCTGTTCGGCCTGGACAAGGCGTCCCGCCAGGGCGCGGGCCATGCCGGCACCGGCTTGCATTATGTTTTCGACGTCACCGAGCTGATGGCGCGGCTGGAGCAGGAGCCCGGCTGGGATCCCAAAGACCTGCGCGTCACCTTCGTTCCCAGGCGGCAAACCAAACGCGAAGCCGAAGTCCGGGTGGGGCGGGTCAGCCTGTATTACGAATGATTTGCGGATATCCCCGATGCGCGCGCTGACGCTGGGTTCCGCCCGCCTCGCCGCGCCGCGGCCTGCCGGTTCGCGGCGAATGCGGGACGGGTTGCGGCGGCATCCGGAATGGTGGGTGCTGGCGCTCTGCGCCGCGGCGTGGCTATGCCTGCTGCAAAGATCCGGCGGCATCGGCTTCGCGGCGATCTGCCGCGGCGGATTCGCTTGGCGCGAACTGGGTTGGCCCCCTGCGCCCGACAGCGGCCTGCCGCTGATGACGGCGGCGATGATGCTGCCGCTGGCGGCGGGCCCCGCCCGCTATGCCGCCTTCCACAGCCTGTGGCGGCGGCGGGCCCGGGCAATCGCCGTCTTCCTGTGCGGCTATCTCGGTCTCTGGCTGGCGGCCGCCTGGCTGCTGGACGCCGCGTCCGCGCTCTGGCTGTCCGCCGTCAACAACCTCTCACTGTCTCTCGCCGGCGCCGCCCTCGCCGCGGCCGCCTGGCAGCTGGGCCCGGGCAAGGCCGCCGCTCTCGCGGCTTGCCACCGCGGCCGCGCGCTGGCGCCATCGGGCGGGGCCGCCGACCGCGATTGTCTGCTGTACGGACTGGAAAACGGCGCCGCCTGCCTGCGCAGCTGCTGGCTGCTGATGCTGCTGCCAGGCGCCAGCGGGCATGGCCTGGCCGTGATGCTGGGCGTCACCGCGCTGGCCACGGCGGAACGCTACCGCCGGCCAGCCGCCGCCGTTTCCGCGGCCGCGCTGCTGGGCTTGGCGCTGTGGCAGGCGATGGCCGCATGACCGCTTCTCACCCGCCGCCGTAGAAACCATCCAGCGAGCACATGTCCAGCGTCTCCTGAACATGGTAGAAATCGGCGACCTGATCCATCGCCCGGTGCTCCAGCTCCATCATGTAGGCCAGGCTGCCCAGCGCGCGCCGCTGCGCGGCGGCCCCCAGCAGCGAAATCTCGCGGAAGAACAACTGCGGCAATGCCGCGCATCCGCCCTCCTGGCAAGCATCGTCCCGGCGCGGAAGCGTCCGGTAGGCCGCGCGCGCCTCCTCCACGCCATCCGGCCCCATCTCCTCCAGCCCTTTCATGCCCAGCCCGCACTCGAAAGCCATCAACGCCGCCAAATAACCGATGGGATCGTAGCGCCCCAGCACGGTGAAGGCATCGACGTAGGCCTGGAACAAGGGCAGCGGCAAAGCCTGATCCAGCCAGGCCGACGGCACGCCCAGCGCCTCGCACACCGACCGTCCATACACCTCGCGCGCCAGCTCTTCCTGAAAGTAACGGTGGACATGCTGCTTCATCGGCAGCCGCATGCGCCGGGTCATCAACGGCGCGATGATCTCGGCGAAGCGCCTGGAGACGTGGTATTGCTCGATGAACAGGCCCTGGACCAGCGAACCGGCCTCCGCGCCTTCCTCATCCACCTGCCGAGCGAAGCGGCTCTCACCCAGCGCCTCGATCCCGGACCGCAGACACTGGCGGGCGCGGCGCATGAAGTTGACGCCGCTGTCCGCCGCCGCCGGCGACGTCCAGCCATGCAGGCGGCGGCGTGCTCCCGCGCAGGGCGCCTGCAGCACCAGATCCACCAGGCACAGCAAGTACGATTCTTCCTGCACCGGGCAATAGAAGCCCAGCACGTCCGGCCTGGCTACCCGCCCCGTTCCGCTGCCCAGGACTGCGCCGCCGGATGCCTCGATGAAGCCCGTCAGCACCCTCCGCCACAGCGGGATCAGTTGCGGCAGGTTGTCCTCCAGATAGAGTTTTTGCAGATAGAAGGTTTGCAGCGCGAAATTGTCGCCCCACTCCGGCGCGGCGACATCGTCGATGAAAAACGCGCCGGGAGCGGGAGGCGGCTCGTCCAGCAAATGCAGCATCACCCGCGCGGTGGGAACGCGCTGCCCGCCGCTGTCGCCGGCATCGGACCGCAGCCGCTCGATGCAGCGGCCGATCAGCGACTCCTGCTCCAGACGGCGCATCTCCAGCGCGGAACGGCCGGCCGGCGCGTCCCGGATCAGCGACAGCTCATCCAGCTGGCGCGCCAGCGACAGCTGCCAGGGCTGAGCCGAGCCGGAATGGATGTCGAACCAGATTTCCGCGCCCGGATTGGCCATGGACAGCACGCTGTCCAGCACCCGTCCGCCTTCCACGCCTTTGAAGGCGAGCTTGTACTCGTTGGAATCGGCCGCCAGCACCACGGTCTGCCCATCCTCGTCGAGCCTGGCGCTGAAGGGCACCAGTTGCGGCGCGCGGTATTGATTGATACGCCTGGCTTCCATTGCGGCCTCCTGCGATAGCGGGCGCGGATGAAACCATTCCGCGCGAAAACTCCGGAATCCACCCCGGATCGACGCGATCCGAAAGGCGCAAATCGATGGGCCGGACTTTCATCTTATGCCGTAACCACCCCGCTCCCACGCGATTCAAGCTGTCCAAAATGACTGTTTTTGATCATTTTCATTCACAACCAGCGCGCCCAACGCGAGTAATCAACCCGCGGGGGAAAATCGCCGCAAGCCGCGCCACGCTTGACATGGCGCCGGCCCCGGCTATAACCAGCACATGCTGGATATTCCATATAAGAATCATGGTTAAGTAGTCTTACGAATCCGGCATCATCCGTCGACAAAGGCGGACGACAACATCGCGGTATCGGGTCGGCAACATACCAGGCAGCACACGTCATCTCGACAATGTCTTGGGAGAGCCAACCATGAACCTCAGCCAATTCCAACGCGCCTCGGCCCCGTTATCGCAAAGCCTGGACAACCTCGGCCCACTGAGCGAGCTGTCCGGCCACTGGACCGGCCATGGCTACAATATGATCGCCGTGCCGAACCGCCAGAACGGCGGAATCTTCCGCCTGATCGTCAACGCCACCATCGAAACCATCAGTTTCAGCCCGATAGGCGGACCGGTGCCGAACCGCGGCTCAAAACAGAACGACATCTTCCTCTACGGTTTGACCTACCTGCAGCAGGTCAGCGACGCCGACACCGGCGAAGGCATACACATCGAACCCGGCATCTGGCTGAACGTGCCGGCCACCACCGCGCCGCACGATCCGCCCACCATCGCGCGCCAGGCCACCATCCCCCACGGCGATTCGCTTCTGGCCCAGGGCCAGGCGTCCAGCGAAGCGCGGGCGCCCAATATCGCGCCGGTCAGCACCATGCCCACCCGGGTGGACGGCAAACCACTGCCTCTTGGTTATACCGATCCCTACCTGAACGGCAAGTTCCCTCCCGGCTTCGATATGTCGAATCCCAACCAGGCGCTGGTGGACGTGCTGAAGTACCAGCAGCAACAGCTGGAACTCAAAGTGGTGAGCACCACCAATCTACCGGTCAGCACCCAGGATTCCGGCGGCATCGCCAACATTCCCTTCATCGTCCAGAACGCCGACGCCACCGAGATGAATTCCATCTTCTGGATCGAAACCCTGCAGCGCCCGGACGGCAGCCAGTTCCTGCAGCTGCAGTACACCCAGACCGTGCTGCTGGTGTTCGACGAAGTGATCTGGCCGCACGTGTCGGTAGCCACGCTGATCAAGCGCTGAGCGCGCCGCGCCGTTTGCCTACCCGACGATTCGCGGAGGAAACATGAGCATCGATTCGAGCAAACCCTTCGGCATGCTGTTCGACCGCATCTACGGCCAGAGCGCCGCCGGAGACCTGGCGGATGCCCGCAAGCCGCTGCAAGACGCGGCCCAGCTGGCGATCCAGGTGGAAATGACCACCATCCCGCCGTATCTGACCGCGCTGTATTCGATCAGCGATCCCAACTGCGAGGCCTACCAGCTGCTGCGCAGCGTGATGATGGAAGAGATGTTCCACATCAACCAGGCCGCCAATCTGCTGGTGGGCATCGGCGGACGGCCCCGGCTGACCGGCAGCGCCGCGCCGGTCTATCCCTGTTATCTGCCCCACGCCAACACCAGCACCACGCCTTTCATCGGCCTGTGCCGCGCGTCGGTGGAGGTGTTCAACGACACCTTCACTGCGATAGAAACCCCGGCGCCGCCGCACGCGCCGCCGCGCGGCGACAACTACAGCTACATCGCCCAGCTGTACGACGCGCTGCTGGACGGCCTGGCGGCCTATCCGGACCAGGCGGCGCTGTTCCAGCAGAACGCCGACGCCTGTCAGCGGCTGGACATCTATCTGGGCAAGTTCGGCGGCAAGCCGGTGCGGGTCACCGACCTCGCCAGCGCCCGGCTGGGCGTCCAGCAGATCGTGCAGCAGGGCGAAGGCAGCGTGCCGGAATCGCAGTCGATGATTCCGATCGAGCCGTGGGCCACCTACAACACCTACGGCGAACGCACCGACGGCACCTACGGCCCCATCATCGGCTCGCCGTACGAGATGTCGCACTTCAAGAAATTCCGCACCGTGTCGCTGGACAAGGCCGGCTTTCCGCCCACCTACCCCATCGTGTCCAACCCCAAGCGTGGCGACTTCACCAACCCGATGGCCATCCAGTTGGCCGAGCTGTTCGACATCGCCTACAGCCTGATGCTGGACTCGATGGAGCGCAGCTTCGTCGCCGGCCAGTCCAAGGACAGCTTCTTCACCCAGGGCCTGCCGCTGATGCACCAGGCGCTGCCCAATCTGGCCCGCAAACTGATGCAGACGCCGCTGCACAAGGACACCGACAGCGACGTCGGCCCCAACGGCGCGCCCACCTATCTGTACCAGCCCGGCAGCAGGCTGGCCGATCTGGAGGCGCGGCTGCCCGCCGCCGTCCAGGTGGCCAGGCAGCAGATAGACGACCCGGCGGAGCGCGGCGAGATGGTGGACGCGCTGGAGAGCGTGCGCGACAACGTCAGCCGCCTGACGGCCGCCCATCAGACCGCGCAAACATGAATCGGGAGCCATCATGATCGAATACCGGATCTACCCCGCCATCGGCATCGCCCGCGTCGGCGACGCGCCGGAGAAGTTCTACATCGAGCCGGACCGCTACTGCGGCCTGCCCGTCATGCCGGACGGCAAGCCGTTCACCCAACAGGATTTCCGCGACGCCGAAGGCCGGCTGTGCCGCCAGGCCGCGCGCTTCAAGGTGTACAAGGTGGAAAACGGCGTCAGCGAGGAGGTGACGCTGAACACCGACGGCGTCCACGCGATACGCTGGACCGCGCACCTGGCCAACAAGAAACCCAGCTGGTACACCTTCGTGCCGGCCGAGGGCGAAGGCGGCTACGCGCCCAACCACCCGCTGCGCAACCCGCAGGCCGAGGATCGCCACACGCTGCTGATCGACGCCGGCCCGCGCCAGATATCGGGCCGCAGCCAGCAAGGCGAGCAGTTCAGCAAGAACACCGTGCCGGACGGCTACGAGGGCGCGCATTTCCCGCCCAGCCCGCTCTATCCGATGAACGACTCCATCGACACCCTGGGCGAGCTGCGCACCGACCAGGACGGCCGGCTGCTGGTGCTGGGCGGCTACGGCGTCTCCGGCTCCGCCGATCCGGACGCGACCATCACCGACTACGCCAACAACGACGGCTGGTGGGACGACACCTCGGACGGACCGGTCAGCGCGGTGATCGAGCTCTCCGACGGCAGCCGGATCGAGGCGCTGCCGGCCCACGTGCTGGTGGCCCCGCCCAAGTACGCGCCGGAAGTCCCCAACCTGATCACGCTGTACGACACCATCTTCGACGCGCTGGTGCGCAGCGGCCACTATCCAGCCCTCTATGAAAACGGCTTCTGGAAGTCCGGCGCGGACGGCTTCAAACCCAACTTCCACACCGAAATCCGCCCGCTGCTGGAGCGCGCGACCTATATGCCGTGGGTCGCCGCCATTCCGCCCAAACCGCACCATTTCGATTTCGAAAAACTGGGCGCGACCGGAACGGATGGCCTGGGCGCGCCGGAATACCAGGGCTTCCGCCAGTACATCCTGGACTTCATCCGCCCGCCCTACCAGGAAAACGACATTCTCACCGCCAGCGGCACGACGATGATGCCGTATCTCGCCGGCGACAACTGCCTGGTGCTCAGCACCGCCACCAGCAAGTACATGCGCCTCACCGATACCCAGTACTTCATGCTGCAGCAGTGGGTGGCCGGCTGGTTCGTCAACCACCCGGAGGAAGGCGACGCGGCCGAAAGCCTGACCCGGGCGGCGCTGGACAACTGCGTCGGCGGGCCGTTCTCGCCCGGCATCGAAATGACCTGGATATCGCGCAATCCGGCCATCTACCGCCAGCCCTTCCGCATCCGCAACCACTTCGTGCCCGAAGGCCCGCTGAGCCTGGATTTCGATCTGAAGCGCGGCATGGAGCCCGGCGACGTCACCCGCTACATGGCCATCCCCTGGCAAGCCGACTTCAACGAGTGCTCGTCGCAGCCGCTGGACGGCAGGCGGCTATGGTGGTGGCCGGCGCAACGGCCGGAGTTCGTCTACCTGGAGCCGCAACCGCAGCCGCGGACGCTGGCGGCCGCCTCGCCCCCGCCACCGCCCGACCAGGAAACCGGCAAGCAGGTGCCGTGGCTGGGCACCGACTACGACCAGCTGGCCGGCGACTTCATCCAGTTCGCCGACGACATCGACATGGTCAAGTACTGGGCCGGCCTGGGTTTCGTGATGGAAAAACAGGTGGACGGCGAGCGCCGCTTCGTCGAGGTGGAGCGCGAACTGCCCCGGCCGTTCGACCCCGCTCATCCGCCGCTGCCGGAACGGCGCAATGAACGTTAGCCGCTACCCGGTGGCGATCGCCGGCGCGGGGCCGGCCGGCAGCGCCCTCGCGCTGGCGCTGCATGCTCTGGGCGTGGAGGCGCTGCTGCTGGACCGGCCGCTGGCCCAGCCCTTCCGCATCGGCGAATCGGCGACGCCGGACGTCGCCGGCCTGCTGTCGCGCCTGGGCGCCGGCCATGCGCTGGACGGCCAGCCGGGCTACCACGGCAACCTCTCGCTGTGGGGGAGCGAGACGCCGCGGCTGGACCACTTCCTGTACCGGGGCCACGGCCACGGCTGGCATCTGGACCGCGCCGGCTTCGACCACGCGCTGCGGCAGGAGGCGATGGCGCGCGGCGTGGCGGTGCTGGGCGAATCCGGCATCGACGCCATCGAGCCAGCCGATGGCGGCTGGCGGCTGCGGGTGCGCGGCCTGGGCGAAGCGGAGGCGCGGGTGGTGGTGGATGCCGGCGGCCGGCGCTCGCCGCTGGCCGCCCGGCTGGGCATTCCCAGGTGCAGGCTGGATCGGCTGCAGGCGCTGGCTTGCCGCGTGGACTGCCCCGGGGAGCTGAGCGGCTACTCGCTGGTGGAATCCGCGCCATACGGCTGGTGGTATGCCGCGGCGCTGCCGGACGGCCGCGCGCTGGCCACGCTGATGACGGACCAAGACCTGGCCCGGGCGCAGGGGCTGGAGCACCCCGCCGACTTCCTGGCCGCCTGGTGCGCCACCCGGCTGCTGTCGGAGAGGCTGCCGCCGCCGCCGCGAATAGACGCCGTGCATGCCTTCGCCGCGCACAGCGGCTGCATCTCCCGCGCCGCCGGCCCCGGCTGGATCTGCGTAGGGGACGCGCTGATGGGACTGGACCCGCTGACTTCGTCCGGCATCGCCTGCGCGCTCGGCGACGCGCTGGCCGCCGCGCCGGCCATCGCCGCGATGCTGGACGGCGACCTGGCGCCCGCTCGCGCCTACGCCAAACGCGCCGACGACTGTTTTCGCCGCTACCTGGCGGAACGGCGGCGGCATTACCGGCAGGAAAACCGCTGGCCGGAGCGGCCGTTCTGGCAGCGCCGCGCCTTCGCACCGGCGGCGCTGGCCGTTCCCGCCTGACTCCCATCCAGCAACGACAACGGGGCTGCCCGAAAGCAGCCCCGTTTTTCTGCCCGATCTAAACGCTAGCGGTTAGCGGCGAAGATCGCGTCGGGAATTTCGGCCTGGCTGACATTGGGGAAATCGCGCAGCGACGCGCGCGACGCCTCATCCCCGGTCACCATCCTCAGCGGCTCGCCGCTGGCGGCGTCCAGATACAGCGTGGACGGCCCCTTGCCCGGACGTTCGTAACGCCAGCCGTCGGCCTCGCGGCCCAGCACCTCGCGGCGGCCGATGAAGCGGGCACCCAGCCGGCGCAGCACGTCGCGCGGCAGGAACAGCTCGGCGAACGGGCCGGTCTCGTCGTCCAGCGGACGCTCGCACAGCTGCTCGCCGGCGGCAGTCCGCTCGCGGCCATAGGCCACCTTCTGCTTCCAGGTGCGGCCGCTGGCGGCGTTTCCGACCTCGGACATCCACAGCCGGTAGCCGGTGTCGCGCTCCGACCAGGGATTGAACAGGCCGTCGATGCGACAGACATCGCACTCGTAGTCGAACCAGCAGTAGCCGGATGTCAGCTGGTCATCCGGCAGCATCGGACTCCAGTACGACACATAAGCGCTGCTCCAGCGCGCCGGCAGCAGCGGCGGTTCCCGGTTTTCCATGCGGCCTCCTCAGCGTTGCAGCGCGTAGCGCAGGTTCTGCGCCAGCGCTTCCGGCATCGGCGGCAGCGACTTGCGGCGGGCGTCGAAGCTCTGCACGAACTCGGTGCTGGACAGATGCATGCGCTCCTCCACCGTCTCGAACCAGACCCGGCTGTTGTCGGCATGGCCGCGGAACAGCTGGACCAGCGGCAGCGCGCGCTCCTCGAAGCTCCGCAGCGCGGCCGGCACGTCGGCTTCGGTGCACAACGCCTTCACCAGCAGCTGCGCCACCACCACCGCCATCGTGGTGCCGTGGCCGATGGAGAAGTGGCCGGACTGCAGCGCGTCGCCCAGCAGCACCAGCTTGCCGTCGTGGCAGCGATTGTGGCTCAGCGTCATGAAGTTGCGCCAGCCGAGGCCGGGCTGGTTCACCAGGCCGTGCCCATCCAGCTCGGCCTGGAACACCTTGGCCACGTATTCGGCCGACGCTTCGTCGGACATCTCGCCCAGGCGGGCGCGGACATAGGTTTCCTCGCTGCACTCGACGACGAAGGTGCTCATCGTATCCGAGTACTTGTAGGCGTGGGCGATGAAGATGTCCTTGCCATGGGTGCGGAACACCAGGTTCATCTGGTCGAACAGCTGGCTGGTGCCGTACCAGATGTACTTGTTGCGGCCATAGTCCACCTGCGGCGCCAGCGCCTCGGTGAAGTGGGAGGTCTTGTGGTTGACGCCGTTGGCCAGCACCACCAGATCGTAATCGGCCAGCGGCAGCTCGCCGTGCTCCAGCAGCGGCGACTCGAAGCGGATGTCGATGCCCTGCGAGCGGCATTTGTCGCGCAAGGCGTGCACCAGGCCGCGGCGCTCCACGCCGCACAGCAGCACGCCAGTGCTCATCAGGCTGGGCTCGTTGTGATGCACCAGCTTGAAGTCCTCCAGGAACTGCGGGTTCAGCTTTTCCGGCGCGTCCAGATAGGACAGCGGATTGGCCGGATGCTGGCCGGGCCGGCCGGGCAGCACCACGCCCCAGCCCAGCACCTCTTGCTCGTCGTTCTTTTCGACGATGTCTATCGCCCACTGCGGACGCGCCTGTTTCAGTTGGCTGGCGAACACCAGGCCGGCCGGACCCGCGCCGATAACCAGAACTTTCATCAATTGACCCTTCCTATCTTGTACCAAACGTTCTGCTTTCTCTGGATCTGCTGCAGCCTGTCGTACGGTTCCGACGTGAAATACAGCTTCTCCGCCATATCCGGCGGGTAAAGGCCGGGAAACTTGTTATGCATGTAGCGGGTGTAGCGCGCCCGCATGAAGAAGACGGGGTTGGAGCAACTGAGCACGTCGTAGTTGGCGCGCGCCATGTCCTGCATCGCGTCGGCCTGCACCTTGCGCAGCTCGGTGAACTCGGGAAAAGCCTTGTCCTGATCGCCCTTGTGGCGGTCCAGCAGCTCGACAAAGGTGCGCGCGTCCTCCAGCGCCATATTCATGCCCTGGCCGAGGAAAGGCGCGGTGGCGTGGGCGGCGTCGCCCAGCAGCAGCACATTGCCCTTGTAGTGGAAGGTGCTGGAGCGGACATTGATCAGGTCGTTACTGGGCTTGGCCAGGAACTGGCGCAGCATTTCCTCGCGCGCGTCCTGCGGCAGCCCGCCGAAGTAACGGTCGAAGAAGGCGCGCATCGTCGGCTCGTCGGTGGTGGTCAGGCTGGGGCTGCCGCTGTAGGGCAGGCAGACCGCGATGCTGACGCTGCCGTCCGGGATGGTGGCGGCGCGGCCGGCGAACAGGCCACCGGAATCCATGCCGAAGAAGTACAGCGTGTCCTTGCGGTAGCCCAGCGCCTGGGCGTCCGGCAACACCAGCGTCTTGTAGCCGTGGCGGAAGAAGGTCTGCTGGAATTCGAAACGGCGCAGGCCGCTCTGCATCGCCTGCCGCACCGCCGAATGCGCGCCGTCGGCGCCGACGATCATGTCGCCCTGTAGCCGCTGCGGCTGGCCGTCCGGGCCCTGGATCAGCACCGACTTGCCGTCCAGATCCACGTCCAGGCATTTGTGCTCGAAGTAGTAGCGGACGCCGGCCAGATTGGCGTATTTGTTCAGCAGCTTCTGGAACGCCGCGCGGTTGAGCGACAGCGGGCGGAAATCCTCCAGCGGCTTCAACGGCCGCATCCGGTGCTGGCCGCCGACCGAGAACGCCATCGCCACGATGGGTTCGCCGCAGGCCTCCAGCTCCGCGCGCGGAATGCCGGCGGCCAGCACCGACTTGATGCCGCGCACCGTCATGCTGACGCCTATCGCCCGCGAGCTGACCACGTCGACGTAGGACGACAGGTCCTGCAGCGGGTCGCCGCGCTTTTCCACCACGTGGACCTCGTAGCCGCGCTTCGCCAGGTAGATGGCGGTCAAACCGCCGGCGAGCCCGCCTCCGACTATGATTGCTTTTTTCATTTCAGGCCTCTCTAGAAAGCTTTCCACAAGCCAAGTCCAGCATCTGCCGGCGGTAGAAATCCAGCAGCTCCAATTGCGCGTCGGACAGCCAGCCCGGCGCCAGCGCCGACGCCGTCTCCTGCAGCCGCTCGCAGCGCCGCGCCAGCATCCGGCAGCCCAGCTCGTAGTCGTCGTAGCTGCGGGTGTCCACCGGACCGGGCAACGGCGGGCCGGCGGTGCGTCCGGCGCTGCCCGACGGCAGATTCATCAGCGCGCAGGACAGCGGCCGAAGCAGGCCGGTCATCAGATCGATGGCGGCGTTCATCAGCCGCGAACGTCTGAGACTGCCCAGCGGCTTCACCGCGAAGTGCTGCGCCATCATCGCGAACATCAGCTCGTACACGCCCTGGTACAAGCCCATCAGCGCCCGCGCCCGCTCGTCTTCGACGCGCTGGCAGCCCGGCTCCTCATCCAGCACCGGATTGCGCAGCGCCGGCAGCGCCGGTTCGAACGGCGCGGGCTGCGCCATGATCCGGGCCGCCAACTCGCGCAGCCGCTGGAAATGGGAATGCTCGTAGTGCGGCGAGTCCAGCGCCCCGCCCTCGCCCTGGTCGGTGACGAAGGAGATGCCGAATAGCGCGCTGTCGCGGTCGAACACCTCCAACTGATAGCCGGGATTCGCGCGGTTGGTCAGTTCGTTGAGGAAAAGATGGTGTTCGCCGCCGCGCTTGCCCGCCTCGCCGTCGAACAGGTCGGGCAGATCGAGGAAGGCCTGGCGGATCGCGGCGTAGAAATCGGCGATGGACTTGCCCGGCGCCGGGATGAAATGCGGCCATTCCAGCCGGACGAAGCGCGCCAGCGCCGACTCCGAAAACGGCTCCAGCGCGAACTCGGTGTCCAGGCCGAACGCCTGCCGCGCCGCCTCGCCCATCAGCGGCACGCCGGCGTAAAACGGCTCGCCCAGCGCCATCAGCAGATTGTTCACCACCAGGTAGTGGATCATCTCCTCGTGGGCGATCTCCAGCAGCACGGCGCGGATGCCGCCGTCGCGGCGCCGGTCTCCGCTTCCGCAGGCCAACAGCAGCTGCTCCGGCGTCCATGCGCCGTCAGCGACGCGCTGCTGGCCTTGGGCGTAATTGGGAATGGAATAGGCGGCGTACAAATACTGCAGCATCACCGACAGCTCCAGATCCACCGCCTTGCGCAGCTCGGCCGCCAGCTCCACCTTGCTCTCGATGCGCGCCGGTCCGGCCGGCGGCGGCGCCTGCAGCCTGGCCTCGCCCTCGACATGGGCCAGATATTTGAGGAACAGCCTGGCCTTGGGCGCGGACAGCTCGCGGGTGCTGGGCATGTAATAACTCTTGCCGCGGTTCTGCGGATCGCACATCTGCCACATCAGTCTGGCGTAGGTCTCGCACTTGCAGCGGTCGGCCAGACTGAACACCTTGTCGGACATGAACGGGTAGATCAGCTCGTAGTAGGCCATCACGTGCCGGTACAGGAAGGCGTAATCGACCTCGTCCACCGTCGCGTCGTCCAGTTCCCAGTCGTCCGGCAGCACCCGCAACTGGATCGCCTCTTCGCCATCGCCGAGCACGATCCGGGCCGGGCCGGGCCGCAGGCCGGTCAGCCGCCACTCGGCGGCGATACCGTCCTGGCGCGCCTCCACGCCGGCCAGGCCGATGCCCTCGATCCGGTAGGGAATGGCCGCCCGCTCGCGGGCCTCGCCGCGGAAATAGCTGCGCAGCGCGATGTTTTCCGGAAAGAAACGGCCATGGCGGCGGTCCGGCGCCTCCAGATAAAGATTGGCGGTGTCTGACTGCGTGACCCAGTCCTGCTCGCGCCACTCTGCCAATTCGCTGGACAGCGTCAGCGAGCCCTTGGGCTCGCGCAGCAGCGGCAGGTCGACGATGCCGTGGTTCGTCCAGTAATCCTGGTACAGCGCCTGCGGCACCCGCGCCAACAGCGCGCCGTCCTCGTCGCGCAGCAGCAGGTCGCCCAGCGGCAGCTTGGCGCCCAGATCGGGCGTGGGCCTGTCTGGCGCGGACGGCAGCGCCGCGCGGGTGGAAAACGGGATCGCGCAGGCAAGATTCAGCGCCGCGCGGCCGCCGCCCACGCGCAGCGTCAGATCGCCCAGCCCGGGTTGGCGCGGCCTCAGCAACCGGCCGGCCGGATAGCTGGCCAGCTCGCCGCGCTGCCACAGGCCAACCACGCCGACCATGTCGTGGAATACCGGCGAATTGGGTTGCGGCGGCGTCGACATATTGAACAGCGCGTACTGCACCGTCAGGCCGAGCACGTCGTCGTCCTCCAGCGCCAGCTGCAGCCTGCGCCAGGCCTCGGAATCGAACTGCCTGGGATGGAACAGGAAATGCGGATGGCTCTTGGGCACGGAAAACTGGAACAGCCGCGCCGTTCCGAACTCCTCGTCCAGGAAATGGCCGCCGCGCTCGGCCACGTGGCCGCCGCGCGTCCAGCGCGCGCCGTGGCTGTCGTCGATGTCGGCGGTAAACAACCAGGGCGTGCCCGGCCCGGCGCCGGCCGGGCTGATGGTGAACTGGCCGGCGTAGATCTGCACCGCGTCGCGGCGGGTGGGATCGTTGTCCACCCAGCGCGCGCGGTTGAAGGTGGTGCGCAGGTAGTCGTTGTAATGCCCCCACAGCGCCAGCCTGGCGCCGACCAGGCCGTCGCCATGGTCCGGCTCGCCGCCGTCCAGCTGCACGTGGCTGACGGTGACGTTCTCCCAGGAGAAATGGTTGTTGCCGGCCGCGTTATAGCCTTCCGCCAGGCCGAACGGCCCCTCCGGATCAGGCCGGCCGTCCAGGCCGAAACGCGGCTGCAGCGATTGCAGGTGGCGGTGGAACTCGATCGGATGGCGCGCCAGGTCGAACGGCTCGCCATTGACCGAAACCGCGTTGCGGGCCATGTCGATCTGGCCGTGCGGATCGCGGTTGGCGGTGGGCGCGTTGACCCGCGCCCAACCGCGGAAATGGATGCGTGGAAAATCCAGAATGCTCATGTGTCTCCCGAGCGGTCATGGCTGGCGACCGCCGCCCGGACATCGGGCGGCGACGCGGGACGGCGGCCCAGCCGCCGCCACGTTCAAGCGGAGAGGCGCTGCAACAGCAGCCTGCTGGCCTCGCGAGCGCTGAGCAGGCCGCCCTCCATCCAGCCGCAGTGCGTGGTGTAGGCATCCGAGCAGGCGATGATGCCGCTGTCGCGGTGGCTCAGCGCGGACGGGTGGTCGATGCCGCTGTCCCGGCAGAATTCGACGCCGTGCGCCCAGTACTTGTGCACGTGGACGCGAGGCTGGGGAATGCGCTCGCGGGCGATGCCCAGCGCGCTGGCCAGATGGGTTCGGATCTGCTCCAGATAGCCGTCCTCGCCTTCCGCCACGCAGCCGCGCCAGTAATCGGCCATTTCGCTGTCGGTGTAGAAGAACAGGTATTTGTCGCCCTTGAAGTAGATCTTGCGCAGCGGGTTGTCGACGATCAGCACCTGGTCGTCCAGCTTGTAATCCAGCCACCAGGGCTCGCTATAGGTCAGGAAACCCTTGAACAGCGGCAGCGAGCCGTAGCGCGCGCCGCTCCACGCCTCGGGAAAATTGACGTTGAGCCCAGCCATCGCCGACGGCGGGACCGCCAGGATCAAGTGGCGGGCGCGGTGCTCCAGCTTCCAGCCGTCGTCACCGGCCAGTTGCAGCCGGTAACCATCGCCGTCGGCCTCGACCGAAACCAGGCGATAGCCCAGGCTGAAGCGGGCGCCGGCGGCCTTGACCTTGGTCTTGATCTGCTGGATCAGGCCGTCGAAGCCCTGCTCCGCCGAAAACCACTGATTGGCGTCGTTGTCGGTCACGCTCTGGATTTCCGGATGCTTGCCGACGATGTCGTAAGCCATCTCGGCCGAGATGTCCGGCAGGAACAAGGCGTCATAGCCCATCGAGCGGATCATGCCGACCGCGCTCTCCTTGCCCTGATAGCGGCTGACGAACTGGAGAAAGGACTCTTTGCCATGCTCCTCCAGCCTGGGGGACAGCTCGCTCATCGCCCGCTTCAGCTTTTGCTGGGTATGGTTTTTGAATTTCAGCTGGGTGAACGGGTAGATTTCGCTCTTTTGGCTGTAATGCTGCATCGCGCTCTGGAAATGCGGATGCAACTGCGGCGAATACCGCCCGGCGCCCAGCTCGATCGCAGCCTTGCCGTCCAGCTTTTTCGAGCGTATGCGGCCTCCCGCTTCCTGCTGCATGTCGAAAATGCGCAGAGACAAGCCGCGACAGGCTGGCGAGTCGAGCAAATTGCTGGCGCAAGTCAGGCCGCTGATGCCGGCGCCGACAATGCAGATATCGGAAGAATGCTTCATCGCGAATGTCCCTTTGACTGTTCAACTCACGCCCTCTCCGCGGCAACGGCGGACGGGCATGGACGACGTAAATGCTTGGCACTCTCGCCTCGAAATCGGGATGCAGCCTCTTGTATCCTCGTCATGACCGGTTTCCCAGCATGAAATTTATAAGGCATTTATATTTTTAAAATTAAATGCCTTTGTAATTTTCAGCCACGGTAGTTCAACCGGACTCATTCATCAAGCATATTGTCTAACAAGACGGTTCATCCTGTTCCAAGGGTCAGGACGTGACGTGGAGAAACAGAGACAAAAGGCTGCCTGGGATCAACGGCGTTTGGCGTACGACAATTGTCCGCGCCAGTCCAGGTACTGGGGCGCCGCGCCCATCCCCACCCTGAAGCGCTCGCCGTTCCCCGCGGTCGGCTGCCACAGGTAGAGCTGGTCGGCATGGCCGCCGCCGGTCCAGGCGGTCAGGTAATAGTCGGCGGCGCGCGCCCAATCCTTGAGCGACACTTCGTCGCCGTCCTGCAGGCAGCCGTCCGGCCGGCTGTGATTGATCAGCCGTAGTTCGGCGGAGCGGTTCAACGGTCCCTGGGCGGTGTAGTAGGCGTACTGATTGCCGCCGACCGTTCCCCACCAGGTCCAGAACCAGCCAGGCCGATCAGCCCGCTCCAGACGCACGTATTCGCCGGAACGGATGCAGCCGTTGTCGCGCATGGAGAAGTTGTTGGACAGATTGAAACGCGCCCGCGCGCCCGCCGCTGCCGCGTCGGTCTTCAGCCAGCCGTCGTTGGCGTCTCCGGCCTGGACATAACGGCCGTTGGCCAGGTTCTTCAGGGATATCTGGCGATAGGCGCCCGGCTGCGCGGTCAGCGAGCGGGTCGGCGTGGCGGCGTCGGCCCAGGCGAAGGCCTGGACCGGGTAGTGATCGCTGAAATCGGTATAGGCGTAGGTCTGCTTCGCCACCGCCGATCGCGCCGTCCACTGCGGCGACGGCGCATCCAGCGCCTGGTTGTGCCAGGCCGAGGGCTGGCGATGGCCTTTCAGCGTCAGGATGTAATCCAGGTATTCCGGCGCGTCGCCGCCGCGCGCGCCGTAGCGCTCCAGCGCGATGCCGTTGCCGGCGGTGTCGAAGCTGTGCGGCATGCCGGCGTAGCGCGGCTCGCTGGCCTGCAGGATGTCCAGCATCGCCCGGTATTCGGCGGTCTTGTAGCGGTCGGTGTTCATGTCGCCGGCGACGATCACCATTTCGTCGGCAGGCAGATGGCGCGATTGCACCCAGGCCGCGATCTCGCGCAGCTGGGCCTGGCGCACGCCGATGTCGGCATGGTTGGCGCAGCCGCTGTCTTCCGATTGCAGATGGGTGCCGATCACATGATAGAACTTGCCGTTGACGGCGATCCTGGCATAGGCGAAGCCCTTCAGCGCCTGCCCGTCCCAGCTGCAGCCGGGCGTCTGGAACAAATACTGCCGCTTCTCGACGATGGGCCAGCGGCTGGCGATGGCCACACCGCCGTCCTCCGGCTTCATGCCGTTCCAGCCTTCGGTCCCGTCCCAGCCCTGTTGCGTTCGGCCGATCACCGGCGTCTGATAGGGAAAGCGCGGCTTGAGCAAAGCCTGCAGCCGCTCCGACGCGGCGTTGTCCTGCAATTCCTGAAACACCAGCACGTCCTGCGACTGGAGAATGGGCGAAGCCGCCATCAGCTCGACGCGCCGCATCTGGCCGTAATTGGGATATAGCGCCTGCGGCAGCAGCATCGCGTTCCAGGTAGCGAGCTTCAGGTCGTCGGGATAGGCGGCATGGGAAGCGGCGGGCAGCAGCGCCGCGCATAGCAGAAAACGCCAGGCTTTCATCGGACATCCTTTAGTGGGTGAAGGAAGCGGCAAAGGCTGGATCAGTTTTCTTTCACTATGGTTAATTACTCTAAAATTAATATTCCATTTACATTTTCAATACATGCTCGCCTCGTCAGCCCCGCTCATGAATCCGCTGCCGCGGCTGCCGCCACGCTACCCGTGCTGCGGAATGAAAAAAGCCGCCATCCCTAAGGACGGCGGCTTCATTGCCGATGCAAGCGGCGCGGCTTACTCGTGGATGGCTTCCACGGCGATGTCGATGGTGACATCGTCGCCCACATAGGGCGCGTACTTGCCGGCGTTGAATTCGGTGCGCTTGACCTTGACGCTGGCATTGGCGCCGATGGCGTCTTTCTTCAGCATCGGGTGCTCTTTATTGGTGAAGCTGGACAAGGACAGCGTCACCGGCTTGGTCACGCCCTTGATGGTCAGATTGCCTTCCACCGCGGTCGGCTTGTCGCCGTCGAACAGCACCTTGGTGGACTTGAAGGTGGCGGTCGGGAACTTGGCGGTATCGAAGAAATCGGCGCCCTGGATGTGGCCGTTGAATACCGGGTAGCCGGTATCCACCGACTTCATGTCGATGGTGACGTCGACGGAGCCGGTCTTGGCTTCCTTGTCCAGCACAATCTTGCCGCTGGTCTTGTCGAAGCGGCTCAGCTGGGTAGAGAAGCCCAGGTGGCTGTACGAGAAGCGCGGGAAGGTATGGGTGCCGTCGATCACATAAGTTTCCGGCTTGGCCAGCGCGGTGCTGCTGAAGCCGGCGACGGCCACGGCAGCCAGGGTCAGGCGGGTCAGTTTGTTCATGGCTTCTTCCTCGGTTTGGTTTGGGCGGCGCTTACTTGGCGCGCGCCAGCAGATGGAACTTGATCTGGATTTCATTGGCGACGGTGCCGAAATCCTTCCAATCGCCTTCGCCGATGGCGAAGTCGGCGCGCTTGATGGCGAACGCGCCGTCGAAAGTCGCGGCATTGCCCTGCGGCGTCATCGTGGCCACCGCGCTGACCGGCTGGGTTCGGCCCTTGATGGTCAGCTTGCCGTCCACCTGGAAGCGGTTGCCGCCCAGCGGCTTGATGGCGCTGGAAACGAAACGGGCGTTCGGATACTGCTTGGTGTTGAACCAATCCTTGTCCGCCACCTGCTCGTTGGCCTCGGCCGAGCCGGTGTCGATGCTGGCCAGATTGACGTCCAGCTGCGCCTTGGCGGCTGCCGGCTTGGCCGGGTCGAAACTCAGCTGGGCGGAAAACTTCTTGAAGTGGCCCTGCATGCCGACGCCCATCTGCTTGTAGCCGAAGGCGATATTGCTCTTGTCCTGCTGGATCGCGGTGTATTCCACGGCCTGCGCCGCCAGCGGCGCGGCCAGCAGGCCGCCCAGCAGCAGCGGCATGGCGATGCGTTTGATATCCATGGTGAGGTCTCCGGAGGGGTCAGGATTTGATGCGCCAGGGCAGCATGCGGGTCAGCACATCGTCCCTATCGATCAGGTGATGCTTGAGCGCGGCGGCGACGTGCCCCGCCACCACCGCGGCCAGCAGATAATTGAGCAGGCCATGCAGACGCTGCAGGTTTTCGCCCAGCGCCTGGTCCGGCGCGATCAGGTCCGGCAGCGGCAGCACGCCGAAGTAGACGGTCTGCACGCCCTTGGCCGAGCTCATCAGCCAGCCGGACAGCGGAATGGCGGCCATCAGCAGATACAGCATCAGGTGGCCCGCGTGGGCCATCGCCCGCATCGGCTTGCCCATGCCAGACGGCAGCGCCGGCGGCCGATGGCCGAAGCGCCAGACCAGCCTCAGCCACACCAGCAGGAACACGGTGACGCCAGCCCATTTGTGCCAGGAGTAGATCTTCAGCTTCAACGGCGAAAACGGCAGGCCGTGCATGTAGAAGCCCACCCCGAACAGACAGACGAGCATGACCGCCATCAGCCAGTGCAGCAGGATGGCGGTAGAGGTGTAACGCGTTTGCGACATGGACAGCCTCTTGGTGAATTCAACGAAAAGCAGGCCTCCCCCATTCAGCCACGGTCTTGCCGTGACGCGGGAGATGCCGCTTGCTTAAAACTCTAAGCGCTTTTCATTGCGCGAAATAGACGGCGCAGGCAAATTCATCATTTCCTGTCAGGAAACAATCGACGGGAACCATTTTCCTTCCGCTCGCTCCGCCCTTGCCTGCCCCAGGCTGAAAAATACCGACAGCATCGCAGATCATGCCCCCTCGCGGCAAACATCCCGCAGGCCAGGCAGCTACCGCGTCCCTGGCCCCGCTGCTAAGCTGGACGGTATCGACGCTTTCTCCTCCGCCATGCACCCGAACCCCGCCGAGCGACGCGGCGCCCCGCTTTGCCGACGCTGCCGCCATTACTTCGTCACCCACGACCCTCGCTTCCCTTACGGTTGCCGGGCGATGGGCTTCTCCAGCAAGCGCGCGCCCTGCCTGGACGTGCGGGAGGCCTCAGGCCAGCCGTGCATGCGTTTTCAGCCCAAGACCGGCTGATCGCCGTCCCGGATCAGCGTCAGGATGATCTCCTCGCTGTCCTCGCGCCACTCGCCGCCCCTCCAGTCGCCA
Organism: Chromobacterium indicum; assembly: GCF_039708975.1. Classification (NCBI taxonomy): domain Bacteria; kingdom Pseudomonadati; phylum Pseudomonadota; class Betaproteobacteria; order Neisseriales; family Chromobacteriaceae; genus Chromobacterium; species Chromobacterium indicum. The sequence goes on from NZ_JAYFSJ010000003.1 coordinate 63,561, forward strand.
TGCAGCGCCAGCACGCGCAGCCCTTCCGACTCCAGCTCGGCGCGCAGCGCCGCCAAACCGCAAAAGCGCAGCCGGGCATCCGCCTCCAGCGCCCTGTCCTGATCGATGAAACGGTAGCGGCTGCGGTAAGACACCAAGCCGTCCCGTTCCGACAACAAGCTCTGGCTGAGCTCCACCTCGCCCCAGCGCGGATGCGCCGCCCGGCGCGGCGCGGCATTCTCCCAGCGTAGCCAGGCCCGGGCGGCCGGATTGCGCGTCTCGAACGCGAAACGGCCGCCCCGCGCCAGATGACGCCGAACCTGGCGGAATACCGCGCGCCTGTCGGTTTCGGTCAGAAATGACTGAAAAGCGTGGCCGGCGCAATAAATCAGGTCGAAACGCTGGCTCAATTCAAAATCACGCGCATCGGCCAACCGCCATGCAACCTGTTCGCCGCCGGACCTGGCCCGGGCGATGTCCAGCATCGCCGACGCCGGATCCAGGCCGACCACCTCGGCCTGCTCAGCCATCTTCGCCGCCAGCAGGCCAGTGCCGCAGCCCAGATCCAGCGCGCTTCCCACCGCCGGCGAGCACAGGCCCAGATAAAAATCGTTGTCCTCGCCCCAGGCGTTGAACAGGTCATAGACCTCGGCCAGCAAAGGCTCTCCGTACAATGACTCGCTCATGCAAATACCTTTCCAGCGTCATAATGCCTCGGCAAATCGATTCTGTCAGAATCGAAAGCGCCGCGGACGGAAAATCGCGTGCCCGCCAGCGAATATCGAGCAAACATTCCACCGCAAACTATTGATTTTTGTATTGTTTTACAGGCAATCATCGGTCTGACTAATTCAAAGCATCAGAAAATACGATTAGCATCCCTCCGGCTTCCTCTTTTATTTTTTCAGCAGCGCCACACGAGCGCAGCACCCCCAAAGGAGGATGTCATGAATGAGGAGACTCTGAAGAAGATCCAGTCCAATCCGAAGTATCTGGAACTGGTCCACAAGAAAACCAGCCTCGGCTGGACGCTGGCCATCGTCATGCTGGTCATTTACTACGGCTTCATCCTGGTCCTGGCTTTCGCCCCGTCCTGGCTGGGCACGCCGCTATACCAGGGCGCCACCATGACCGTGGGCATCCCGGTCGGCGTGTTCATCATCCTGTCCGCCTTCGTGCTGACCGGCATTTACGTGCGCCGCGCCAACCAGGAGTTCGACCCGTTGACCCAGCAGATCGTCGAGGAGGCCAAATGATGCGGCAAACCAAACTGAAACTCGCCGCCGGCGCGGCGGCGTTGCTGCCCGCGCTCGCCTGCGCGGCCGGCGCGATTGAAGGCGATGTCAAGCAGCAGGCCACCAACTGGCACGCCATCATCATGTTCTTCCTGTTCGTGGCCTTCACGCTGGGCATCACCTACTGGGCGGCGCGCCGCACCAAGTCGGCCAGCGACTTCTACGCAGCCGGCGGCGGCATCACCGGTTTCCAGAACGGACTGGCGATCGCCGGCGACTACATGTCGGCGGCGTCTTTCCTCGGCATTTCCGCCTTGGTGTTCGACAAGGGCTATGACGGCCTGATCTACTCGATGGGCTTCCTGGTGGGCTGGCCCATCATCCTGTTCCTGGTGGCCGAGCGGCTGCGCAACCTCGGCAAGTACACCTTCGCCGACGTGGCCTCCTACCGGCTGGGCCAGACGCCGGTGCGCAGCTTCGCCGCGCTGTCGACACTGGTGGTGGTGGCGATCTACCTGATCGCGCAGATGGTCGGCGCCGGCAAGCTGATCCAGCTGTTGTTCGGCATGAGCTACAGCTCGGCGGTGCTGCTGGTCGGCGTGCTGATGGTCTGTTACGTGCTGTTCGGCGGCATGCTGGCCACCACCTGGGTGCAGATCATCAAGGCGGTGCTGCTGCTGTCCGGCGCCACCTTCATGGCCATCATGGTGCTGTCCACCGTCGGCTTCAGTCCGGAAGTGATGTTCGAAAAAGCCGTGGCCGCGCACGGCAAGGGCGCCGCCATCATGGCGCCGGGCAAGGCCGACCCGATCGACTCCATCTCGCTGGGTCTGGCGCTGATGTTCGGCACCGCCGGCCTGCCGCACATCCTGATGCGCTTCTTCACCGTGGCGGACGCCAAGGAGGCCCGCAAATCGGTGTTCTTCGCCACCGGCTTCATCGGCTACTTCTACATCCTGACCTTCATCATCGGCTTCGGCGCCATCATGCTGGTGCTGAACCAGCCGGGCATGATGGAGACCGTGGTCAAGAACGGCAAATCGGTCACCCAACTGGTCGGCGGCAGCAATATGGCGGCCATCCACCTGGCAGACGCTGTCGGCGGCGACATCTTCCTGGGCTTCATCTCCGCGGTGGCCTTCGCCACCATCCTGGCGGTGGTGGCCGGCCTGGCGCTGTCCGGCGCGTCGGCGGTGTCCCATGATCTGTACGCCAGCGTGATCAAGCACGGCAAGGCCAACGAGGCCGACGAGATCCGCGTCTCCAAGATCACCACCGTGGTGCTGGGCGTGGTGGCCATCGTGCTGGGCCTGGTGTTCGAAAAGCAGAACATCGCCTTCATGGTGGGCCTCGCCTTCTCCATCGCCGCCTCGGCAAACTTCCCGGTGCTGTTCCTGTCGATGTTCTGGAAGGGCCTGACCACCCGCGGCGCAGTCATCGGCGGACTGGTGGGCCTGCTGACCGCGGTGGTGCTGATCGTGCTGGGCCCGGCGGTGTGGGTGGAAGTGCTGAAGCACGAGCACGCCGTATTCCCGTACAAGAACCCGGCCATCTTCTCGATGACCTTGGCTTTCGTCGTCACCTGGCTGGTCTCCGTACTGGACACCTCCGCCCAGGCTGAGGAAGAAAAAGCCAAGTTCGACGCGCAGTACGTGCGGGCGATGACCGGCATCGGGGCCAGTGGCGCCAGCAAGCATTAAATGTCATCATCATTGACATGCCGCGCGCCGGATGACGGCGCGCGGCGATAACACCAAAGACTTTGGAGAAACGCATGTCCACGCTAGATTCCATCCTCAAGGAAACCCGCAGCTTCGCCCCATCGGAAGAGTTTCGCCGCAAGGCATCCATCAGCGGCATCGAGGCCTACCACGCGCTGTGCGAGCAGGCGGACGATCATTACCTGTCGTTCTGGGGGGATCTGGCGCGCGAACTGATCACCTGGAAAAAACCGTTCTCCCGCGTGCTGGACGACAGCCAGGCGCCCTTCTTCAAGTGGTTCGACGACGGCGTGCTGAACGCATCCTACAACTGCCTGGACCGCCACCTGGCCAGCAACGCCAACAAGATCGCCATCATCTTCGAGGCCGACGACGGCGAAGTCACCCGCGTCACCTACTCCGAACTGCACCGCCGCGTCTGCCAGTTCGCCAACGGCCTGAAAAGCCTGGGCGTCAAAAAAGGCGACCGCGTGGTGGTGTACATGCCGATGGGCATCGAAGCGGTGGTGACGATGCAGGCCTGCGCCCGCATCGGCGCCATCCACTCGGTGGTGTTCGGCGGCTTCTCCGCCGGCGCGGTGCGCGACCGCATCCAGGATGCCGGCGCCACCCTGGTTGTCACCGCCAACGAAAGCGTGCGCGGCGGCAAGAGCGTGCCGCTGAAGGCCACCGTCGACGAGGCGCTGAAGCTGGAAGGCGCGGAATCGGTGAAGAACGTGGTGGTCTACCAGCGCACCAACGGCGGCGCCGACTGGACCGACGGCCGCGACGTCTGGTGGCACAAGCTGATCGAAGGCCAGAGCGAGGCCTGCGAGCCGGAATGGATGGGCGCCGAAGACCCGCTGTTCATCCTCTATACCTCCGGCTCCACCGGCAAGCCCAAAGGCATCCAGCACAGCACCGCCGGCTACCTGCTGGGCGCGCTCAACAGCTTCCGCTGGGTGTTCGACTACAAGCCCAACGATGTCTTCTGGTGCACCGCCGACGTCGGCTGGATCACCGGCCACAGCTATGTCTGCTACGGCCCGCTGGCCAACGGCGCCACCCAGGTGATCTTCGAGGGCGTGCCCACTTATCCGGATGCCGGCCGCTTCTGGCGCATGATAGAGCAGCACAAGGTGTCCATTTTCTACACCGCCCCCACCGCGATCCGCTCGCTGATCAAGCTGGGCGCGGACCTGCCCAAGCAGTACGACCTGTCGTCCTTGCGCGTGCTGGGTACCGTCGGCGAGCCGATCAATCCGGAAGCCTGGATCTGGTACCACGAAACCGTCGGCGGCGGCCGTTGCCCCATCGTCGACACCTGGTGGCAGACGGAAACCGGCTCGGCGATGATCGCCCCGCTGCCGGGCGCCGTCGCCACCAAGCCGGGTTCGTGCACGCTGCCGTTGCCGGGCGTGATCGCCGACATCGTCGACGAGTCCGGCGCCCAGGTGGAGCCGGGCCGCGGCGGTTTCCTGGTGATCAAGAAACCGTTCCCCAGCCTGGTGCGCACCATCTGGAACGACCCGGAGCGCTTCAAGAAAACCTATTTCCCCGACGAGTTCGACGGCAAGTACTACCTGGCCGGCGACTCCGCCCACCGCGACGAAAATGGCTACTTCTGGATCATGGGCCGCATCGACGACGTATTGAACGTGTCCGGCCACCGCCTGGGCACGATGGAGATCGAATCGGCGCTGGTGGCCAACCCGCTGGTCGCCGAAGCCGCCGTGGTCGGCAAGCCGCACGAGGTCAAGGGCGAGGCGGTGGTGGCCTTCGTGGTGCTGAAGGGCGAGCGTCCTCAGGGCGACGCCGCCAAGGCGGTGGCGGCCGAGCTGAAAAACTGGGTGGCGCACGAGATCGGCAAGATCGCGCAGCCGGACGACATCCGCTTCGGCGAAAACCTGCCCAAGACCCGTTCCGGCAAGATCATGCGCCGCCTGCTGCGCTCCATCGCCAAGGGCGAGGAAATCACTCAGGACGTGTCCACGCTGGAGAATCCGCAAATCCTGGCGCAACTGCAACAGCCGCTGTAAATCTCCGGACCGCCGAGCCGGAGCCGCATCGCGGCTCCGGCTTTTTCATTTGCGGCCGCTCCGCTATTCCCCGTCATGATATTGTGCGAAACTCAAATGGCATTCACCCCGGCCATACCGCAAGAGCTTCCGCCATGAAGAACAAGATCCCCCACCTCGTCCGCCTCTCCTCGCTTTTCCTGGCGGCGGGATGCCTGTTCATCGCCTCCGCCCACGCCGACGAAGGCGGCCTGAGTTTCTGGCTGCCCGGCCAAATCGGCACCTTCGCCGCCGTGCGGAACGATCCAGGCTGGTCATGGACCTTCAGCGGCTACCACGCCTACGCCAATTCCGAGACCCGCAAGCAGAACAAAAACGGGCGGGTGCGGGACAGCGCGCTGAGCACGCCCAGCGACACCTTGTTCATCACGCCCGCCTACACCTTCGCCACCCCGGTGGCCGGCGCACAGGCGGCATTCTCGCTGACTGGCCTGTACGGCCGCACCGACGTCTACGACAACGAATCCACCACCACGGCCCGCGGCCGGACCCGCTCCGCCAGCAGCGACGACAGCCGCTCAGGCATCGGCGACCTGTACCCGATGGCCACGCTGAAATGGAAGCTGGGCAGCCACAACTACCTGGCTTACGCGACGATAGGCGTGCCGGCGGGCGACTACGACGTCAACCGCGCAGCCAACCTCGGCCTCAACCACTGGTCGTACGACGCCGGCGGCGGCTACACCTATCTCAACGAGAACAGCGGCACCGAGTTCTCCGCCGTGCTCGGCCTCACCGTCAACCAGAAGAATCCGGACACCGACTACCGCAACGGCGCCGACGCGCATCTGGACGTGTCGCTGTCGCAGTTCCTTAACGAGGATTTCCACATCGGCCTGGTCGGCTACGCCTACCACCAGCTCAGCAACGATTCCGCACCCGGCATCGGCAACAAGAACCTGAAATCGCAAGTGGCAGCCCTGGGACCGCAAGCCGGCTACTTCTTCAAGGTGGGCAAGAACAAGTGGTACGCCAATCTGAAAGCCTACGACGAGTTCGACGCCAAGAACCGCACCGCCGGCTGGAACGCCTGGCTGTCGCTGTTCGTGCCAATGTGATTTCCCACAGCATGGGCAAGCGCGAGCCTGTCGGGCTATCACGTTCCCGTCTTCATTCCGCAGGCCCCCGCATGGGGAAAAATGGCTTTCCAGGCTTTCCGCCAATGTTGGCCCAAGCCCTCGGAATGCCAGTTCCGCCCGCAGACTTGCGTCCCTCTGGCAAACGCATGGCGAAAGCCTGCAACCTCCAAATGAAAGCCTGTAGCCGATGACGCCTGCCCCGCCAGACTTCACTACCCTGAATGAAGCAGAACTGGCTCGCCTTGACGCTCTCCTCGCCAGCGCTAATGAGAAATGGCCGTCGTTCTACGCGAATCGGCAACGCCCCTGCCCCTTCTTCGTCGACGCGCCCGACGAAAACCTCGCAGGCTGGCTGGACGCTGGACGCATTGCGCCGGGACTGGCCATAGATCTGGGCTGCGGCCACGGCCGCAACGCCTTGCACCTGGCCGGCAAGGGATTTCGCGTTCGGGCCGTGGACTTCTCCGAATCCGCCATCGGCTGGGCCCGCGAGCGCGTCGCCGCCAGCGGACAGCGCGTCGAAATCATCCAGGCCTCGGTATTCGAGTTTCCATTCGAGGAAGGTTCGGCCGATCTGGTCTACGACGGCGGCTGCTTCCATCACCTCGCTCCGCATCGCCGCCATCAATACATGGCGCGCGTCGCCCGCATGCTGAGACCGGGCGGTCATTTCGGCCTGGTGTGCTTCGCGCCGTCAGGCGGCAGCGGATTCAGCGACGCCGAGGTATACGAGAAAAACAGCCTGGGCGGCGGGCTGGGGTACGACGAACGGCGCTTGCGCGAGTTATGGTCGCCATGGCTGGAAATAGAGGCCATCGCTCCGATGCGGGAGATGCCCGCATCCAGCCAGCTGTTCGGCAAGGACTTTCTGATGACGATGCTGGCGCGCAAAAAATAGGGCGGAAGCCCGGCGATATCGGGCTTCCGCCTCTGTTTGCAACTATGCTCCGGCTCACTCCAGCCGGAACCGCCCTATCATCTTGTCCTGCTCGGCCACGTCGGCTGCGGTGTCGTTGCAGTGCTGCAGCTGCACCTGGGCCGCGTCGCTGACGCGTTGGCCTATGTGCTGGATATTGCCGGCGCTGTCGTTGATTTCCTGCGTCATCCGGCTCTGGCGGTCGACCGCGCCGGCGATCTCGCCGTTCTTGGCGTTGATGTCGGAAATCACGTCCTGGATGCGCAGCAGCATCTCGCTGATCTGCTCGGCGTCCTTGACCGTGCTGCTGGCGCGCTCGCGGCTTTCGTCCATCTTCTGCCTCGCCTCCCCGACCCCGCGCTGCAACTGCTCTATCATGGTTCGGATCTCCTGCGTCGCCTGCTGAGTCTGCGACGCCAGCTTGCGCACCTCGTCCGCCACCACCGCGAAGCCGCGCCCCATCTCGCCGGCCCGCGCCGCCTCGATCGCCGCGTTCAAGGCCAGCAGATTGGTTTGCTCGGCCACGCCGGTGATCACCCGGACGATGGATTCGATGTTCTTGCTGAACTCGGCCAGTTCGTTCATCGAGCGGGAGGTTTCGTCCAGCGTGTCGGCCAGGCGGCGTATCGACTGGCTGGATTGCGTCACCAGCGACACCCGGCTGCCGGTCTCCTCATGCGCCAGCCGCGCCGACTCGGCCACCGCGCCGGCGCTGGACGTCATCTCGCCGGCAGCTTCGGCCATCTGGCGGATGGCCGCCACCAATTGCTCCAGCTCCTGCTGCAGCCGGCTGGCCTCGCCGCTGCTCTGCCTCGCCTCGCCGGCGCTCTGTTCCGCGCCCTGCGACACCCGCGTCGAAATCTGGCGGATATCGCCGATCAGCCGCTGCAGGTAGGCGATGAAGCGGTTCAGCTCCCGCGCCACTTCGCCGAATTCGTCATTGGACGATTCGTCGACACGGCGGGTCAGATCGCCGTTGCCGCTGTTGAGCTCGGCCAGCGACAGCTTCAACTGCTGCAACGGACGGCGCAGGATCTGCTGCATCAGCGTGCTCAATATCGCCATGCTCAGCACCACGCCGATCACCGCGCCCCAGAAGCCGCGCCAGCCTATCTGCCTGGCCTCGGCCATCACCTTGTCCTCGTCCAGCACCACCCCCACCAGCCACTTGGCCGGTTGCAGGCGGTCCAGCGGGTGGAAGGCCACCATCAGCCGCTGGCCCCCGACCTGGAGCTCCTGCACCTTGTCGCCCAGCGCGGGAGTGGTGCCGCCGAACAGCTCGGCGACGGTCTTGCCATTCAGCTTGGCGTCGGGATGGCTGATGATCTTGCCGTCGGACGACAGCAGGAAGGCGTAGCCCGCGCCGTTGAACGTGGCGGTATTCAGCGCGTCCGAAACCGACTTCAGGCTCAAGTCGCCGCCGAAGGCGCCTTTGAATGCGCCCTTGTCGGTCAGCTTGGCCACCACCGAAATCAGGATCTCGCCGGACGCGGCGTCAGGATAGGGATCGGTCAGGCCGACCCCGGCGGCGGCCTTGGCCACCGGGTACCACGGCCGCTTGCGGGCATCCCAGGTCGGCGGCGGATTCCACGACGAATCGTTGGAGATTTTTTTGCCGTCGGTGTCCAGCCCGCCGAAGATCAGCTTGAACTCCTTCTTCAGCATCGGGCGCTGGAACACTTCCAAGATGCGCTCGCCGCTGAAATTGGAATCTATGGTTTCCGACATCAGCTGGATTTGCGCCAGCTTGCCGTTCAGCCAGTTGGCGATCTGCTCGGCCAGCACCTGGCTGGTCTGAACCACCTCCTGCTCCTTGCCGCTGCGGATGCTGTCGGCGACGCTCAGGTATTGCAGCCACGACAGCGTGGACAAGGTGGCGGCCAGCACCAGCGCGGAAATCAGGCCGGCTTTGTGAGCGATTTTCATGACAGGCTGCCCGGAAAAGTGAGTATTTTCACCATAGCGCACCTGTACATACGGCCAAGCCATCTTGTTCATTTTTTTACAAAAACCGCCCGACCAACCCTGCTAGCCAAGCGACACCCTGCCCACCCGGTAAAGCTCGCGCGCGCCGCCTCCATCGGACTCGAAAGGGTGTCGCGACAGTCGCAAGCGGACCAAGGTCCAGCTCGCGGGATCGAAGGTCGCCGCCACGGCCAGCTCGCCGTCGCCATTCCACAAGCTCTCTCGCCAGCCCTCCTGCACCGCCCTCCAAGCATCCACTCCCTCCCCTGCCGGCAAGAGCAGCCTCTCCACCGCAGCGTAACGAGCCTCGGCCACATCGTTCTTCCACTCGCCGAACCAGGCTACGGCGCTTTCCACCACCGGCCTGCCGAACGATCCGCACAGCGCGGCGAAGCCCGGTCCGGACAAAAAATCGCGCATGCCCTCCGAAGTCCGCCATAGATAGAACGGTGCGTAAGCGTTCGCCACCGCGCCATCCTCGCCCGCGCGGCTGTACAAATAGGCTTTGAGGCCCAGCCCAGGCAGGCCGTCGGTCAGATGGCCGCGCTCAGCGATGCGGCGCTCGATGATCTCCATCGGATAATCGGCCGGCAGCGCGATCCGGTAGCGCATGGCTATCATGGCCGCAGCTCCTCGGCGCTCAACGCCGAGGCCTGCCGGCCATGGCTGAACGACCAGTTGTCCATCTCGCCATCGATCAACACCACCATCAGATCGGCGGGCGCCAGGCCCGGCGACGCGCTCAAGCGTTCGGCCATCCTGGCGTAAAGCGCCGCCTTGGCTTCTGTAGTCCGCGGCCGCCCCAGATGCAGCGTCACCAGCACGAAGTCGTCGGACCGCGGGCCGCCACCGTAATCCGGATCGATGATCATCTCTTCGGCCTCATGCTGATGGATCACTTGGAAACGATCCTTGGGCGGCACTGCGATGCACTCCACCATGGCTTGATGAATGCCGTCGGCCAGCGCGCGCAGGTATTGCGGTGGCTTGCCTTTGCGCAGGGAAATGCGGGCATAGGGCATGGCGTTCTCCTTATTCAGCTTGCGAGGTCAAAACCGCGTCCAATTGCTCGAGCGCGGCGGTGGCGGATGGCCAGCCGACATAAAAGGCCAGGTGGGTCAGCAGCTCGCCCAGTTCTTCAGCGCTCAAGCCGTTCTCCAAGCCGCGGCGCAGGTGAAAGTCCAGCGCATGGGGCCGGGCCTGGCCGATCAGGGCGGCAATGGTGGCCAGGCTGCGTTCGCGCGGACTCAAACCCGGCCGCCGCCAGACATCGTCGAACAAAACCTGGCTGGTCAATTCCGCCAGCTTGGGGGCCAGCCGGGGCATGGCATCTGCGTGGGAGAACACTCCTGGCTCCTTGGGTTGGGATGGCCATTGCACTGTAAACCAATCAAACAATCCTTAAAATCAGATATATTTTTACAAATAGTTCCAAATTTCAGGATAGTTATCATGAGACGAACTTTATTGGATCTGGACGTGCTGGCCAGCCTGGCCAGCGGCGTGGAGCTGGGCAGCTTCGCCCGCGCCGCCGACAGGCTGGGCCGCTCCACCTCAGCCGTCAGCGCCCAGATGAAAAAACTGGAGGAGCAGGCCGGCGTGGCCATTCTGCGCAAGAGCGGCCGCGGCCTGGAGCTGACGCCGGCCGGCGAAGTGCTGCTGTCCTACGCCCGCCGGCTGCTAGAACTGAACGACGAGGCGGTGGAAGCGACGCGCGGCGCCTCGCTGGCCGGCTGCGTGCGCCTGGGCCTGGCCGAGGACTTCGGCGAAGGCGTGCTGCCGCTGGCGCTGGGACGTTTCGCCCGCGCCTGTCCCGACGTCCGGGTGGAAATGCGGGTGGCCCGCAGCCAGGAATTGCAGCAGCTGGTGATGGCCGGAGAACTGGATCTGGCGCTGGCCTGGGATTCAGGTCCGCGCGCGCCGCACAGCGCGGCCATCGGCCGCTACGCCGTGCACTGGATCGGCCCAGCCAGCGGCCAGCTCGCGCCCGGCCCGCTGCCGCTGGCGCTGTTCGACCCGCCCTGCGTCATCCGCGCCCAGGCATGCGGCGCCCTGGACCGGGCTGGCCGCCCCTGGCGCATGGCGGCCAGCGGCAGCAGCCTGGCTGGGCTGTGGTCGGCGGTGCGCGCCGGGCTGGGCGTCAGCGCCCGCACCGCCATCCAGCTGCCATCCGGCCTGCGGATACTGGACCCGGCCCTGCACGGCCTGCCGCCTCTGCCCGCCATCGACCTGCTGCTGTGCCGCGCCGAATCCCGTCCCGCAGCCCCGGCGCAGCGGCTGCACGACATTCTGCTGGCGCAATTGACCGCCCCGGGTGTTGAAGCGGAGGCGCTTAACATCGATAATTAACGGTTTTTGAAGCGGAATTCGAAGCATGCCCGTGATCAGCCTCGTCGAACGGATCGACGCCCTGCTGCCCCAGACCCAGTGCGGACAATGCAGCCACGCCGGCTGCCGCCCGTACGCGGAAGCGTTGGCGGAAGGCCGCGACCCGATCAACCGCTGCCCGCCGGGCGGCGAGGACGGCATCCGGGCGCTGGCGGAACTGCTGGGCAAGCCGGCCATCCCCTTCGATCCCGCCGGCCCTCAGCCCAAGCCGCGCGCGCTGGCCGTGATCCGCGAAGACAGCTGCATAGGCTGTACGCTGTGCATCCAGGCCTGTCCGGTGGACGCCATCGTCGGCGCGGCCAAGCAGATGCACACCGTGATCGCCGACGAATGCACCGGCTGCGAACTGTGCCTGGCGCCCTGTCCGGTCGATTGCATCGACCTCGTCCCGGTGGCCGATCCGGCCGACGGCGAACGCGAACGGGTGATGGCGCGCGCCGTGCTGGCTCGCAAGCGCTACGACGCCCGCCAGGCGCGCAAGGACCGCGACGCCGCCGACAAGGCCAAACGGCTGGCCGATCGCGCGGCCGTAGCGGCGCAGCCTCAGTCAACCACGCCCTTCGCTCCAAGCGCCGAGCCTTCCCCGACGGTAAGCGCCGCCGACAAGAACGAGCTGATCCGCAAGGCGATGGAGCGCGCCAAGCAGCAGGCGCCGGCAGCCGCCACCGCATCCTCCGACAAAATGGCGGTGATACGCGCCGCGATGGAGCGCGCCGCCGCCATGAAGGCCGCCCAGCAAGAAGCAGACAAGGACAAAGAGTGAACGCCGCCACACGCCAAGAAATCTTCCGCCGCCTGCGCGACGACAACCCGCACCCGACCACCGAACTGGAATATACGACGCCGTTCGAGCTGCTGATCTCGGTGCTGCTGTCGGCCCAGGCGACCGACGTGGGCGTCAACAAGGCGACGCGCCGGCTGTACCCGGTGGCCAACACTCCCACCGCGATGCTGGCGCTGGGCGAGGAAAGCCTGACCGAATACATCAAGACCATAGGCCTGTACAAGACCAAGGCCAGAAACGTGATCGCCACCTGCAGGCTGCTGCTGGAAAAACACGGCGGCGAGGTGCCGCAGACGCGCGAGGCGCTGGAGGCCCTGCCCGGGGTCGGCCGCAAGACCGCCAACGTGGTGCTCAACACCGCCTTCGGCCAGCCCACCATCGCGGTGGACACTCATATATTCCGCGTCGCCAACCGCACCCGCATCGCGCCGGGCAAGGACGTGCGCGAAGTGGAGGACAAGCTGATCAAGTTCGTGCCAGCTGAATTCAAGCTGGACGCGCACCACTGGCTGATCCTGCTCGGCCGCTACGTGTGCAAGGCCAGAAAACCCGAATGCCAGCGCTGCGTGATCGCGGACCTCTGCGAATATCCGGCAAAACCGTTATGATAAAAATAGAGTCGAAATTCGATATCGATGACAGAAGACGGATTGTATATTCCACTGTTCGCCCCCATTTACCTTTTCGAATCAGCCAGCTAACAAGAGGATTGCCAGTGACAACGAGTCTTCGCATCATGGCCGGCGCCCTGCTCGCGGCGTCGTTACTGTCCGGCTGCGACAGAATCGAGCAGCTTGTCAAAGGCAGCAACCAGCCCGCCCCCGTCGCCATTCCCGCCCAGCAGGATGGCCGCGTAGCCATGCTGCTGCCCGACTTCACCCAGCTGGTCAGCCGCGACGGCCCGGCCGTGGTCAATATCCAGGCCACCCGCGAAGGCTCGGCCGCGCCGCAGCAAAGCGGCAACATGCCCTTCCCGGTGCCGGAAGACGACCCGCTGTACGACTTCTTCCGCCGCTTCATGCCCAATCAGCCGCCCCAGCAGGAGCAAGGACCGGAGGAAAGCGTATCCTACGGCTCCGGCTTCATCATCAGCAGCGACGGCTTCATCCTGACCAATGCCCACGTGGTGGCCGACGGCGGCCAGATTCGCGTCACGCTGACCGACAAGCGCGAACTGCGCGCCAAGCTGATGGGCCTGGACAAGCGCAGCGACGTGGCGCTGCTGAAGGTGGCCGCGGCTGACCTGCCGGTGGCCAAGATAGGCAATCCGGCCGATCTCAAGGTAGGCGAATGGGTGGCCGCCATCGGCGCGCCGTTCGGCTTCGACAACACCGTCACCGCCGGCATCGTCTCCGCCAAGGGCCGCAGCCTGCCGGACGAGACCCTGGTGCCCTTCATCCAGACCGACGTGGCGATCAACCCCGGCAACTCCGGCGGCCCGCTGTTCAACCTGCGCGGCGAAGTGGTCGGCATCAACTCGCAGATCTACAGCCGCTCCGGCGGCTTCATGGGCATTTCCTTCGCCATTCCCATCGATCTGGCGATGCAGGTGGCCGACCAGCTGAAGACCAAGGGCAAGGTCAGCCGCGGCCAGTTGGGCGTCAACATTCAGGAAGTGACCCAGGAGCTGGCGCAATCGTTCGGCCTGCAGCGCCCGTCCGGCGCGCTGGTGGTGCGCGTCGATCCCAAGGGTCCTGCCGCCAAGGCCGGCCTGCAAGCCGGCGACATCATCCTGAAGCTCAACAACCAGTCCATCGACAGCTCCAAGGACCTGCCGATGCTGGTGGGCTCGCTGGGCCCCGGCACCAAGATCAAGCTGGTGGTGTGGCGCAAGGGCTTCGAGAAGACGATGGAAGCCACGCTGGTGGAACAGGCGCCGGAGCCGGGCAACACCACGAAGCCGGCCAGCGACAACTCGCCGCAGGGCTACCAGTTCGGCAAGCTGGGCCTGACGCTGAGCGAGCTGACGACCGACCAGCGCGCCGACCTCGGCATCCGAGGCGGCCTGCTGATCCAGAAATCGCAAGGCCCGGCCGCGCGCTCCGGCCTGATGCCGGGCGACATCATCCTGGGGCTGAACCAGAACGACATCACCAGCATCAACGCCTTCGAAAAAGCGCTGGCCGGCGCCGGCGGCCACGCCGCGCTGCTGGTGAGGCGCGGCGAAGCGGTGCTCTACATCGCGTTGCGCACCGACTAAGCTCATCCGCTCCGATAAAAAACGCCGCCCAATGGGCGGCGTTTTTTCATCCCGCTTCCGCGTCTATAAATCGGACATGACACAATTTCCCACCAATGGAGAACGCGATGGGCAAGCTGCGCGTAGCCTGCTTTTCCCTGTCCATAGACGGCTTCGGCGCGGGACCGGCGCAGAGCCTCGACCACCCGCTGGGCATCGGCGGCATGGCGCTGCACCAGTGGGCGTTCGCCACCGCCGCCTTCCAGCGCCTGCACGGCGGCGGCATCGGCGGTGAAACCGGGGTGGACAACGGTTTCATCGAACGGGGCTTCGACAACGTCGGCGCCTGGATATTGGGGCGCAATATGTTCGGCCCGCTGCGCGGCCCCTGGCCGGATCTGGAATGGAAGGGATGGTGGGGAGAAGAGCCGCCCTACCGCACGCAAGTGTTCGTGCTGACCCATCACCCCCGCCCCACTCTCGCCATGAAGGGCGGAACGACTTTCCACTTCGTATCCGATGGCGTCCTCTCGGCCCTGGAGCGGGCTCGCGAAGCGGCCGGCGGCCGGGATGTGAGGCTGGGCGGCGGCGTCGACGCGGTGCGGCAATACCTGCGCGCCAGCCTGATCGACGAGCTGCACCTCGCCATCGCGCCGACGTTGCTGGGAAGCGGCGAAGCCTTGTTCGCCGGGCTGGATCTTCCCGCGCTCGGCTACCAGTGCGAGGAGCTGGTGCCGGGCGAGCGGGCCTGCCATCTGCTATTGCTCAGACCCGGCATGCCCGCCTGAGACGGAAACAAAAAACGGAGCCCATGGGCTCCGCTTTATCCGAACACGGCCCGGATCAGGCCGGATTGTGCAGCAGCGAATTGCGCCGCGAGTAGCCGAAGTACACCACCAGGCCGATGATCAGCCAGGCGGCGAAGCAGGTCCAGGTCAGCAGCGACAGCTGGGTCATCAGGAAACCGCAGCACAGGATGGCCAGCGCCGGGATGGTGGGCACCGCCGGGCAGACGAACTTGCGCGGCAGGTCCGGCTCGCGCTTGCGCAGCACGATCACCGACAGCGCGATCAGCGCGAAAGCCGCCAGCGTGCCGATGTTCACCAGCTCGGCCAGCGTGTGCAGCGGCACGAAACCGGCCAGCAGCGCGATGATGGTGCCGATCAGCCAAGTGGCCTTGTACGGCGTGCCGTATTTCGGGTTCACCTCGGAGAAGATCTTGGGCAGCAGGCCGTCGCGGCTCATCGCGAACAGGATGCGGGTCTGGCCGTAGGTCATCACCAGGATCACCGTCATCATGCCCAAGATGGCGCCCAGATCGACGAAGCCGGCGAACCAGTCCAGCTTGGCCACTTGCAGCGCCAGCGACACCGGGTGGTCCACGCCGGCAAACTGCATGTAGGGCACGATGCCGGTCATGATGGCGGCCACCACCACGTACAGGATGGAGCACACCGCCAGCGACCAGATCACGCCGCGCGGGATGTCCTTGGCCGGATTCTTCACTTCCTCGGCCGCGCAGGTGACCGCGTCGAAGCCGATGAAGCTGAAGAACACGATGGCCGCGCCGTGGAACACGCCGGAGAAGCCGAACGGCAGCGCCGGTTCCCAGTTGGCCGGCTTCACGTGCCACACGCCGATGGCGATGAACAGCACCACCACCGCCACCTTGATCAGCACCACGATGTTGTTGACGCGCTTGGATTCCTTGATGCCGAAGGCCAGCAGCGCGGTGATGATCATCGCGATGCAGAAAGCCGGCAGATTGAACAAGGTTTCCTTGCCCGGCACCGAGCCGGCCGCGGCGGTGAGCGCCTGCGGCAGCGTGACGCCAAAACCGGACAACAGGCTCTGGAAGTAGCCGGACCAGCCGACCGACACCGCCGACGAGGCCAGCAGGTATTCCAGCAGCAGGTCCCAGCCTATGATCCAGGCGATCAGCTCGCCCAGCGTGGCGTAAGCGTAGGTGTAGGTGGAGCCGGAAATCGGCAGCATGGAGGCGAATTCGGCATAGCACATCGCCGCGAAGCCGCAGGCGAAGGCGCTGATGACGAAGGAAAGCACCAGGCCGGGGCCGGCGATGGTGGCGCCGGTGCCGGTGAGCACGAAAATCCCGGTGCCGATGATGGCGCCGATGCCCAGCATGGTAAGGTCGAACGCGGAGAGCTCTTTTCTCAATCCGCGCGAAGTCTGAGCGGCGGCCAACATGCCTTGCACGCTCTTCTTGCGCATCAAACTCATTGTCTACTATCCCGTATCTTGCCCGCACCGATCCGCGCCGCCGTACATGGCGGCGGCGCTGAAACGACAAGACGCCCGCGGTCCAGGCGGGCGCCTCATACTCGGATTCGGCTGTTGTGATCTGATTTGTCCCTCTGCGGCTGCCCTGTCTTGTCTGCCATGTGCAGGCCATGCTCGCGGAGGCCATCGATACTACCGCAGGAGGCTGCGGTCACAATACGGGAAAACACCAATAGCTTACAAGAAAATAATCAATAGTCATAATAAAAACCAATCACGGCAGCGGCATCCTGTCCACCAGCCTGCGGGCGGCCTGCTCCAGCTTGGCGCGGCGGTTGTCGCCATCGCCCAGCCGCTCCCGGCCGCTCCACAATACCGCGCCATCTTCGCCCTTCACTGTCAGGCTGAGCTCGGCCCACTGCTCCAGCCGGTACGGCGGTTGCCGCCAGTAACCGTCGTAACGCCAATCCATGGGTTGATCCACCCACTGCTGCCGCTGCTCCTCGGCGAAGCACAGCCGCCAGCCCGGCGGCGGCCCCTCCTCCAGCCCTCGCAGCGCCAGCCTGGCGGACAGCCAGCCATGCCAGTCGGCGCCGTCGCTGTCGGGCAGGCACTCCAGCCGGACGCGGGGCGCCGATGCCGCGGAATCGCCGATATCCGCCCAGGCCAGGCCGGAAACCAGCAGCAAGGCGGCCAAGCCGCCTGTCAGCAAACCACTCATCGCCCTCTCCCGATATTTCGCCACGCCAGACAGACTACCCCCAAACGACAAAGTGCCGCGACTCCCGCCGCGGCACCGTAAACAATCGTTTGCAAAACCGCTCAAGCCGCGCTTACCACCACGCCTCCAGCTGCACGCCGAAGGTGTTGGCGTGGGTGCGGCCATTGGCGGCGAAGGTGGTCAGATTGGCCTGCGCCGCCGCGTTGTTCCAGTTGTAATGGCTGGCGTACACCCGCAGCTCCGGCCGGGTCCAGAAATCGGTGTTCGGCGAGAACGCCACCGCCAGCGTCGCCTTGTTCAGCCGCTGCAGCGGCTGGTTGTCCGTATCTCGGCTGGTCAGACCGATTTCGGTCAGCAGCTTGACGTTGGCCGCCACACCGTAGGACAACCGGCCGCCCAAGGTCGAATCGCGGTATTTGGCGGCGTTGTCCGGCGCTGTCGTCTGCCAGCCCAGCACCGCCTGGCCGCCGAAGCGTCCGCGCTGCCAATCCATCACGTCGGCGACGCGATTCTGCCTCGCGCCGGCTTGCGACGCTCCATTGCTGTCCAGATTGTAGAACTGGCCGGACAGCGACGCGTGGCCGGTGGACGTTTGCAGAAACAGCGAATTATTGACGCCCTGAGCCAGGAAATCCTTTTGATTGTGCAGCAGGCCCAGCGCCGCGCCGGGCTTGCCGATGGCGAAATCGCCTCCTATCGCCGCGCCAGTCAAGGTCAGCTTGCCGCCGGGGTTGGTTTCAATGCCGGTCAGCTGGAAGTTGGCGCGGCGCGCGTTGTTGGGGGTGGCATTGTCGTTGGCGTAGCTGCCGGACGAGGACACCGACAGGTTCAACTTGGCCTTGCCGACGGCGATGCCGTCCACGCCGGCGCCGTAGTTATCGCCGTCCTGCATCAGCCAGTTGTCCAGGATGTGGATGTCCTGGATGCGGTGGTAGCGCTGGCCGGCCCACAGCGTCAGATTGGGCGCGAATTCCAGCCCGCTGATGTAGCCATAGACCTGCGAGGCGCTGGTCTTGCCGTTGTAGATGGTGGGCATCACGTAAGCGCCCCAGCTGACGCCATTGCCCAGCGCCCATTTCTTGCCGACGCCGAACTCTATATAAGTATCGCCCTCGTTGCCCAAGCGGAAATGCTGCAGATCGCCGCCCAGCTGGTACTGGCCCTTGGGCTGATTGTCGCCCACGCTGCCGTAAAAGCCGCTGCGCAGATAGCCGTCAAACTGGAAACCCATATCGTCCAACGCCTTCTTCACCGCGCCGCTCAGTTGCTCGGCGCTGATCTGCGGCGCCGGCGCGGCGGCGGGCGCATCATCCGCCCAGGCCGGCAGGCCATGCCCCAGCGGCAGCAGCACGCACAGCCAGCTTATCGTTTTCGTCCTCATTCTTGTCTCCTTATCATTGTAGATGGTCGCGCGCCAGGCGCGGGCAAAGCTCCGCCCTGTCGGCCTGGCGGCCGGCATGAAAGCGGTATTCGGGTGCGGGGGCGGTTAAGAAGCGCTTGGCGGCGCGGCCCGGTACAGCAGCGAATGCCAGGGCCTCAACTGGCCGTCGGCATGCGGCGGATGGTTTGACAGCAGCAGCTCCAGCGTCCAACCCTCCGGCACGGCGTCCGGCGGCGGCTGGTAATGGATGTTGTCGCCGCCAAAGTGGTTGATGACCAGCAACATTTCATCGCCGCTGCGGCGGGTGTAGGCCCACAGGCTCGGGTGGTCCGGCGTCAGGCAGCGGTAGTCGCCGTCGGCGAACACCCGGTACTGCTTTCGCAGCTGGATCAAGCGCCGGTAGTGGTGCAGCGTGGACTGTTTGTCGCCGATGGCGGCTGCCACATTGATCTCGGCGGCATCCGCCGCCACGCCTATCCACGGCTCGGCCGCGCTGAAGCCGGCATGCGGACCGTCGTCCCACTGCATCGGCGTGCGGGCGTTGTCGCGCGAGCGCTGGCGTATCACCGCCATCGCATCAGCCTCGAGAAACCCCTCTTCCAGCAACTGCCGATAGGCGTTCAGGCTTTCCACGTCGCGCAGTTGGCTGATGTCGCCGAAGCCCGGATCGGCCATGGCGATTTCCTCGCCCTGGTAGATATAGGGCGTGCCCTGCAGCCCATGCAGCGCGGTGGCCAGCATCTTGGCGGACTCGGTCCGGTAGCGGCCGTCGTCGCCGAAGCGGGACAAGGCGCGCGGCTGGTCGTGATTGCACCAAAACAGCGCGTTCCAGCCGCCGCCGGCGTGCATGCCGCTTTGCCAGTCGGACAGGATGCGCTTGAGCGCGATGAAATCCACCTCCCCCGCCCGCCACTTCTCGCCGTCCGGGTAGTCCACCTTCAGATGGTGGAAGTTGAAGGTCATGCTCAGCTCGCCCCGCTCCGGCCGGCTGTAGGCGATGCAGTGCTCCAGCGAGGTGGACGACATCTCGCCCACGGTCAGCAAGTCGTGGCCGGCGAACACCTCGCGGTGCATCTGCTGCAGGTATTCGTGCACGCGCGGACCGTCGGTGTAGAAATGGCGGCCATCGCTGTCGTCCTCGGAGAAGGCCGGGTCCTTGGAGATCAGATTGATCACGTCCAACCGGAAACCGGCCACGCCCTTGTCGCGCCAGAAGCGCATCATCTCGAACACCGCCTGGCGCAGCGCCGGGTTTTCCCAGTTGAGGTCAGCCTGGGTCTTGTCGAACAGATGCAGGTAATACTGGCCGCTGGCCTCGTCCTTCTCCCAAGCATTGCCGCCGAATTTGGACTGCCAGTTGTTGGGCACGTCGCGCCAGATGTAGAAATCGCGGTAGGGGTTGTCCCTGCCCTGCAAGGCCTGCTGGAACCAGGCGTGTTCGATGGAAGTGTGGTTGACCACGATGTCCAGCATCACGCCGATGCCGCGCCGCTTGGCCTCGGCCAGCAGCAGCTCGAAATCCGCCATGCTGCCGTAGGCTGGATCGATGCTGTAATAGTCGCTGACGTCGTAGCCGTTGTCGTGCTGCGGCGAGCGGTAGAACGGCGTCAGCCACAAATAGTCCACCCCCAGCCAGGCCAGGTAATCCAGCCGGTCCACTACGCCCAGCAGGTCGCCGGTGGCTTGGTTGCGATGGCTGCTGAAGCTCTTGGGGTAGATCTGGTACACCACCGCCTGTTTCATGTCCTTAAGCATGCTGCGCGGCCTCGTCTTGAGAAACCGCGGCCAGCTGGCGGCGCGCCAGCAGCCAGGTCAAGCCGAAAGGCAGGATCAAGGCCACCAGCGTGCCCACAAGGAACAGCGGGATGTACTGCGGAATGATGGAGATGAAGGCCGGCAGGCCGCCGACGCCGATGGCCGATGCCTTGACGTGGCCCAGGCTGATCAGCACCGCCGCCGAGGCGGAGCCGGCCAGCGCCGCGTAGAACGGCAGCTTGTGGCGCAGATTGACGCCGAACATCGCCGGCTCGGTGATACCGAAGAAGGCCGACACCGCCGAGGTGGACGCCATATTCTTGTCGTTGGCGTTCCTGGCCAGCCAGAACATCGCCAGCGCGGCGCTGCCCTGAGCGATATTGGACAGCGCGATCATCGGCCAGATGAAGGTACCGCCCTGGCTGGCAATCAGCTGCAGATCTACCGCGATGAACATATGGTGCATGCCGGTCAGCACCAGCGGCGCGTACAGCGCGCCGAACAGCGCTGCGCCCAGCCACGGCGCCAGGTTGAACACGTAGACCAGCGCGTCGGTGACGGCGATGCCCAGGTGGCGGGCCAGCGGGCCGATCACCGCCAGCGCCAGAAAGCCGCTGACCGCGATGGTGATGATGGGCACCACCAAGAGCTGCACCGCGTTGGGCACCCGCGGCTTTAGCCACAGCTCGACGCGGCACATCACCCAGGCGGCGGCCAGGATGGGCAGAATCTGGCCCTGGTAGCCCACCTTCTCGATACGCAGGCCGAACAGGTCGAAGTACGGCACCGACGCGCCGTCCAGCCCGGCGGCCGCCTTGCCGTAGTTCCAGGCGTTGAGCAAGTCCGGATGCACCAGCAGCAGGCCCAGCACGATGCCGAGAATCTCGCTTCCACCGAAGCGCTTGGCCGCCGACCAGCCCACCAGCGCCGGCAGGAACACGAAGGAGGTATTGGCCATCATATTGATCAGGCCCCACAGCCCGGACAGGCCCGGGTAAGCGTCCAGCAGGCTCTTGTCCGCGATGAACATGCCCTTAGCGCCCAACAGATTGTTGGCGCCCATCAGCAGGCCGGCGATGACGATGGCCGGCAATATCGGCATGAACACGTCCGAAAACACCTTGACCAGCTGCTGCAGCCGGTTCTGCTTGGCGTCGCCGCTGGCCTTGACGTCGGCGATGGTGGCGCGGGCCACGCCGCCCTGCTTCACCATCTCGGCGTAGACGCGGTCCACGTCGCCGGCGCCGATGACGATCTGGAACACTCCGGCATTGCTGAAATGGCCCTTCACCAGCGCCACCTGGCGCAGCGCGTCCCCGTTCACCTTGGATTCGTCGAGCAATGAAATGCGCAGCCGGGTGAGGCAGTGCGCCGCCTGGCGGATATTGGCCGCGCCGCCGATGCTTTCCAGTATCTGCGCGGCGATCGCTTGGTAGTCGTGACTCATCGTCTCTCCCCTGTCCCTTGTCGCGGCGGTGGATTCGCTCCCGGCACAATGCCGGAAATCCGCCTGTTCGTGGCGATTGTCTGCATGACAATCAAGGGCAAATTAACTCGTACATACAAGATGGTCAACACTCGTATGTACGAGTTTGCGAAAAGTCAAACCGACTGCCGCCATTTCGCAACAGAGGGAAAAGAGAAGGCCCGGGCGGATCACTCCGCGCCGGGCCTGTCGAATTGGATCTGTTCCGCTATCAGCGGTGGATCGCCCTTCGGGGCATCCATCCTACAAATATCGTCTCCCGTAGGGCGGAATCCCGGTTTAACCGGGAGTTCCGCCGAGTGGCAGAGTCGCAGAGGCCCAGAAATCATGGCAGTATCCGGGGTACGTGGTATTTGCCGCATTCCTATGGGCAGGGCGCGGCAATGAATAGCGCTCTAACCCTGCGCTCAAGCCGACTCGCAACGGCTGGGCACTACAGGCCCGCCATTTCATCCTAGGCCTTCCATGCCCAGCCACCGCTCGCGGCTCAGCTTGAAAGTTAGCACTCACATGAGCGTCATGAGATTTGAAAATTCTGGTTCCCATTTCGAG
Organism: Chromobacterium indicum; assembly: GCF_039708975.1. NCBI lineage: Bacteria > Pseudomonadati > Pseudomonadota > Betaproteobacteria > Neisseriales > Chromobacteriaceae > Chromobacterium > Chromobacterium indicum. The sequence continues at coordinate 86,000 of NZ_JAYFSJ010000003.1, forward strand.
ATGTCTATTGCCATTGAGGACGATCCGGCCACTCAGAACCGCGGCGACGTATACATCACGATTGACGTACTGTCAGGTGGTTTTAGGGGGCACAACGATCTTTGGGTCTTTGATGGAGAGTTCTCTGCCTTTTGCACTGCTCTCATTTCACTAGAGCACTCGCTCAATGGTGAGGCCACACTAGAATCCATGTCGCCCGATGAGCTTAAGCTACGCATCTTTTCCGTGAATAGTCGCGGGCACTTGGCGGTAGAGGGCAGCACGGGATACTGGTCCCAAGACCAAGAGGGCTCTTTTTGGCATTCCGTGTCGTTTGGCTTTTCGTTTGAGCCTCAGCAACTCACAAGAGCGCTCTCGGCACGGTGGATACGGGTTGAGGGCTAACAATTCATTCAAGCCGAACCGGCGCCGCCGGTCGGCTTAACTCAGCCGCTGGGCCACTTAGTTCATCCTCTGACGGACTTATGTACTGTTTAACTTCTTCAAACATCGCACTCCTCCAAGGAACAGACCACGATTTCCATCAACTCAGCCAGATTAAATTAACCGTGGCCTGCCTCCCCTTTCCCTGCCCAAAGTCTGGTTACACAAACTCTGCACACCCTCGCACCGAGGGAAAATGCTAGCGCCGCGCAATATCCGTGAAATAGAACTTGTCCAAGCGATGGCGCGACTCCGTGTATTCAAACAGCCGGCCGTCGTAGAGGTGGGTCAGGTTCTTGACCACGATCACGTGGTCCATGCCGTTCAGGTCCAGGTAGCGGCGGTCGTCGTCGTTGCAGGGCTGCGCCTCGATGATGCGCTGGGCGTAGCTGATGGTCAGCCCCAGCTCCTGCTCGATGTAGCGGTAGATCGAGCCGACGGCGATGTCCTCATTCAGGCCGGGAACCAGTTCGGCGACGAAATGGTTGATGTCCAGAATCACGTTTTCGCCGTCGATATTGCGCACCCGCTTGATCTTGACGATGGCGGCGCCCTCGGCCAGGCCAGTCGCCTGGGCCAGCGACGCGTCGGCCGGCTGCTCCGCCAGCTCGGCCACTTGCGACACCACCTTGCGTCCCATGCGCTCGTTCATTTCCTGGAAGCTGACGATGCCGCTGAGCTGGAATTCGATATTGCCCGGCTTGAGCACGAACACGCCCTTGCCGTGGATTTTCTGCACGTAACCGCGCTCTTGCAGCATGTCCACCGCCTTGCGCACGGTGCCGCGGCTGGCGTCGTAGCTGTGCATCAGCTCGGATTCGGATGGGATGCGCTCGCCCTGGGCGTAGCGCCGGTTGTCGATGTCGGCGACGATGTCGGAATAGATCTGATGGTATTTGTTCACGTTGTTCGTCTTCTTATGCGCGCGGCCCCTCCCGCGGCGAGGCCCTACCTTAGCAAGACGGCGCCGGCGCGGCAAACCGCCCGGCATCCGCGCTTAATCCCAGTAGCCGGGCGCGGCATAGGCGGCGCGCAGATAGTCGATGAAATGCCTCACCCTGGCGGGGAGCAGCCGCCGCTGCGCCACCACCGCGTACACCGGGTAGTCCGGCGACGAAAAATCGTCCAGCACCGTCGTCAGCCGGCCTTCGGACAGGTCGCCCTTCACCTCCCACAAGGAGCGCCAGGCCAGGCCCAGGCCCTGCAGCGCCCAGTCGTGCAGCACCGCGCCGTCGTTGCACTCCAGCGCGCCGGACACCTTCAGGTTCACCGGCTTGCCGTCCACCACGAAGCTCCAGCCGCGGCTCTGGCTTTCGCCCAGCGACAGGCACTGGTGATGCTGCAGATCCTCCAGCGTGCGCGGCGCGCCTTGAGCTGCCAGATAGGCCGGCGACGCCACCACCACCCGATGGTTTTCCGCCAGCCGGATAGCCACCAGGCCGGAATCGGACAGGTCCGAGATGCGAATCGCGCAGTCGATGCGGTCGCGCTGCAGATCCACCAGCCGGTCGGACAGGTCCAGCGTCACCTTCACTTCCGGATGCAGGCGCTGAAAGGCGGCAAGGTGGGGCGCCACGTGGCGGCGGCCGAAACCGGCGGGCGCGGACAAGCGCAGATGGCCGCGGGCCTTGCCGCTGCCGGACGCCGCCGCGGCCTCCGCCTCTGTCAGATCGGCCAGTATCCGCTGGCAGTCTTCATAAAACGCTTCGCCCTCCTGCGTCAGCGCGACGCTGCGGGTGGTCCGCACCAGCAGGCGCACGCCCAGCCGCTCTTCCAGCGCGTCCAGACGCCGCCCCACCATCGCCGGCACCACGCCCAATTGCCGCGCCGCGGCCGACAAGCTGCCCAGGCCCACTACGGCGACAAAGGTCTCCAGCTGCTTCAGCTCGCTCATTAGCTACCTAAAAGTAAAAAATGTTGTGCAATTCATGCCATTTCTTTTTACTTGGATGGCGAATAGACTGTCAAACATTGCATTGCAGCATCATCATGTCATCTTCTCTACACAGGAGCGCGCGCATGGCAGTCACCCTTCCGCAGGGCGTGGAAATCCTCGCCGACATCACCCCGGCCTACGCCGAAATCCTCACCCCCGAGGCGCTGGCCTTCGTCGCCAAGCTGCACCGCCGCTTCGAGCCGACGCGGCGCGAGCGCATCGCCGCCCGCGCCGCGCGCCAGGCCGAGCTGGACGCCGGCAAGCTGCCGGACTTCCTGCCGGAAACAGCCGCCGTGCGCGCCGGCGGCTGGAAGATCGCGCCGCTGCCGCAGGATCTGCTCGACCGCCGCGTGGAGATCACCGGCCCGGTGGAACGCAAGATGATGATCAACGCGCTGAACTCCGGCGCCAAAAGCTTCATGGCCGACTTCGAGGATTCCAACTGCCCAAGCTGGGATAACCAGATCGCCGGTCAGATCAACGTCCGCGACGCCTACCGCAAAACCATTTCCTACGCGAGCCCCGAGGGCAAGCAGTACAAACTGAACGACACCATCGCCACCCTGCTGCTGCGCCCGCGCGGCTGGCACCTGATGGAAAAGCACGTCAAGGTGGACGGCGAGATCGTATCCGGCAGCCTGTTCGACTTCGGCCTGTCGTTCTTCCACAACATCCGCTATCTGCGCGAAAACGGCAGCGCCACCTATTACTACCTGCCGAAGATGGAAAGCCATCTGGAAGCGCGGCTGTGGAACGACGTCTTCGTGTTCGCCCAGAACGAGTTGAGCGTCCCTCAGGGCACGATCAAGGCCACCGTGCTGATCGAGACCATTCTGGCCGCCTTCGAGATGGACGAAATCCTCTACGAGCTGCGCGACCACTCCGCCGGCCTCAACGCCGGCCGCTGGGACTATATCTTCAGCTGCATCAAGAAGTTCAAGCAGAACCGCGACTTCTGCCTGGCCAACCGCGCGCTGATCACGATGACCGTGCCCTTCATGCGCGCCTACGCGCTGCTGCTGCTGAAAACCTGCCACCACCGCGACGCGCCGGCCATCGGCGGCATGGCGGCGCTGATTCCGATCAAGAACGACGCGGCAGCCAACGAGAAGGCGCTGGCCGGCGTCAAGGCGGACAAGGACCGCGACGCCACCGACGGCTACGACGGCGGCTGGGTGGCCCACCCGGGCCTGGTGCCGATCGCCGACGCCGCCTTCACCGCCGCGCTGGGAGACAGGCCGAACCAGATCGCCAAGCAGCGCCCGGACGTGCAGGTTTCCGCCGCCGACCTGTTGAACTTCCAGCCGGAAGCGCCGATCACCGAAGCCGGCTTGTCGATGAACATCAACGTCGGCATCCAGTATCTGGGTTCCTGGATTTCCGGCAATGGCTGCGTGCCCATCCACAATCTGATGGAAGACGCCGCCACCGCCGAAATCTCGCGCTCGCAGATCTGGCAGTGGATACGCTCGCCCAAGGGCGTGCTGGACGACGGCCGTAAGGTGACGGTTGAGCTGTTCCGCGAGCTGCAGGCCCGCGAAGTGGCCAAGCTGCAAGCCGAATACGGCGCCCGCTGGACCCGCCAGTACGAAGACGCGGCCAAGATGTTCGACCTCTTGACCACCTCTGACGACTTCGTCGAATTCCTGACGCTGCCGGGTTACGAGTACATCGCCTGATCGGCGTCTCTGCCATCCGAGCGGCCCCTATCGGGGCCGTTTGGCATTTTTTCCCACGCCTGCGGCGTCCGCCGGCACGGAACCCGCGCTTGCCAAGCCGATCGAAGCGGAGTCTACTTCCCTCACATTCAGCCCAGGAGCCGAAATGAGAAAAAACCGAATCAAGCCCATGCTGTTGTGTTTCATGCTGGCCGGCGCGGCCCCGCTGGCTGCCGCCGCCGACGGCGTGCAGCTCAATCTGTCGGCCAGCGCCCAGCGCGACGTGGCCAACGACCAGATCAGCGCCACCCTGTATGTGCAACAAAGCAACAACCAGGCCGCGGTGCTGGCCGATAGGCTGAACAAGGCCACCGCCAACGGCATGGCCATCGGCCGCGGCTACAAGGACGTGCAGCTGTCCAGCGGCAGCTACAGCACCTGGCCCAGCTACGACAAGAACGGCAAGATCACCGGCTGGCAAGGCCGTTCCGAGATCCAGCTGAAGAGCAAGGACTTCGCCCAGGCCGCCGAGCTGATCTCCAAGCTGCAGCAAACCATGCTGCTGGAAGGCGTGCAATTCGGCGTGTCCGACGAGTCCCGCCGCAAGGCCGAGCAAAGCATGATTCCCGAGGCCATCGCCAATCTGAAGAATCAGGCGGAAGTGGCCGCGCGCGCGCTGGGCAAGAACACGGTCAACATCCAGCAGCTGGACATCGGCCAGCAAAACCACGGCTTCCGGCCGCCTGTCATGATGATGAAGGCGGCGATGGCCGGGACCGAGGCCAGCGTCAGCCAGCCCGACCTGCAGCCGGGCCAGACCCAGCTGCAACTGCAAGTCAGCGGCAAGGTTGAACTCAAGTAAGGCTTTCAGCCCCCGCCCGCTTGCGCTAAAGTAAGCACTGCGCTCGCCGGCCCCGTCTCGGGGCCGGCGTCATCTTCCGATCCCTCGCCATCGCTCCTAACATGAAACTGATCGCCTCTTTGACCAGCCCCTATGCCCGCAAGGTGCGCATCGTGCTGGCTGAAAAGAAAATCGACTGCCCGCTGGAGGAAGACGTGCCCTGGAACGCGGACACCCGCGTCGCCGAGTACAACCCGCTGGGCAAGGTGCCGGTGCTTGAGCTGGACGACGGCTCCACCTTGTACGACTCCCGCGTGATCGTCGAATACCTGGAAAACAGCTCGCCGGTATCGCGCCTGCTGCCGCAGGACAACCGCCAGCTGATCGGCGCCCGCCGCTGGGAAGCGCTGGCCGACGGCATCATCGACGCGATGGTGGCCATCGTGCTGGAGCGCCGCCGCCCGCCGGAGAAGCAGATGGAGGAAGTGGTGGAACGCCAGCGCGGCAAGATCCTGCGCGGCCTGGCCACGCTGTCGGAGGATCTGGGCGAAAAGCCATGGTGCACCAGCCACGGCTATAGCTTGGCCGACATCGCCGTCGGCTGCTGCCTGGGCTACCTGGATTTCCGCGCGCCGGAAATCGACTGGCGCGCCGCCCATCCCAATCTGGACGCGCTGCTGCAGCGCCTGCATACCCGCCAGTCCTTCCAGGACACCGAGCCGCCGGCAGCCTGAGCCTCGCCTTCGAATAAAAAACGCCACCGCTCGCGGTGGCGTTTCGCATTGTCGGCCGCTCAGATCAAGCCGGCGGCGATGTTGATCATCAAGGCCAGCACGGTGGCGTTGAAGAAAAAGGCCAGCACGCAGTGCACGGTGCCAGTGCGGCGCTGGCTGCCGTCGGTGAAGCTGACGTCGGCGGTCTGGCCCGAGGTGCCGATGATGAAGGCGAAATACAGGAAATCCTCATAATCCGGCTGCCGGGTGCCGGGAAACTCCAGCCCGCCCGGCAAGCCATGCGCCTCCCTGGCGTAAAAGCCGCGCGCGTAATGCAGCGCGAACATAACATGGGTAAACGCCCACGAGGACAGCAGCGTCAGCACCGCCAGCGCGATATGGGCTGCGCGCGGCCAGCCATGCATGTCCTTCACCACGGCCAGCTCCATCACGATGGCCGACAGGCTGGCCGCCGCCGCCAGGCACACCAGCAGCAGCACCAGCCATTGCCCCTCGTCCTCCACCCTGGCCCAGTGCCGTATCGGCTTGCGCCCGCTCCCGAACATCATCCAGCCGACCAGCGCCAGGTACAGCCAGGCGCCCGCGTTCCAGCCGATGATGTAGCGCGTGACGTCGTGCATCGCCACCACATGCGGCAAGGCCGCGATCGCCAGCAAGCCGAACAGCGCCGACCAGGCCAGCCTGGGCCGCGCCAGCACCATGCGCGCCAGAATGAAACGGCGAAGCAAGCTCGTCATCAATGAATATCCTCCCGTGTCGAATGCGCGCAACACGCGCCCCCCAGACTATTGGGCGGGCATCGCCGCAGATTAAATTCACATTGCATAAAATATTTCTCTTTTCGATTCAGTTACAGCAGAATTCAGATTACAAGCACAAGAACCATTGGAGAGATCATGAGCTCGGCACTCGCCGCCCACCACCCTCACACCCAGCCCCACCTCGAACCGCAGCTGGAGCAGATCTGCCAACGCCTGGCGCTGCACGACTTCTGCCTGCTGCCGGCGGAGCAAAGCCGTTCCCTACTGCAACGCTTCCCAGGCGCATTGGCTGACTGGGCGGCCTTTCAGGACAGTTGGAATCATCTGCAGCAGGACAAGTTCATGGCGGACGGCGGGCGCTACCGCAAGCGGCTGCACGCGACGCTCAGCGCCGAACCGTCCGCGCGCCAGGCGCGCGCCGAAGCCCACCGCCCGCATTATCAGAGCAAACTGTACAACCCGCTCAATGGCGGCGTGCCGCGCCATTTCGAGCCGATACGCAACGAAATCCTGCACGGCGCCACCATGCAGGCCGCGCTGAGCCTGGGTTGCGCCATCTTCGGCCAATTATCGCCGTACACGCCGTGGCACATCGAAGCGCACCAATTCCGCATCGAAACGCGGAACCGCCAGCCCGGCTGGCCCACGCCGGAAGGCGTCCACCGCGACGGCGTGCACTTCCTGATGATGATGATGGTCAAGCGCCACAATCTGGTGAGCGGCGCCACCGAGCTGTTCAATCTGGAAAAGCAGCCGCTCGCCTCGTTCACGCTGACCGATCCGCTGGACATCGCGCTGGTCAACGACGAGCGCGTGCTGCACGGCGTCACTCCGGTCAGCCAGCTGGATCCGTCCCGCGACGGCAACCGCGACGTGCTGCTGATCAGCTTCCGCCGCCGCTGACCCTCTCCGGCCATCCAGTTCCCGCCGGAGGCCAGGCGCGCCGGCGCGGCATCGGGACATGCGCCGGCCACGCCAAATGGTAATCTTCTTGGCCTATGCTGATGTAAACAATGGCGACGACAAGCCGGATGGAGTGGACCGTGATGAGAAGCATGCTGGCGCTGATGGCGGCCTGCTGGTTCGGCTGCGCGCCGGCCGCGGAGCTCCACGCCTATACCGAAGACGTTCCGCCGCTGAACTACCTGGACAATGGCAACGTGAAGGGTTACTCCACCGAGGTGCTGCAGCTGGTGGCGCGCGAGGCGGGGCTGAACCTGACGATAGAGGTGCTGCCCTGGCTGCGCGCCTACGCCAAGGCCAGGGATACGGCGGGCGGCCTGCTCTACACCGTGGTGCGCACGCCGGAGCGCGAGGCCCAGTTCCAGTGGGTGGGCCCCATCGGCTCGCGCCGCATCTATATGTACCGCCTGGACAAACGCGGCGACATCCGCGTCGACGCCGCCAGCGATCTGACCCGCTACCGCAACGGCGTGCTGGCGGGCTCGGCCTCCGCCAACCAGCTGCAAGCGCTGGGACTGCAGAGCGGCCAGAACCTGGACCTGGGCCAGAGCGACGCCGTCAATCTGAAAAAACTGCTATTGAAGCGAGTGGACCTGGTGGCCATGCTGGATTGGGCGATGGCCTGGCAGATGCGCCAGCAGCGGCTGCCGGAAAAGAACGTCTCCCCCGTGTGGCTGCTGGACGGCAAGCTGCAATACTGGTTCGCGCTGAATCCGCAGACGCCGCCGGAACAGACGGCCCGGCTGCAGGCCGCGCTGGAGCGGGTGCGCGCCGATGGACGGCTGCAAGCCATCCGCCGCCGCTATCGCGACGACTGAGCTTCCAAAGCAAAACGCCCCGGCGGCCATCCGCTCGGGGCGTTGCTATCACGCAGCAGGACTTACTCGGCGCCCAGCGCCTTCAACAGCGCATCTGGCGACTCCGCCCCCGCCATCGCCTCCCGCAGGCGGTTGAACGCCTCGGCGGCTTTTTCAGGATGCTTGGCGAACGGCACCAGACCGTCATGGTTCCAGCCGGCGGCGGCCAGCGCCTGCTTGCGGAAATTCATGCCATCGTTCCCGCCTCCTCCCATCGCGACCAGCGCCTGCTCGATCAGCGTATGCGGCAGCGGCGTGCGGCTGAGGGTAACGAAATGCTTGCTTTGGATCTCATCGAAATGCATGGAAACCTTCCCCGGGGCATAGAGTTGTTTTATTAGTATTAGTCTCAACTCTGCCGATTTGCAGGCTGGAAATCGCAAAGCCGGCGCAAACGGCCGGCTTTCGGATCTCCGCCTCGCCTGCGAATCAGGAGGCGCGGGCCTTCAGCAACGTGTAAAGCTCGTCCTTCAGCTTCAGTTTTTCCTTCTTCAGCGTTTCGATCTCTTCATGCGTCGCCGACAGGATGCGCTCTTCCATGTTCTTGATCTGCTGATCCAGCTGATTATGCTTGTCGAACAGGCGGGCGAAATGCGTGTCCTCGGTTTTCAGGCGGGTGATCAGTTCGCGGTATTCGGGAAACATCGGCCATCTCCTTCGCGGTGGGTGGGGCCGGCGCCGCCGGCCATGACTTCATGCTAACGCCCGTGCGCCCGGCTTCATTTGATCTGTCTCAGCCATTGCCGCATCGCTAAATCTGCGCTCCTTGTCATCCTTCCGGCATTTGCCGCGTTAAACCCGACAGCAAGCATGGTTAAAATCAGGACAAGCCCGACATGCCCGATACCCGTCTCCCGACACCGCCTCTCCCCCCCACGCTGGCCGCGCTGCGGCAGCGGCTGGACTACACGCTGGAACTGCTGGGCATGCGCGGCAAGGGCTTGGCGCTGCTCGCCGGCATCGTCGCCATTCTTTGGCTGGCGTCCGGCGTCTACCGCGTGGAACCAGACGAACAGGGCGTGGTGCAACGCTTCGGCCGTTGGACCGACACCACCTCCGCCGGCCTGCACTACCATCTGCCCTGGCCGATGGAAACCATCCAGCTGCCCAAGGTCACCCAGATCAAGCAGCTGAAACTGGCCAATCTGTATGAAAGCGGCCCGCCCGACGCCGCCGACCCGCGCGAAAAACAGATGCTGACCGGCGACGAGAACATCGTCGAGGCCGACTGCGCGGTGTTCTGGCGCATCAAGGACGCCGGCCAGTTCCTGTTCCGCGCCAACAAGCCGGAAGAGGCGCTGCGCATCACCGCCGAAGGCGCGCTGCGCGAAGTGATCTCACGCACGCCCATCCAGGCGGCGATGTCCAACCGCCGCCAGCAGGTGGCCGAAGAGGCCCGCGGCCTGATCCAGCAGCGGCTGGACGCGCAGCAGGCCGGCATCCTGATCACCCAGGTGCAGCTGCAGCGCGTCGATCCGCCGGCGGCGGTGATCGACGCCTTCAACGACGTGCAGCGCGCCCGCGCCGACCAGGAGCGCGCCCGCAACGAGGCCCAGGCCTACAGCAACGACATCCTGCCCAAGGCGCGCGGCGAGGCCGAACGCATCCGCCAGGAGGCCGAGGCCTACCGCAGCCAGGTGGTCAATCTGGCGCAGGGCGAGGCCAAGCGCTTCGATTCGGTGTACCAGACCTACGCCCAGGCCAAGGATGTCACCGCCTGGCGGCTGTACCTGGAAAGCATGGACGACATGCTGAAGAAGGCGAGCAAGGTGGTGATAGACGGCTCAGGCAAGAGCGGCGCCGGCGTATTGCCGCTATTGCAGCTGCAGGACAAACCCAAGGCCGGCAAGGAGAACCGTTGATGGACAAGCAGTGGCGCGGAATCGGCTGGGCCGCGGGCCTGGCTGTCGTCTGGTTGGCGCTGTCGGCGCAATACACGCTGAACGAGGGGCAGAAGGCGCTGGTGGTGCGGCTGGGCGCGCCGGTCAACGTGGACGGCGAGCCGGGGCTGAAATTCAAACTGCCGCTGGTGGACAGCGTGCAGTACTACGACACCCGGCTGCAGATGCTGGCGCCGCCGCCGGAGCAGGTGATTCTGGGTGACGAGAAGCGGCTGGAGGTGGAAACCTACACCCGCTACCGCATCGCCGACACGCTGCGCTTTTATCAGGCGCTGCGCACCGAGGAACAGGCCCGCGCCCAGCTGACGCAACTGGTCAGCACCTCGCTGCGGCGCGAGCTGGGCAAGGCGCCGTTGACCGACCTGCTGTCGCCGGGCCGCCGCGCCATCGTCGCCCGCATCCAGCAGGAGGTGGCGGAACGCGCCCGCCCGCTGGGGCTGGAAGTGACCGAGGTGCAGCTGCACCGCGCCGACCTGCCGCTGGAGACCAGCCAGGCCATCTACGACCGGATGAAGTCGGCCCGCCAGCAGGAGGCCAAGGAATTGCGCGCGCAAGGCGCGGAATGGGCGCAGCAGATCCAGGCCAAGGCCGAGCGCGACCGCACCGTGATCCTGTCCGAGGCGCAGCGGCAAAGCGCCATCATCCACGGCGAGGCCGACGCCGACGCCGGCCGCACCCTGGCCCAGGCCTTCAGCAAGGACCCGAAGTTCTACAAGTTCTACCGCTCGCTGCAGACCTACCGCCAGTCGCTGGCCGACTCCGCGCCGACCCTGGTGCTGTCGCCCGACTCCGCGCTGCTGCATGACCTGAAAACCGGCCCCGCGGGCGGCAAGCCATGAACGGGGCAGACATGCCGCTGCAAGCCTCCACGCTGCGCCGGCTGCGCCATCTGCTGGCCGCGCTCGGCCCCGGCCTGGTGGTGATGCTGGCCGACACCGAAACCGGCAGCGTGATCGCCGCCGCCCAGAGCGGCGCGCACTGGGGCTACCGCATGCTGCCGCTGCTGTTCGTGCTCATCCCCTTCCTGTACCTGGCGCAGGAGCTGACGATACGGCTGGCGCTGGGCACCGGGCTGAGCTATGGCGAGCTGGTGCGCCGGCGCTGGGGCCGCCGCGCCGAGCTGGCCTCCGCCGCCGTGCTGCTGCTGAGCTGCCTGGGCGCGCTGGCGACCCAGCTGGCGGGTCTGGCCGGCATTGGCCAGCTGTTCGGCATTCCCGCCTGGCAGACGATAACCCTGCTGTGCTCGCTGGTTCTGATCATGGTCTGCACCGGCAGCTACCGCTCGGTGGAGCGCATCGCCATCTGCCTCGGCGTATTCGAACTGGCCTTCCTGGCCGAAGCCTGGCTGGCCCACCCCGATCCGGGCCAGATGGCGGCGCAGCTGTCCAGCCTGCCGCTGGACAACCACGACTTCCTGCTGCTGGCCGCAGCCAACATCGGCACCTGCGTGATGCCGTGGACGCTCAGCTACCAGCAATCGGCGATGCTGGACAAGGGGCTGACGCTGGACGACCTGAAGCCGGCGCGGATGGACACGATGCTGGGCGCCGTGCTGTGCCAGATCATCACCGCCGGCATCCTGATCGCCGCCGCCGCGGCCTTCGGCGACGGCGCGGGCGGACAAAGCCTGGACAGCATTCCCGACATCGCCGGCGGCTTCACCCGCCTGCTCGGCCCCACCGGCGGCCGCCTGCTGTTCGCGCTGGCGCTGGGCGGCGGCGCGCTGGTGGCCGCCATCGTGGTCTGCCTGACCAGCGCCTGGACGCTGGGCGAGCTGGCCGGACGCCGCGATTCGCTGGAAAAACATCCGCTGGACGCGCCCTGGTTCTACGGCGGTTTCGCCGCGATGCTGGCCGGCGCCGGCGCGCTGGTGGCCTCCGGTGTCAACCTGATCAAGCTGTCCATCGTCACCTCGGTGGCCAACGCGCTGCTGCTGCCCGTGATGCTCGCCGGGCTGTACTGGCTGGCCTGCCGCGAGCTGCCCGCGCCGCTGGCGCCCAGCCGCCGCTACCGGATGGCGCTGGCGCCGCTGTTGCTGCTGCTCGCCGGCTTCAGCCTCTACGCCGGCATCGTCGGCAGCCTGGGCTGAGGCCCGCTCCTCAAGGAATACGGTATGGAACCCGACAGCCTCGCCCACTCGCTGAGCCTGACCTTCCAGGTCTCCTTCCTGGACCTGATCCTCAGCGGCGACAACGCGCTGGTGATCGCGCTGGCCTGCCGCTCGCTGCCGGAAGCATTGCGCCGCCGCGCCGTGCTGTGGGGCACCGGCTTCGCCATCGTCCTGCGCCTGCTGCTGGCGGCCGCCGCCGGCGCGCTGCTGCGGGTGCCGATGCTGAAGCTGATCGGCGCCGCCATCCTGCTGGCCATCGCCATCCAGCTGCTGCTGGGCGGCGATGAAGACGGCGGCGGCGAAGCGCTGGCTGAACGCGCCGGCCACAGCCAGCAACTGTGGAACGCGGTGATGCTGGTGGTGGGGGCCGATCTGGCGCTGAGCCTGGACAATGTGGTGGCGCTGGCCGCCGCCGCCCAGGGCAGCGTGATGTTCCTGCTGCTGGGCCTGGCGCTCAGCGTGCCCTTGCTGATGTACGGCAGCCTGCTGCTCTCCAAGCTGATGGACGACTACCCGCTGCTGATCCCGGCCGGCGCCGCCGTGCTGGGCTGGCTGGCCGGCGGCCTGGCCGCCAGCGACGCGCTGTGGGGCGACTGGGTGGCCAGCCAGGCGCCGGCCCTGCTGGTCGTGGCGCCGCTTATGGGCGCGGGTTTCGTGCTGCTGCAAAGCCGCATCGTCCGCGAACAGCGGGCCAAGCTGCCCGCCGCGCCGCCTCCCCTGCCGCTGTTCGCTCCCCTGGCCCGCAAGCTGGCCAGCCTGGGCGATGCCGGCGCACGCGCCGCTCCGGCTTCGGCACCTGTCGAGACGCTGGCCGCCCGCACCTTTGCCGCGTCCGCAGAAACCGCCATCGCGGCTGAAACGCTTTCGCCCCCGATCCCTGGTCCGGCCGAGCCGCTACAAAACGGCGAACGGAACGACGCCCGCCTCAGCCTCGCGCTCAAGCTGCTGGTCGGCCTCGCCGCGGCGCTAGGCGCGCTGGTGCTGCTGTGGCTGGCCTGGCATCTGCTCAGCCAGGGCCTGCTGCCCGCGCCTCACCATCGCGCGCCATCTCCCCATCCCTGATATCTGGTATGTATCTGGTATGCAACAGTTTCAGGACAGACTCACTGACCTGATGACCAGCCGGCCTTGAAACCAAGGCCGGCGCCAACACGCCCGGCCTCCCCCCCTTTCCTATCCCCGGCAGCGCCTCAAGGCTTGCAAAATCTCGCCCCGCAAGCCTTTATTCATCCCAATTAAAGACAATGTCATTTAGTGCTTTTTCTCTAACAATCAAGATTGATTAATAAAGCCAATTCAATCTGAAAGTTATTAATTACAAGATTGACCTGTAAAAAAGTACAGAGTCATTTTTCATCCTAGTCGCTACATTCCAATTTGCAATACCACTTCAATACAACTCACAACGCTTGTTTCGCACCCAATCACAATAGGGAGATACCGAGTGAGCAAGACCCTGATGCTTGTGAAAAGCGGCCTGGCGGCCGGCGCCATAGGCAGCGTCGCGCTGGTGGCCGGCACCGTGCCGTCCGGCGCCCCGTTCCCCGCGGCGCATTCCTCCTATCTGCTCAAGACCGCAGACAGCAGCTGCGCCGACCCTGCCTGGAACGCCACCGCCGTCTACACCGGCGGCCAGCGCGTCAGCTACCAGAACCAGACCTGGCAGGCCAAGTGGTGGACCCAGGGCAATACGCCGTCAGCCGGCGACGCCAGCCCCTGGCAGCTGATCGGCCAATGCGGCGGCGGCAACCCGCCGCCGGTAGATCCGCCGCTGGTGCAGGTGCCCGCGCCCACCGGCAACGCGCTGTGCCGGCCCGAGGCGCTGGCGCAAACCCAGGGCGTGGACGTCCCCTACTGCGCGGTTTACAAGCAGGGCGGCGCGGAACAGCTGGCCAACGGCAGCCGCCGCCGCATCATCGGCTACTTCACCAGCTGGCGCACCGGCAAGGACGGCAGCCCGTCCTACCTGGCCAGCGACATCCCCTGGAACAAGCTCACCCACATCAACTACGCCTTCGCCCACGTGGATGGCGACAACAAGCTGTCGGTCAACGACGCCGCGCCGGGCAATCCGGCCACCGACATGACCTGGCCGGGCGTGGCCGGCGCCGAGATGGACGCCAGCCTGCCGTACAAGGGCCACTTCAACCTGCTGACCCAGTACAAGCGCAAATACCCGGGCGTGAAAACGCTGATCTCGGTGGGCGGCTGGGCCGAAACCGGCGGCTACTTCGACGCCAGCGGCAAGCGCGTGGCCAGCGGCGGCTTCTACAGCATGACCGTCAACGCCGACGGCACCGTCAACCAGGCCGGCATCAACGCCTTCTCCGACTCCGCCGTCGCCTTCCTGCGCAAGTACGGCTTCGACGGCGTCGACATCGACTTCGAATACCCGACCTCGATGAACAACGCCGGCAACCCGCTGGACTGGAGTTTCTCCAATGCCCGGCTGGGCTCGCTGACCAAGGGCTATGTGGCGCTGCTGCAGACGCTGCGCGACCGGCTGGACCGCGCCGCCGCCCAGGACGGCCGTTACTATCAAATCACCGCCGCGGTGCCGGCTTCCGGCTACCTGCTGCGCGGCATGGAGACCTTCCAGGGCCTGAAGTATCTCGACTTCGTCAACGTGATGTCCTACGACCTGCACGGCGCGTGGAACCGCTTCGTCGGCCCCAACGCCGCGCTGTACGATGACGGCAAGGATGCCGAACTGGCGTTCTGGAACGTGTACAGCACGCCGCAGTACGGCAATATCGGCTACCTGAACACCGACTGGGCCTACCACTACTACCGCGGCAGCCTGCCAGCCTCGCGCGTCAATATGGGCGTGCCCTACTACACCCGCGGCTGGAAGAACGTCACCGGCGGCAGCAACGGCCTGTGGGGCAGCTCGGTGGGCAGCAACTGCCCGACCGGCCTGACAGAATGCGGCGACGGCGCGGTGGGCATCGACAACATCTGGCACGACCTGGACGACAGCGGCAAAGAGATCCCGGGCGGCTCCAACCCGATGTGGCACGCCAAGAACCTGGAGAAAGGCCTGGCCGGCAGCTACCTCGCCTCCTACGGCATCGACCCGACGCTGCCGATCAACCAGCTCACCGGCAGCTATCAGCGCAGCTACAACAGCGCGTTGGCCGCGCCGTGGCTGTGGAACGCCGGCAAGAAGGTGTTCCTGTCGACCGAGGACGAGCAGTCGATCGCGCAGAAGGCCGCCTGGATAGACGCCAACAATGTCGGCGGCGTGATGTTCTGGGAACTGGCCGGCGACTATGACTGGAAAGCCCAGCGCTACAACGGCCAGGGCGAGTACTTCATCGGCACCACGCTGACCTCGCTGCTGTACAACACCTTCAGCCAGCCGGCCAAGGTCAGCGCCCGCCGCGCCGACGCCGCGCCGGCGCCGACCGCGGCGATAGACGTGGGCTTCAGCCTGGGCGGCTTCAAGCTGGGCGATCAGAACTATCCGATCAACCCCAAGCTGACCATCGTCAACCGCTCGCAAACCGCGCTGCCCGGCGGCACCGAGTTCCAGTTCGACGTGCCGACCTCGGCGCCGGCCACTATCGCCGACCAATCCGGCTTCGGGCTCAAGGTGATCAGCGCCGGCCACAGCGGCAGCAACGTCGGCGGCTTGAAGGGCGACTTCAACCGCGTATCGGTGAAGCTGCCCAGCTGGCAGAGCCTGGGCGCCGGACAAAGCGTGACGCTGGACGTGGTGTATTACCTGCCGATCTCCGGCCCCAGCCACTACACGGTGGGTCTGAACGGCAAAACCTACGCCATCCGCGACGAAGCGCCCTACCTGCCTTATCTGCGCTGAGCGCTCCCGGCCCGCGCCAGCCGCGGGCCGGGATCAATCCCTTGTTCCTCCGCTTGCGGCCGGCTCATCCCGGCCGTCTTTTTTTCGTCGTCCCATTGCATCACCTCGTTCAGGCGGCTCAAGGCCTCCTGGGGATCGATGCCGAACAAGCGGGGCTGGCGGCCCAGATAGTCCTGCAAAAAACGCGACAGCTCATCGTGCTCCATCTTGAACTCCTCATACTGGATGCCGTATTGTCGCCCTGATAACATGAACAAAAAATTGCTGACTTTTTCCTACAAATTTCCCCTTTATGAGCCATAACCGCCTGTTGCAACAATACAGCCGCCTGCGCCAGGGCTTCTCCGGCCAGGATGGCGAAGCCTCGCTGCAGCAGTTGGCCGACCTGCTGTGCTGCACTCGCCGCCACATGCGCAGCCTGCTGATCCAGATGCAAGGGCTGGGCTGGCTGGAATGGAATGCCCGCGCCGGACGCGGCAGCCGTTCCGGCCTGCGCTTCCTGCGCGGCATCGCCGAGCTTCAACGCCAGCAAGCGGAACAGCTGCTGGAACAAGGGAAAGTGGAACAAGCGGTGGCGCTGCTGGACGATGACCCCAGGCAACTGGCGCCGCTGCTGCTGTCTCGTCTGGGCCACCGCTGGAGCCAGGAGCGCCAGGTGCTGGGCGTGCCCTATTACCGACCGATGCCCAATTTGATGCCCGGCACGCCGCTCAGGCGCTCCGAACGCCATCTGGTGTCCCAGATCTTCAACGGACTGACTCGGCTAAACGAGGAAAAAGGGGAAATAGAAGGCGATCTCGCCCACCACTGGGAACAACATTCGGAGCGCGAGTGGCATTTCCACCTGCGGCCGCGGGTACGCTGGCACGATGGCCGCGAGCTGAGCCTGGACGATATCGCCGCCACCTTGGAGCGCTTGCGCACGCAACCGCTGTTTTCCCACCTGGCGGGCATGCGCCGGCTATCGCCGCGCAGCATCGCCATCCAGCTTTCCGAGCCAGACCCCCGGTTGCCGCGGCTTTTGGCCGACCCAGCCGCGCTGGCCCTGCCGGCCGATCACGGCGACCGCCCCGGCTTCGCCTCGCATCCCGTCGGCACCGGCCCCTACCGGGTAGCGATCAACGATGCGCATCGGCTGTCGCTGCAAGCCTTCGACGACTACTTCGGCCACCGCGCGCTGCTGGACCAGGTGGACATCTGGATGGTGCCCAAGCTGGGAGACCAGCTGCAGCTGGACGTTCAAGGCATTTGCGATCTGACCGTGGAAATCAATCCGCGGCCGGCGCAGGAACAAACCGAAATGTCGCTGGAAACCGGCGTCTATTTCCTGCTGTGCGACGGCCGCTCGCCCCTGATGCGGGACGACGCCGTTCGGCGATGGCTGGCCCAGGCGCTGACGCCGCTGGCCATCATGCAGCAAACGCCGCCCGCCGCCCGCCAGTTCTGGGTGGCGGCGGCAGGCCTGTTGCCTCGCTGGCACCACAGCCGGCCGGAGACGCCCTCGCCGGCGCCGCGCCTCCCGGCGCTGCGGCTGGCCTATTACGAGCAACACCCCGAATACCGGCAGATCGCCGCCGCCATTGCCGAATGCCTGGCGCCGCACGGCATCGCCGTTCAGCACCAGACCTGCAGCTATCAGGATTGGGAATGCGGAGAAAGAGAAGCGGATATGTGGTTGGGCACAGTCAACTTCAGCTGCGACATAGACTACGCGGTGCCGGCCTGGCTGCTGGGCACGCCGCTGCTGCGCCATTGCCTGGAACCGGCGCTGCCGCTGGAGCAATGGCTGCGCGGCTGGCGCCGCGGCGAGGAGCAGGCGCACAGCCTTGCCGCCCAGACAGTGAGGCGGCACTGGATGCTGCCGCTGTTCCACAATTGGCTGCGCTTGAAGGGACCGGGCCAGATCGAAGACTTCCGCCTCAACAGCATGGGCTGGTTCGACTTCAAATCGGTCTGGCTGCGCCCTGGAGAAGCTTAGGCCGCGCAAAAGACGGCCAGCTCAGTTGTACGGCAGCTCGTACACGTGCAGCGTCTGCAGGGCCAGCGGATTGACCGACTCCACCTTGCCGCTGCTGTAATTGACGATCAGCGGATGCTTGGCCGGATCGCAGGTGGTCGCCACGCCGCCCGCCCTGTCGCCTCCCGAGATGTTCACCGAAGTCGGCCCGACGCCGGCCGGCTTGCGGCCCAGGTTGTTCAGTTCCAGCGCATTGGCCAGATCGCCGGACAGAAACAGCGAGCGCACGCCCTGGGGATGGTTGCGCACGCACAAGAAGGACTGGAAATAACGAACCTTGCGGTTGTTGATCAGATAGAAGTCCTTGTCATAGATGGCTTCGTTGACCACGTAGGCCATGTCCTGCACCGCGCCCTCGGCCCCAGCGGCGTTGACGATGAACCGGCTGCCGGACTTCAGGCAGCCCAGGCGCTGGTCCAGCCACATGTCAGCCATTTCCGACGCCGCGCACTTGAGCGGCCCCTGATACGGCCTCACCGCCTCCGCGGCGAATGCCGGCATGCCCAGACAGGCCGCCAACGGCAGCCACGACAGTATTTGCAATATCTTGTGCATTTGCCCACCACCTAAACAGAATACATGCGCCGCCCGGTCCGCAACATTCGCAACGCGTCCCGAGACCCCCATATACCCCGCCCGGCCCACCCTCTTTATGTTCCCCGGAAACAGGCAAGCGCCTCTTCCCATATTCGACTTCGCGCCAACGCCCTCCCCAGGACGTTCGTCATGCCAAAAAACAGCAAACAACCTTTCAGCATATTCCCAAGGCAACTTTATGTCACCAAGAATTTACAAACCAGCCGCTTGGCATTGGCCGGCCGGCCTGGCCTGAAAACAGCCTCGCCAGAGCCTGCGCGGACCGGCGGCAAGATCCCCTCCGGCGCGGCTTGCGCTCCCAGCTTTCGCCATCCCCCAAAGACCGGACCAGGCCGGTCGATGACGGCGCATGGATGCCGGAACGCCTTCTTCCCTCCCGGATCAGACCGCCACGCCCCGGTGCCACTCCGCTCGATCGCGCCGCAAATGATTCAAGCGGATTTCCATCTACCAAAAGCCGCAACGGCAACTTTGCCTATAGTGAAATCCGATGCCCGCATCCGCCGCGTCCGGATTCCGCCGTCCCCCCCAAAGGGAGAAACTCATGTTGTCCAGGCTATCGATCGCCAGCAAGCTGTTATTGCTGCTGCTGCCCTTTTCCCTGGCCTTGGTAGGCCTCGCCGGCATTCTCTCGCTCGACCGCCTGCAAACCCTGAACGAGTTGCAACGCTCGGACCGGCTGATCGCCATCGCCGGCGACTCCAGCCAGTTGATACACGACCTCCAGACCGAGCGCGGCCTCAGCAACGGCTTCCTCAGCGGACAAGCCGCCGCGCCGCCGCCTCCCTTGCAGGCGGCTCGCGCCAATGGCGACAAATCGCTGGCCAGCTTCGCTTCCGCCAGCGGCGAGCTGGGCGACAGCCGGCTGAAAGAGACGCTGGGCGCGCTGAACAGCCAGCTGCAAGGCCTGGCCCAGTTGCGCGCGGACATTGAAAAGCGCGGCATCGCGGCGCCGGATGCCTTCGCCGCCTACTCCAAGGACATCGATGGCTTGATCGGACTTATCGCCCGGCTGGCGCAAGCCAACAACGACGGCGACCTGCTGCGCAGTACCATGGCCCTGCTCAATCTGCAATGCGAGAAGGAATTCGCTGGACGGGAGCGCGGCTACATCAACGGCCTGCTGCAAGGAGGCGTGCTCAACCAGCAAAGCCACGCGCAAGCCGCCAGCCTGATCGCCAAGCAGGACGCCTGCGCCAGCCAGTTCAAGCTGATAGCGGACGATGCCCTCCGCGCCCAGAAGGAAGCGCTGGACGGCGGCGACGAAAGCCTCGCGGTGCAGGCGCTGCGCGCCAAGGTGATGGGCCAGGTCCTGGGCCAACCAGTGGGCGTAGCGCCGGCCGCTTGGTTCCAGGCCACCACTAAGCGCATCGACGCGCTGAAGGGCGGGCAGGACCAGCTGCTGCGGCAAATGGCGCAGATGGTGGCGGTCAAGGTGGCGCGGGCGCGCTCGGACCTGGCGCTGACGCTGGGCGGATCGGCGCTGGTGATCCTGCTGCTGTGCAGCCTGGGTTTCGGCATCTACCGCGGCATCCACGTGCCGGTGCAGCGGCTGGAAGTGCTGATGACGTCGATGAGCCAGGATTTCGATCTGCGCCCGCGGGCGACGATCCAGGGCCACGACGAAATCGCCCGCATGGGGCACGCCTTCGACCACCTGGTGGACGCCTTCGCGCACACGCTGAACGAGGTCAACCGCAACGCCCACACCCTGGTGGACGCCGCCAACAGCATGCTGGACATCGCGGAGCGGGCGGCCAAGGCCTCGGAAACGCAAAGCCAGTCGGCGACCGAAATCGCCGCCGCCGTCGAGCAAATGTCCGCCGGCATAGAATCGGTCACCAACAACACCCAGCAATCGCTGACACTGGCACAGCAGATGCAGCGCAGCGTCCACGACGGCCGCGAACGCATGGGCGACACCACCTCGGCCATGCACCAGACCTCGTCGGTGCTCGGCGACGCCGGCAACCGCATCGAGTCGCTGCAGCGGAAGTCCGAAGACATCCGCTCCATCATCACCGCCATCCGCGAGATCGCCGACCAGACCAATCTGCTGGCGCTGAACGCGGCGATCGAGGCGGCGCGGGCCGGGGAGATGGGCCGCGGCTTCGCGGTGGTGGCCGACGAGGTGCGCAAGCTGGCCGAGCGCACCGGCAAGGAAACGCTGGACATCACCGCGCTGATCGAAGACATCCGCGGCGAGACGCAAACCGCGGCCCATCACATGCAGGAGGCGCAGGACAGGATGGAATCCGGCCTGCAACTGGTCAGCCGCACCGTCGACGATCTGGAGCAGATACACGCCGAAGCCGGCCACGCCGCCGACAAGAGCCAGGACACCGCCACCGCGATGGCCGAACAGACCTCGGCCAGCAACGAAGTCGCCACCAATATCAGCGTGATCGCCTCACTGGCCGAAGACAACGCCTCGCTGGTGCAGGAGGTGGCCAAGCTGTCTGATCGGCTGAACGCGTCGGCCGGAGAACTGGTGCGCCTGGTGGACCGTTTCAAGCATCTCGCGGAATGACCCGGCCATGCCACATCGTTTGAAGTTGGTCCACAAGCTGGTGCTGCTCACCGCGCCGCTGGCCCTGTTGCTGCTGGCGGGCGCAGCCGCCTACACCCTGGATAGGCGGCATGCCGCGGACCAGTTGCAACAGGACGTGAAGCTGGCGGACAACGCGGCGCTGATCGGCGGATTGATCCATGCGCTGCAAAGCGAGCGCGGCCTCAGCAACGGCTATCTGAACGCCTCCGCGCCGATGCCGGACACGCTGCGCCAGCGCCGCGCGGAAGCCTCCGCGCTGCTGGACCAGCTGCGGCGGCAGCCGGGCGATGGTCTGAAGCCCCGGCTGCGCGCCTTCATCGACAGCAATGCGCCGGCCGCGGACCAGCTTGAGCGCCTGCGGGCAAGCGTCAATATCCACCGCATCGCGCCACTGGAGATGTTCGCCGCTTATTCGGCGATGATAGAACAGCTGTCGGGCGTGGTCGCGCTGTTCGACGCGCAGAGCGAAGACATCCGGGCCAGCGTGCAGCAATGGTCGGCGCTGCAGTGCCAAAGCGAATACACCGGCCGGACCCGGGGACTGGTCAACGGCGTGCTGTCCTCGGGCCGGATGACGGTGGCCGACGTCCGCCGGGTCAGCGGCGTGACGTCGCAGGAAGCCCTGTGCGAGCAGCTGTATCTGCAGCATGGCGGCAATCCTTCCATGCTGGCCCAGGCCTTGCAGTCCACCCGCGACTTCGAAGCCATGCGCGACTCGCTGCTGGAGCGCGAACCCGGCGCGCTGGAGCCGCGGCTTAGTCCAGCCATCTGGTTCCAGGCGGCCAGCGCGCGGCTCGACGCCTTGTACAGCTTGCAACGGCAACTGTTGGGAGACATCCGCCAGCGCGCGTCCGATCAGGCCGAACGCGCCCGCCGCCAGGGCTGGCTGGCGCTGACCGGCCTGCTGGCCTTGCTGTTGCCGATCGGCGCGTCCATCCTGCTGGCCCGCGATGTCATCCGCACGCTGGGCGCGGAGCCGGACGACGTCGCGCAAGGCATGCGCGAGCTGGCCGACGGCAAGCTGGATTTCACACTGCCGCTGGCCAGGCGCGACACGCGCAGCCTGGCCGCCCACATCCGCAAGATGGGCGAGAAGCTGTCGGCCGTGATCCTGCAGGTGCGGGCCGACGCCGACGCAGTGGCCAACGCCTCGCTGCAGCTGAACAACGCATCGCAAAGCCTGGCCGCCAGCGCCAGCGACACCTCGGCCAGCATCGAGCAGACCTGCGTGACGGTGAACGACATCAGCCGCCAGATGTTCGACATGGCCGACCAGGCCAGCCATACCGGCGACATCGCCAACGAAGCCGCCAACCAGGCCGACGCCGGCAACCGCGTGGTCGGCGAGGCGATACAGGCGATGCGCCGCATCGCCCAGCGCACCGACATCATCGACGACATCGCCTACCAGACCAATCTGCTGGCTCTCAACGCCGCCATCGAGGCCGCGCGCGCCGGCGAGGTGGGAAAAGGCTTCGCCGTGGTGGCCGACGAAGTGCGCAAGCTGGCGATACGCAGCCAGGATGCCGCCAAGGAAATCGGCCAGGTGGCCGCCCGCAGCGTGCAACTGGCGGAAAGCGCCGGCGCCAGCCTGGACGCCATCGTCGCCTCCAGCCGCGAAACCCGGGAGTTGGTGGAAGGCATCTCCCGGGACGCATCGACCCAGGCCCGCCAGGTCGGCAACATCACCTCGGTGATGCAAGGCCTGAGCCATCTGTCCCAGGACAACGCCGCCACCAGCGAAGAGCTGTCGGCTGCCGCGCACGAAACGGCCCAGCGCGCCGACAGCCTGCGCCGGCAAATGGAGTATTTCCAGCAACCGACGCGGAACTGAACCCCGAACAGCCTCTTAACGATATGCCAGCCCTCCTCGCCGCGATGAAGCCGCTCCCGACCGACGATTCAATGAAACGCCGAACGCGCCCCGCCACCCCGGGCCGCCGGCGGCTGGCGGCCTTGCTATGCGCGGCATGGACAGCGACGGCGATGGCGGCGGGAGAGCCTGCGCTCATCCGCTATCCGGCCTTTCCACAGGGATCCGAGACCCGCTTCCAGCCCTACCTCGACTTGCTGCGCGAAGCCGTCGAGCACACCAACGCCAAATACGGCCCCGCCGCGCTCCAGCCCTCCTCCCGGATCATGAACGAGTCCCGCTACCTGCAGGAGTTGCAGCAGGGCAATCTCGACGTGATCTGGAGCTCCACCACTGAAGAGCGAGAGCGGCAGATGCTGGCCGTGCGCATCCCGCTGGACAAGGGCTTGCTCGGCTACCGGATCGCGCTGATCCCGGCCGACCGCCAGGCAGCCGTCGCCGACGTGCGCGACCTGGCAGGCCTGCGTCGGCTGCGCGTCGGCCAGGGGCTGGGCTGGGGAGACATCCCGCTCTACCGCTACAACGGCATCAAGGTGACCGAAGCCGGCTACGAACTGCTGTTCTCCATGCTGGACAAGAAGCGCTTCGACCTGTTTCCACGCGGCATCGGCGAGATTTTTTCCGAATTCGACAGCCGTTCGCCAAGCTACCCCGGCCTGGCCGTGGACAAGACCCTGCTGCTCTACTACCCGTGGCCATATTACTTTTTCTTCAACCGCGAACGCGGAGCCGAACTGGCGAAACGGGTGGAGGAAGGCATGCGCCTGATGCTGAAGGACGGCTCCTACGACCGATTTTTCCTGCAGCATTACGGCGCGGCGATACGGCGCGCCGAGCTGGACAACCGGACGCTGATCCGGCTGGAAAATCCGATGCTGCCGAAAGACACCCCGCTGGACGACGCCAGGCTATGGTACCGGCCAGGCCGCTGACAACGAGGGTCCCGCCCCGGCCGCGGCAGCTTTGCCACCCCTCCCGCGCGGAGCCCGTCCCGCCCCTAGCAAACCCTTTTGCATCAAATGCTTAGAAAAACAAAACGCACACACCTGGCGAAATCGAACCCGAATGGTGATTTTGCTGCGCCGCAAAATCTTGCCAATCCTGGCGAAACCCGCTAAATTCGTCGGCTCTAGAAGCGCGCGGGTGTAGCTCAATGGTAGAGCAGAAGCTTCCCAAGCTTACGACGAGGGTTCGATTCCCTTCACCCGCTCCACAGGCTTCCCGCATCTCCCAGACAACTCCATGCATGGCCTCTCCGAGCGATCCCGATGAAATTGAACTCCGGCCGGCTGTGGCTAAGAATCGCGACCTACGGCACCCTGGCCGTGGTCCTGCTGCTGGTATTGATCCGAGCGCTGATCTACTGGCAATTCGACGAAGCCGCCGTGCGCGGCAGCCTGACCCATGCCCTGCAAGACACCGGGCGCAGCGTCCGCATCGACGGCCGCATCACGCCCCAGGTTTTCCCCTATCCCGGCATTGAAATAGAAAAACTCAGCATCAGCGAGCCCGGCAAGCCCGACGCTTTCGCTCGCGTGGAAATGCTGCGCGTGTCGCTGGCCTGGCTGCCGCTGCTGCTGGGCAACCGCGAAGTCAAGGCGCTGGATCTGTACGGCCCCAGCGCCGGCGTCAGCCGCGGCCTGGACGGACAACTGAACATCGCCGACCTGTTCCAGCGCCGCCGCCAGGACAGCTACATCCTCAAGCTGGACCGGCTGACCATGCGCGAAGGCACGCTGCTGCTGTCCGACCAGCTCACCCACACCGACAAACGCCTGGCCAGCA
Source organism: Chromobacterium indicum (assembly GCF_039708975.1). Classification (NCBI taxonomy): domain Bacteria; kingdom Pseudomonadati; phylum Pseudomonadota; class Betaproteobacteria; order Neisseriales; family Chromobacteriaceae; genus Chromobacterium; species Chromobacterium indicum. Next base: position 110,830 of record NZ_JAYFSJ010000003.1, read on the forward strand.
TCAGCCTGGACGCCGACAACCTGCGCGGCACCGCCGACGTCAGCTTCGGCGCCATCCTGGACGACGACAAGCGTCCGGTGCGCCTGGCGCTGACCACCCCGCTGGCGATACAGGACGACCAAGTCAGCCTGCCCGAACTGGAGGCGGTGGCGATCAGCACCATTCCGGGCCTGGGCGAAACCAAATTGACCGTCGCCGGCCAGTACAAGCTCAACTTCGCGTCGCTGCAAGCCACCGGCAGCGACGTCACCGTCAGCTTCACCAGCGAGCGTCCCAGCAGCGAGGTCAAGCTGACCCTGCCGCAAATCAACGCCAGCCTGCGCGAACTGACCATGCCGTCCGGCACCCTCAGCGCCAAGCTCAGCTACGCCCGCAGCCAGTACCAGTTGCAGGCGGCGCTGGACAATCTGAAGCTGAGCGAGAGCGGCCTCTACGCCGACAAGCTGGACGGCGAGTTCAACTGGCTGGCCGGCTCCAGCAAGGTCAACGTCAAGCTGAACGCGCCGCTGTCGCTGGCCGGCATGAACCAGCTGCTGATGCAGCCGCTGAAGCTGACCAGCACCATCACCACGCCGGCACTGCCGCGCGGCCGCCTGGTGGCCAGCATGGAAGGCGCGCTGGACGGCGACATCGACGAGCCGCGCTTCAATCTGCGCGTCGCCGGCAAGCTGGACGGCTCCGACGTGTCGGCCACGCTGAGCCAGTACGGCCTGATCAAGCCGCGCCACGAAGCGATGCTGTCCATCGGCAAGCTGGACCTGAACCGCTACCTGCCCGAAACCCAGGGCGATCCGGTGGCCATCTTCCAGAACACCAACGAAATCCCGCTGGACTGGCTGGACTTCTTCGACCTGAACGGCAAGGTGGAAGTCGGCGAGTTGGCGATGGGCCGCTTCCGCATCAACCACATCACCAGCAATGTGCGCATCAACCCGCGCGCGCTGGAGCTGGACCAGATGTCCGCCGACATCTACGACGGCCGCCTGCAAGGCGACGCCTCGCTGAGCCGGCGCGACGTGCCGCACCTGCAAGTGAAGCAGACGCTGCAGGGCATGAAGATCCGCCCGTTGCTGGCGGACCTGTTCAACTTCAACCGCCTGGACGGCAAAGGCAACGGCAAGATCGACATCAACGCCGACGGCAAGTCCTTCGCCGAGCTGCGCAGCACGCTCAACGGCGACGCCTCCTTCAGCCTCAACAACGGCGCGCTGACCGGCATCGACCTGGTGGCCGCGCTGAAGAACCTGCCGGCCGAGCTGAAAGAATGGAACGGCGCCGCGCAAAACGACCAGAAGACCACCTTCTCCACGCTGTCCACCAGCTTCAAGCTGGACAGCGGCGTGGCGCGCAGCCAGGACCTGAAGCTGGCCTCGCAGCTGGTCAACGTCAACGGCGGCGGCAAGGTGGACCTGAAGCAGAGCATCGTCGACTACACGATGGACGTGCAGGCCAATCCACAGGAGTTCGTCCGGCTGAAAGGCGTCAACGTGCCGCTGAAGATCACCGGCCCGCTCAATGCGCCGGTGTACGCGCTGGACTTCAACGCGCTGGTCAAGGGCAAGAAGACCGAGGGCGAAAAGCAGCAAGCGCTGAAACAGCAATTGCAGAAGCAGATCACCACCATCCTGCCCTGAACCCCAGGCTCAAACAAAAAGCCCCGGCTTCCCGGGGCTTTTTGTTGCCGGCGCGTCCTGCGCGCCGCGCGAAATCAGGTCTTCTCTTAATCTGACCGAGCTCAATCGCCCTGCAGGATCCGGGACTCCGCCAGCGCCAGCTGTTCCGGCGTGCCCAGCAGCACCATCACGTCGTCCGGTGAGATTTCGAAACTATCGTCGAAATCGGTGCGGCGCACGCGGTTGCGACGGATCGCCTTCAGCTCCACGCCCAGGCCGGCCAGGCCCAGCGCGCCCAGCGGCTGGCCGATGGCCGCCGCGCCGCCGCACACCTGCACGCTCAGCAAACGGGGCACCAGCGACTCTTCCAGGCTCTCCGTCTCGTCGCTGCTGCCGCGGAAAAAGCCGCGGAACAGGTCGTAGCGCTCCTCCCGCACCGCGCGGATGCGCCGCAGCACGCGGCTGGGCGGCACGCCCGCCTCCAGCAGCGCCTGCGAGGCCAGCATCAGGCTGCCCTCCATCACCTCGGCCACCACCTCGTCGGCGCCGGCCTGGCGCAACACGTCCAGCTCGCTCTCGTCTATCGTGCGCACGATCACCGGCAATTCCGGCCGCACTTCCCGCACCGTGTGCAAAATGCGCAGCGCGGCGTGGGTGTCGGCGAAGGTCACCACCACCACCTTGGCCCGCATCAGGCCGGCGGCAAGCAGCACCTCCTTCTTGCCGGCGTCGCCGAACACCACCTGGTCGCCAGCCTCACCCGCCTCGCGCACCCGCTCCGGATCCATGTCCAGCGCAAAGGTATTGATCTTCTCGGTTTCCAGCAGCCGGGCCAAAGCCTGGCCGCTACGGCCGTAGCCGCAGATCAGCACGTGCTCGTCCTTGCTCATGCCAGCCACCAGCATCTGGTGCAGATCCAGCGACTGCAGCATCCAGTCCTGCTTGATCAACCTGCGGGTGATGCGCTCGCCGTGCATGATCAGGAAAGGCGCCACCAGCATCGAGATCAGGATGGCGGCTATGGCCGCCTGGGCCATGGGCGCGGCCACCAGATTCAGGCTCAGCGCCAGCGACAACAACACGAAGCCGAACTCACCGCCCTGCGCCAGCGCCAGCGCCGCACGCATCGCATCATTGGAACGATGGCCGAATAGCCGGCCCAGACCGAACACCACCGCCAGCTTCAGCGGCAGCAACAATACCAGCAACAGCAGCACATCGCCGAAGCGGCCGAACAGCACCGACAATTCCAGCTTCATGCCCACGGTGATGAAGAAGAAGCCCAGCAGGATGTCGCGGAAGGGCTTGATGTCCTCTTCCACCTGGTAGCGGTACTCGGTTTCCGAGATCAGCATGCCGGCGACGAAAGCCCCCAGCGCCAGACTGAGGCCAGAGAGCTCGGTCATCCAGGCGATGCCCAGCGTCACCAGCAGCACGTTGATCATGAACAGCTCGCCGGAACGCTGGCGCGCCACCAGGTGGAACCACGGCCGCACCAGGCGCTGGCCGAAAAACAGCAGCAGCGCCAGCACCACCAGCACCTTGCCGCCGGCCTTGGCCAGGTCCAGCCACAGCGTATCGCTGCCGCCGGCGAAGGCCGGCAGCATGATCAGCAGCGGCACCACGGCGATGTCCTGGAACAGCAGCACGCCTATCGCCAGTTGGCCGTGCGGCTGGTTCAGCTCCAGTCTTTCCGCCAGCAGCTTGCTGACGATGGCGGTGGACGACATCGCCAAGGCGCCGCCGACGGCGAAACCAGTCAGCGGGCTACCGGTCAGATAAGCGATGGCCATCGCCACCAGCAGCATGGTGAGCGCCACCTGGGCGAAGCCCACGCCGAACACCAGTTGCCGCATCGCCCTCAGCCTGGGCAGGGAAAACTCCAGGCCGATGCTGAACATCATGAACACGATGCCGATTTCGCCGAGAAAGGCGGTTTCCTTGCCCTGCGGGATCAGGTTCATCACCCCTGGACCGGTCAGGAAGCCCACCACCAGATAGCCGAGCATGGCCGGCACCTTCAGGCTTCGGCACAAGGTGACCACCAGCACGGCGGCCAACAGGACAAGGACGATGGGGGCCATGGAATGCATCGGCGATCGGGGCTCCAGGATACGATTGGCAACGGAAAACACGACCGCCAAGCAAAACTTGCACCAGCACCCGCGTCAATCGATTATAACCTTTGATATACTTTTGCCTTATGGAAAAAAATCACACCAGCCGGCTGGAAGCGGCGCGCGAAGTGCTGCATGAAGAAGCGGCCGCGCTGAACACTCTGGCCGAACGCCTGAACGGCGACTTCCTGGAGGCTGTGGAGATCATCCTGTCCTGCGAGGGCCGCGTGATCGTCACCGGCATGGGCAAGTCCGGCCACGTGGGGCGCAAGATCGCCGCCACGCTGGCCAGCACCGGAACGCCGGCCTTCTTCGTGCATCCGGCCGAGGCCGCCCACGGCGACCTGGGCATGATCACCGGGGACGACGTGGTGATCGCGCTGTCCAACTCCGGCGAATCAGCCGAAGTGGTGTCGCTGCTGCCGGCGCTGAAGCTGAAGGGCGGCAAGCTGATCGCGGTGACCGGCCGGTCCGAGTCCACGCTGTCCCAGGCCGCGGACATCCTGCTGCACACGCATGTCGAGCGCGAAGCGTGTCCGCTGAACCTGGCCCCGACCACCAGCACCACCGCGCAGATGGCGCTGGGCGACGCGCTGGCCGTCACGCTGATGGAGGCGCGCGGCTTCGGCCAGAGCGATTTCGCGCTGTCCCACCCGGGCGGCAGCCTGGGCCGACGCCTGCTGGTGCACGTGAAGGACCTGATGCACGCCGGCGGCGATCTGCCGCGGGTGGCGCCGGGCACGCTGCTGAAGGACGCGCTGCTGGAAATGTCGCAGAAGCGGCTGGGCATGGTCACGGTCAGCGAAGCCGACGGCACGCTCCACGGCATCTACACCGACGGCGACCTGCGCCGCACGCTGGAAAAGGGCGTGGACGTCTACCGCCTGAAGATAGATGAGGTGATGGGCCGCAAGCCGCGGTCCATCCAGCCGGACAAGCTGGCGGCGGAAGCCGGCTTCCTGATGAAACAACACCAGATCACCAGCCTGGTGGTCGTCGACGCCCAGGGCAAGCTGGCCGGCGTGCTGCACATGCACGACCTGCTGCGCGCCGGCGTGTTTTAAAACCAGCCGGCCAGTCCCAGCGACTGGCGGCGGCAAGGATCAAGCAATGCGTATGATTTCCGAGCAGGCCCGCAAGGTGAAACTGCTGATCATGGATGTGGACGGCGTGATGACCGACGGCCGCATCTACTACGACGCCCGCGGCGAAGAGAGCAAGTCGTTCTACGTGCAGGACGGCCTCGGCCTGCGCCTGCTGCAAGGCACAGGCGTGCAGCTGGCCATCATTTCCGGCCGCGCCGACCGCTGCGTCGAGCACCGCGCCCAGGCGCTGAAGATCGACCACTACTATGGCGGCGTCCACGACAAGAAAGTCGCGCTGGCCGAGCTGCTGGACAAGACCGGCCTGTCCGCCGAGCAATGCGCGTTCATCGGCGACGACCTGATCGACCTGCCCATCCTGACCCGGGTCGGCCTGGCGGTCGCGGTGCCCGAGGCTCCGCCGCAGGTGCGTCAGCATTGCCACTACGTGACCGGCAATTCCGGCGGCCACGGCGCGGTGCGCGAGCTGGCCGAGCTGATCATGCAGGCCCAGGGCACGTTCGAAGGCGTGCTCGCCCGGTATCTGGCATGATCAAGCTGCTGCGCTCCCATCGCCTGTTCCCGGTGCTGCTGGTCGGACTGACCGCGCTGCTGACGATATGGCTGGACCAGATTTCGCGCTGGGACAGCCACCGCCGCGAACTCGACCCGGACAAGCCCGAGTACGTGGCGGAAAACATGATCGCCACCCGCTACGACAAGCAAGGCAAGCTGATGGACCGGCTGATCGCCACCCGCATGTGGCAGTACCCTGGCAAGCCCGACGCCTATTTCGAGAACCCCGACCTGTACCAGTACCAGCAGGGCGTGCTGCAATACCATGTGACCGGCGAAACCGGCCGCTACAACAACAAGAGCCAGCAGGCCTACTTCGACAAGAAAGTCGTTTTGATCAAACCCGCAGACAGCAAGCAGCCCGAAACCCGGCTGGTCAGCAGCGCGATGTTCGTCGATACCGGCAAGCGCTTCGCCAGCTCCAAGGCGCCGTCGGTGATCTACCAAGGCAACTCGGTCGCCAACTCCATCGGCTTCAGCTATCTGGAGTCGCAGGGCCTGCTCAATCTGTATTCCAAGACCAAGATCGTCTATGCCAAATAACTCCCGCATCCTGCTGGCCGGCCTGCTGCTGTCCGCCTCCGCGCTGGCTCACGCCGAACAGGCAGACAAAACCAAGCCCATCGAGATCACCAGCGACAACGGCTGCACCATGGAGCAGACCAAGGGCGTCTCCACCTGCACCGGCAACGTGGTGGTGATCCAGGGCACGCTGCGCCTGAACGCCGACAAGGTGGTCGCCACCCAGGACCCGCAAGGCAACCAGACGCTGCAGGCCACCGGCCGCATCGTCACCTTCCGCCAGAAGCTGGACAACAACAGCGGCTGGATCGAAGGCCAGTCCAGCAAGCTGGACTACGACAGCGCCAAGCACTTCGCGGTGCTGACCGGCAACGCCCGCGTCAAGCGCAACGGCGACCTCGTGATCGGCAACGTGATCACCTACGACACCCAGAGCGAGGTCTACCAGGTGATGGGCGGCGGCGCCAACGCCGGCAAGGGCGGGCGCACCACCGTGATCCTGCAGCCGAAGAACACCGCGTCGCAACCGGCGGCCGCCAAGCCCGCCGCCGGAGCCGCCGCGCAATGAAGCACAGCACCCTCACCGTCACCAATCTGAAAAAGCGCTTCAAGAAGCGCACCGTGGTCAAGGACGTGTCGCTCAGCATCGAGAGCGGCGAAGTCGTCGGCCTGCTCGGCCCCAACGGCGCCGGCAAGACCACCAGCTTCTACATGATCGTCGGCCTGATCGGCGCCGACGACGGCGACATCCGCCTGGACGACGCGTCCATCACCCACTACCCGATCCATCAACGCGCCCAGCTCGGCCTCGGCTACCTGCCGCAGGAGGCCTCCATCTTCCGTCGCATGACGGTGGAAGAGAACATCGCCGCCATCCTGGAAATCTCCGGCCTCAAGGGCAAGGAACTGGAAAAAGAGCTGGACCTGCTACTGGACGACCTCAACATCGGCCATCTGCGCGACAGCAACGCGCTGTCGCTGTCCGGCGGCGAGCGCCGCCGGGTGGAGATCGCCCGCGTGCTGGCCACCCGTCCCCGCTTCATCCTGCTGGACGAGCCTTTCGCCGGCGTGGACCCGATCGCGGTGATCGACATCCAGAAGATCATCTCCTTCCTGAAGGAACGCGGCATCGGCGTGCTGATCACCGACCACAACGTGCGCGAGACGCTGCGCATCTGCGACCGCGCCTACATCATCAGCGACGGCTCGGTCCTGGCCTCCGGCGAGCCGGAAGAACTAGTCAACAACGAGAGAGTGCGCGAGGTCTACCTCGGCGAGCACTTCCATCTGTAAACGATGAAACAGGCCCTTCAGCTCAAGGTATCCCAGCAACTGACGCTGACGCCGCAGCTGCAGCAATCGATCAAGCTGCTGCAACTGTCCACGCTGGACCTGCAAACGGAGGTGGAGCGCTTCCTGCTGGACAATCCGCTGCTGGAACGCGGCGACGAGCCCCGCGACGGCGAAGCCGCTCCCGACAGCTCGGAACAGCAGGAAAGCCCGGCCCAGGACGCCGACAGCCGCGACGACGGCGCCGGCGAACTGCTGGACTGGGGAGCCGGCAGCCGCAAGGGAGACGACAATGACTTCGACCCCATGCTCAACGTGCCCTGCCCGGTCAGCCTGCGCGAGCACCTGCTGACGCAGCTGGGCGAGATCGCCCTCTCCGACCGCGACCGCGCGGTGATGCGCCTGCTGATCGAGGAGCTGGACGACGACGGCTACCTGCCGCTGGAGCTGGACGAGCTGGCCGGCAACCTGCCGCTGGAACTGGAGCTGGAAGTCGACGAGCTGGCGGTGGGCCTCAGGCTGCTGCAGCAGTTCGACCCCGCAGGCGTGGGCGCGCGCTCGCTGGCCGAGTCGCTGACGCTGCAGCTGCAGCGCCTGCAGGGCGGCGAGCCTGAGTACGCGCTGGCGCTGGCCATCGTCCGCGAGCACCTGGCCCTGCTGGGCGGCCGCGACTACGCCCGGCTGAAAAAGCTGCTGCGCTGCGACGACGCGGCGCTGCGCGGCGCGCAGGCGCTGATCGCCCGCCTCAACCCGCACCCGGCCACCGGCTTCGGCCACGGCGACATCCATTACGTGATTCCCGACATCAGCGTGCGCAAGCTGCGCGGCCGCTGGGCGGCCGAGCTCAACCGCGCGGCGATGCCCCGCCTGCGCGTCAATCGGCTATACGAGCGCATGCTGGCCGACCAGCGCGCCGGAGGCGAAATGTCCGGCCGTTTGCAGGAGGCGCGCTGGCTGGTCAAGAACATCCAGCAACGGTTTGACACCATACTCAAAGTGGCGGAAGCTATCGTTGAGCGCCAGCAATCGTTCTTTGAGCACGGCGAAGTGGCGATGCGCCCGCTGATCCTGCGGGACATCGCGGAAGAACTGGGCCTGCACGAATCCACCGTTTCCCGATCCACCAGCCAGAAATATCTGCTTTGTTCGCGGGGCTTGTTCGAACTCAAGTATTTCTTCGGCAGTTCGCTGGAAACTGAAAGCGGCGGAGAGTGCTCCGCCACGGCGATCAAGGCCCACATCCGCGGCATGATAGACGCCGAGGACCGCGCGAAGCCGCTGTCCGACAGCGCCATCGCCGACGCGCTGGACAAGCAGGGAATACAGGTTGCCAGACGCACCGTAGCCAAGTATCGTGAAGCCATGCAGATTCCGGCGGTGAATCTGCGCAAGGCACTGTAGGCGCCTCAAGCATACAATGCCGCCCGGCAACCCGACCGGGTGGTCAACACCAGAAGGAGCTAGGGTATGAACCTCAAAGTAACTGGCCTGCACCTGGAAGTCACCCCGTCGCTGCGCGAATACATCGAGAACAAGCTCGAGCGCATTACCCGCCATGTCGACCACGTGATCGATATCTCCGTCACCCTATCGGTGGACAAGCTGGTCCAGAAGGCTGAAGTCAATGTGCACCTGTCCGGCAAGGACATCCACATCGAAGCTTCCGAGGCCGACCTCTACGCCGCCATCGACGTCCTGATGGACAAGCTGGACCGCCAAGTCCTGAAGTACAAGGAAAAGCTGACCGAGCACCGCGCGGTGGGCTCGGGCGAAGCGTCTCAGACCCAGGCCTCGCTGTAAGGCCTGACTGAAGACAACGGGAGCCTGACGGTTCCCGTTTTTCTTTGCGCTTGCCGGTTTTCAGTACTATCAAGGCAACGTAGAATTCACAGTTTCACCCCAAGAGCCGCATGCATACTCCAACATGACTCTCATCGGCAAGATCCTGACCCCGGACCATATCCTGCTGGATCTGGACGTCGCCAGCAAGAAGCGGGTGTTCGAACAAGTGGGGCTGCTCGTGGAAAACACCCGCGGCATCGCCCGCAGCGAGGTTTTCGACAGCCTGTTCAGCCGTGAAAAACTGGGCTCCACCGGACTCGGCCAGGGCGTGGCCATTCCCCACGGCCGCGCGCGCGGCCTCAAGGAAGCCACCGGCGTGTTCATCCGCCTGAAGGCGCCCATTCCCTTCGACGCGCCGGACGGCAAGCCGGTGCAATGCCTGTTCGTGCTGCTGGTCCCCGAGCACGCCACCGACCTGCACCTGCAGGTGCTGTCGGAGCTGGCGCAGCTGTTCTCCAGCCGCCAGATGCGCGAGCAGATGCTGGGCACCGGCGCGCGCGACGAACTGTACAAGCTGCTTTGCGAATGGACGCCCCATGCCTAGCATCACCGTGCGCCGGCTGTATCAGGAAAACCAGCAGAAGCTGAATCTGACTTGGGTCGCCGGCACCGGCGGCTCCGACAACGTGATCGGCAACGACGACCAGCGCCCGACGCTGGCCCTGGTCGGCCACCTGAACTTCATCCACCCCAACCGGGTGCAGGTACTGGGCCTCGCCGAGGTCGACTACCTTAACAAGCTGGAGCAGTCGGCGGCCAAGACCGCACTGGACCAGCTGTTCCACAAGAGCATGTCGGTGGTGATGGTCACCAACAACCAGCCGGTGCCCCGGCTGCTGCGCGACTACTGCCACAGCCACAACGTGCCCCTGATGTGCAGCACGCTGGAAAGCCCGTACCTGATGGACGTGCTGCGGATCTACCTGGCCCGCGCGCTGGCGGTGTCCACCGTGCTGCACGGCGTGTTCCTCGACGTATTCGAGATCGGCGTGCTGATCATGGGCGATTCCGCGATGGGCAAGAGCGAGCTGGCGCTGGAGTTGATCTCCCGCGGCCACGGCATGGTGGCCGACGACGCCGTCGAGCTGTACCGCATCGGCCCGGACACGCTGGAAGGCCGCTGCCCGCCGCTGCTGCGCGACTTTCTGGAAGTGCGCGGCCTCGGCATCCTCAACATCCGCACCATCTTCGGCGAGACCGCGGTCCGCCCCAAGAAGGTGCTGAAACTGATCATCCATCTGGTCAAGGCCAACGACCAGGCGATGCAGGCGCTGGACCGGCTCAACATCCAGTCCGAAACCCAGGACATCATCGGCGTCACCGTGCGCAAGGTGGTGCTGCCCGTGGCCGCCGGCCGCAACCTGGCGGTGCTGGTGGAGGCCGCCGTGCGCAACTACATCCTGCAGCTGCGCGGCATCGACAGCACCCGCGAATTCATCGAACGCCACACCAATTTCTTGCGAGACCAGGAAAATGCGCCTGATATTGATTAGCGGCCTGTCCGGTTCCGGCAAGTCGGTGGCGCTGCGCGCGCTGGAGGATTCCGGTTTCTACTGCGTGGACAATCTGCCGGCCACCATGCTGCCGGAAGCGATGGCGATGTACGCCGACTTCGGCTACAAGGACATCGCCATCAGCGTGGACACCCGCTCCGGCCCCACGCTGGGCGCGCTGCCCAAGGTGGTGGAATCCCTGAAGTCCCAGGGCATCGATGTGCGCCTGCTGTTCCTAGAAGCCAAGCCGGAAACGCTGGTCAAGCGCTTCTCCGAAACCCGCCGCCGCCACCCGCTGTCCGACACCGGCATCACGGTGGAGGAAAGCATATTGCTGGAACAGGAGATGCTGGCCGAGGTGCTGGAGCTGGGCACCCGCATCGACACCAGCGAACTGTCCGCCAACGCCCTCAGAAGCTGGGTGCGCGAACTGGTCGACGCTGACAGCAGCCAGCTGACGCTGATCTTCGAATCGTTCGGCTTCAAGCATGGCGTGCCGCAGGACGCCGATTTCGTCTTTGACGCCCGCTGCCTGCCCAATCCCTATTACGATCCGCAGCTGCGCCCGTTCACCGGCCGCGACCAACCCATCATCGACTTCTTCGCCGGCCACCAGGAAGTGGCCGAGATGATAGCCGACATCCAGGCGATGATCGCCAAGTGGCTGCCCTGCTACGGCAAGGAAAACCGCAGCTACCTGACGGTGGCCGTCGGCTGCACCGGCGGCCAGCACCGCTCGGTGTACATCATCGAGAATCTGGCGCGCGCCTTCCCCGACCGCCAGGTATTGGTCCGCCACCGCCAGCTGTACCGCGAACACTGACCATCGGCAGGGCCCGCCGCCCTGCCCGTCCAGCCCGGCTGGAGAAAGAAGCCGATGACCCGCAAGACCGTCACCGTCGCCCTCACCGGCGCCTCGGGCCTGCCTTACGGCCTGCGCCTGATCGAGGCCCTGCTCGCCGCTGGCGCGCGGGTGTGGGTGCTGTATTCCCAAGCCGCCCAGGTGGTGGCCAAGCAGGAAATGCAACTGACCCTGCCCTCGCGCCCGGCCGAAATGAAAGCCTGGCTGCAGGCCCGCTATCCCGCCGGCGACGGCCAGCTGGAAGTGTACGGCCGCGAGGAATGGTTCGCGCCGGCGGCGTCCGGCTCCAATCCGCCGGACGCGATGGTGGTCTGCCCGTGTTCGATGGGCACGCTGGCGGCCATCCGCCACGGCATGAGCGACAATCTGATCGAACGCGCGGCCGACGTCTGCATCAAGGAGCAGCGCAAGCTGGTGCTGGTGCCGCGTGAGACGCCGCTGTCCGCCATCCACCTGGAAAACATGCTGGATTTGGCGCGCCTGGGGGTGGTGATCCTGCCCCCCGCCCCCGGCTTCTACACCCATCCCAAGAGCGTGGACGACATGGTGGACTTCGTCGTCTCCCGCATCCTCGATCAACTGGGCGTCGAGCAAACGCTGACACCGCGCTGGGGAGAGTGAGCATGGACGGCGGCCCGATCCTGAGCCTGGAAGCGCTGCGCCGGCTGGAACAGGCCGCCGCCGGCCATGGACTGAACCTGATGCGCCGCGCCGCGCTGGCCACCGCGGACTGGGTCACCCGCCATTGCCCGCCCGCGTCGCCACTGCTGGTCTGCGCCGGCCCCGGCAACAACGGCGGCGACGCGCTGCACGCGGCGCTGGCGCTGCGCAAGCGCGGCCATCCGCTGACCATCCTGCAACCCGTCGCGCCGACCAGTGACGAATGCCGGACCGCGCGCCGGCAGGCGGAAAAAGCCGGCATCGCCATCCTCGCCGAATTGCCCGGCGGCACGCAGCGTCCGGCGCTGCTGATAGACGGCCTGTTCGGCATCGGCCTGTCCCGTCCACTGGACCCCGCCTGGCAAGACCTGATCAATCGGCTGAATCGCCTCGACTGCCCCAGACTGGCGTTGGACTGTCCCAGCGGGCTGGACGCCTATACCGGACAGCCCCAAGGCGCGGCCATTCGCGCCGACCACACCTTGACCTTCCTCTGCCACAAGCCGGGGCTATTCGGCGGGCCAGGCGCCGACCTCGCCGGCCAGGTGGAGCTGGCCATGCTGGACTGCCCCGCCAGCCTGTATCCGCAAGCCGAAGGCGAGCTCAACCGCCCGCCGGCCGCGGCGCTCGCCCGCAACCGGGACAGCCACAAGGGCAGCTACGGCTCCGTGTCGGTCATCGGCGGCGCGCCGGGCATGCTGGGCGCGGCATTGCTCGCCGGCCGCGCCGCGCTTGCCGGCGGCGCCGGCAAGGTCTATCTGTGCCCGCTGGACGACAGGCTGCCGGTCGACCCGGCCGCACCGGAACTGATGGTGCGCCCAGCGGACGAGGCCGCGGACCTGCCCGTCGCCGACGTGCTGGCCGTCGGCCCCGGCCTGGGCCGGCAGGAACTGGCCGAGCGGCTGCTGGAGCAGGCCATCGCCCGCGCCGTCCCGCTGGTGCTGGACGCCGACGCGCTCAATCTGCTGGCGGTCCGCCGCGATCTGGCCGCCCTCGTCGCCGAGCGCCGGGCGCCTACCGTGCTGACGCCCCACCCCGCCGAAGCCGCCCGGCTGCTGCGGCTGGGCGCCCAAGAGATCCAGGCCGATCGGGTGACCCATGCCCGCCGGCTGGCCGCCGGCCTGAACAGCGTCGTCGTGCTGAAAGGCGCCGGCAGCCTGATCGCGCGGCCCGACGGCTACTACCGCGTCAACGACAGCGGCGGACCGGAGCTGGCCGTCGCCGGACAGGGCGATGTCTTGACCGGCCTCATCGCCGCGCTGCTGGCCCAGGGCCTGGACGCCTTCGACGCCGCCTCGCTGGCGGTCCGGCTGCACGGACTGGCCGGCGACGGCTACCGCGCCGAAAACGGCGGCCCGATCGGCCTCTCCGCCTCCGCGACTATCCCTGGCCTCAGCCGCGCGCTCAACTGCCTGCTGGCCGGAAACTGAAGCGTTTTGCCGATGACGACGGTTTGTGGTTAAGATCAAGCGGCAAGTCCCACATCGGAGAGTCGTCTTGTCGTCCGCCCATAATCAGAAAAAAGCCTACGCCTTCGGCCTCGGCGCCGTGCTGGCCTGGTCCACCGTCGCCAGCGCCTTCAAGCTCAGCCTGCAGCACCTGAGTCCGATGCAACTGGTGCTGTACGCCAGCGCCGCCTCCCTGCTGTCGCTGCTGTCCATCCTGGCCTGGCAGCGCCGCCTGCCCGAACTGGCCGCCGCCTTCCGCCTCCACTGGAAAAGCTCGCTGCTGTTCGGCGCGGTCAATCCCTTCATCTACTATCTGGTGCTGTTCCAGGCCTACTCGCTGCTGCCGGCGCAGGAAGCGCAGGCGATCAACTACACCTGGGCGCTGACGATGACCCTGCTGGCCGTGCCGCTGCTGAAGCAGAAGCTGCGCGCCCAGGACGCCGCCGCCGCGCTGATCTGCTATCTGGGGGTGCTGGTGATCGGCACCCGGGGGCGCTTGCTGGAGCTGCACTTCTCCAACCAGCTGGGCGTATTGCTGGCGCTCGTTTCGACGCTGCTGTGGGCCGGCTACTGGATCTTCAACACCCGCGACACGCGCGAGCCGGTGCTGGGCCTGACGCTGAATTTCGCCTGCAGCCTGCCGCTGAGCCTGGCCTGGTGCGCCTGGCACGGCCAGCTGGCGCTCCCCGCCTGGCAAGGACTGGCCGGCGCCGCCTATGTCGGCGCGCTGGAAATGGGCTTCACCTTCGTACTGTGGCTGTCGGCGATGAAGCTGACGCGCAGCACCGCCAGCATCGCCAACCTTATCTTCCTGGCGCCGATGGCGTCGCTGCTGCTGATCCACCTGATCGTCGGCGAGGCCATCCTGCCGTCGACGCTGCTGGGCCTGGCGCTGATCCTGGGCGGCCTGCTGGCGCAGAAACTGCCGCTGCGCCGCGCGCAAACGCAGCCGCTGGCCGCGCCGCCGTCCTGACCTGAGGCCCGCTCGCTGGCAAGGCGCCGTTCTCGATCCGGCATGGCAATTCCCTCGCCCTCTGCCTACGATTCATTCTGAGGGCACGGGTAAACAGGCACCATGAAAAGCATCAAGACAAGGTTAATGTTATGGCTGATGGCATGGATCACCACCATTCTGGGGACGACCGGACTGTATTTCTACATCCATGACTACAATATCGACCAGAATGACTTCCAGACCCAGCGCGCCGCCGTTCAGTCGCGGCTCTCCCTGTCCCTGCCGCACGGCATCTGGCAGCTCGACGACGAGAACGTGCGTCTGGCGCTGGACAGCGAACTGAGCTGGCCCTCGGTGATCGCCATCAACGTCAAGGGAGAAAGCGGCCTCAACCTGGGCCGCACCCGCGACGCCAACGGCAATCTCCGCGACATGCTGCCCAACGAGCAGCCCAAAGTCGACGACACCCTCAGCATTCCCATCATCTATCAGGGCAAGGAACACCTGGGGACCGCCACCGTCTACCTGTCGCACGACGCGCTTCGCGCGCGCGAAGACCAGCATCTGATCACCATCGTCGCCCAGATCGTGCTGCTGGACGGACTGATCTTCTTCATCATGTCGTTCAATCTGCAGCGCTTCATCTTCCAGCCACTGACCAAGCTGCAGCAGGCGCTGAATACCGCAATTCGCGCGCCGGATGCCAGCGGCGCCCAGATCACCCACCTGGCCGACGACGAGATCGGCGGCATCGTCAACGGTTTCAACCGCATCGTCGCCCGCACCGCCGCCGACCTGGTGAAACGGACCGCGGCCGAGGCGATCGCCCGCGAGGAAAAAGAGAAGGCGCAGCAGGCCTATAGCCAGCTGATGGCGACGCAGGAGACGCTGGTGGAGGCGGAAAAGATGGCGTCGCTCGGCAGCCTGGTGGCCGGCGTCGCCCACGAAATCAACACCCCGGTCGGCATCACGCTGACCGCCGCCTCGCACCTTGGCACAGCCACCTCGCACATCACCGGCAAGCTGGACAGCGGCAACATCAAGAAGAGCGACTTCCAGAGCTATCTGGAGACGGCGCAGGAATGCTGCGAGCTGATCCTGGCCAACTCCGAACGCGCCGCCAACCTGATCCACAGCTTCAAGCAGGTGGCGGTGGACCAGACCAGCGAGGCCAGGCGCAGCTTCCACCTGCACGATTACCTGAACGAGGTGATCACCAGCCTGAAACCCCGCTTCAAGCACACCAAGGTCTCGATAGACATCCAGTGCGAAGAGGACATCCTGCTGGACAGTTACCCCGGCGCGCTGGCCCAGGTGCTGACCAATCTGGTGGTCAACGCGCTGATACACGGCTACGAAGGCGGCGAGATCGCCGGCGCCATCGTCATAGAGGCCCACCGCAATGCCGCCCAGCACGTATCGATGACCATCAGCGACAGCGGCCAAGGCATCACGCAGGAAAACCTGAGCCGGGTATTCGAACCCTTCTTCACCACCCGCCGCGGCACCGGCGGCAGCGGCCTCGGCCTCAACATCGTCTACAACATCGTGCGGCAGCGACTGGGCGGCAACATCGAGGTTCACAGCGAGGTTGGACAGGGCACCCGATTCACGCTGGACATGCCTTGCATCGCCCCCACCGTCCAGCATAAGGAGAATGTGGCATGAGCCAACAAGCATCCCTTCCAGACGACGACAACTGGCTGCTGGACGACAACGACGGCGAAGAAACGCCCCGTCCGTCCGAAGTGCGCAAGCCCTGGAAAGTGCTGATCGTCGACGACGAGAAGGACGTGCACACCGCCACCCGCATCGCGCTGCGCGGCATCAGCTACAAGGAGCGCCCGTTGGAGCTGCTGAGCGCCTACAGCGGCGCCGAGGCCTTCCAGATGCTGCAGCAACATCAGGACATCGCGCTGATCATGCTGGATGTGGTGATGGAAAGCGAGGACGCGGGCCTGAGGCTGGTGCACCGCATCCGCGAGGAGCTCGACAACGGCGTGGTGCGCATCGTGCTGCGCACCGGCCAGCCCGGGCAGGCGCCGGAGCAGGAGGTCATCCTCAATTACGACATCAACGACTACAAGACCAAGACCGAACTCACCACCCAGAAGCTGTTCACCACCACCATCGCCTCGCTGCGCGCCTACGAAAACCTGGTGTCGCTGGAAAAGAACCGCCAGGGCCTGGCCAAGATTCTGGAGAGCGCGTCCGATCTGTACCAGCTGCACTCGCTGCGGGAATTCGCATCCGGCGTGCTGCGCCAGATCAGCGCGCTGCTGGACATAGGCACCGACGGCATCCTGTGCGTGCGCAACGACAATATGGTCGGCCGGCCCGAACTGGAAATCCTGGCGGTGTCCGGCGCCTACGAATATCTGGCCGAATCCGGCGACCTGTCCAACGAGCCGCACCTGGAAGCGGTGTTCCAGCAGGTATTCAAGGAAAAGCGCAGCATTTACCAGCATCCCTACGACGTGCTGTACATCTCCTCGCGCAACCGCCGCGAATTCGCCGTCCACTTCATGCCGCAATGGCCGCTGGACGCCGTGGAGCGCGACTTGCTGGACGTGTTCTGCCAGCGCATCTCGGCCGCCTACGACAACCTCTACCTGTACAACCAGCTGCGCAGCGCGCAAGAAGCCACCGTGGTGGCGCTGGCCGACCTGGCGGAGTTCCGCGACACAGACACCGGCGACCACGTGCTGCGGGTGCAGAAGCTGACCGACGCCATCGCCGAGGAAATGGCCGGCGACAACCATTACCCCGAGCTGATGACCCGGGAGTTCATGGACATGGTGGGCATGGCTAGCATCCTGCACGACATCGGCAAGGTGGCGACGCCCGACAACATCCTATTGAAACCCGGCAAGCTGGATCCGGACGAGCGCGCCATCATGGAGCAGCACGCGACAATAGGCGCGCAAATCCTGGCCAAGTCCGCCCAATTGGTGGAGGGCGCCAGCTATCTGTCTCTGGGCTCGGAGATCGCCGGCGGCCATCACGAACACTTCGACGGCAACGGTTATCCCAACAAGCTGAAGGGACAGGACATTCCCCTGTCCGCCCGCATCGTCGCGGTGGTGGACGTGTTCGACGCCTTGCTCAACAAGCGCCCCTACAAAGAGCCGTGGAGCATGGAGGACACGATGAAATACATCAATGGCCGCTCCGGCACTCAGTTCGATCCGCATGTGGTCGCGGCGCTGAGCCGGCTAGTGGGCGAGGACAGGCTGCCGGTGCAGTTCGGCGACTAGATCGGCTTGCCCAGCAAATGAAAACGGCAGCGCTCGGCTGCCGTTTTTCGTTCCCGCGAAATGCGCTCAGGCCACGTAGTTCAACACGCAAAGATACTGGCAGATGCTGCCGCCCAGCACGAACAAGTGCCAGATGCCGTGGCCGTGGCGTATCTTCTCATCGTTCAGGAACCAGTAGATGCCCGCGCTGTACAGCAGGCCGCCCAGCGCCAGCCAGAACAGGCCGCCGGGCTCCAGCGCCTCGATCAGCGGCTTGATCGCGATCAGCACCAGCCAGCCCATCGCCACGTACAGGATCATGGACAGGATGCGGGTGCGCCGCCCCAGCGTCAGCTCCTGGATGATGCCGAACAGCGCCAGCCCCCAGCTGACGCCGAACAGGGTCCAGCCCCAGGCGCCGCGCAGCGTCACCAGCGCGAACGGCGTGTAGCTGCCCGCGATCAGCAAGTAGATCGCCGAATGGTCGCACTTCTGCAGGATGGCCTTGGCCCGCCCCCTGAAGCTGTGGTACAGCGTCGAGATCAGGTACAGCGTCACCAGCGTGCCGCCGTACAGGCTAAAACTGACGATTTTCCACGGATCGCGCTGCATGGCCGCCTCGACCACCAGCACCACCAGACCGGCTATCGCCAGCAGGGTGCCGGCAAGATGCGAATAGCCGTTGAAGCGTTCGCCGCGATACATAATTGTTTTTCCTCGAGGCCGGCATCCGGCCGGCGTTTGAAACCATTGGAGCCTGACACGCTCCCAAGGGTTCCATTGTCCTCCGTCCGACGGTTCAAGACCAGCGGTTTGCGCAAACAAAAAGCGGGCCGAAGCCCGCTTGTTTCCCGACAACCGCCGGAATCAGGCGCCCAGCGCCTTCAGCACCTCGTCGCGCACGGTTTCCACCGCGCGGGTGCCGTCGATCTTCACATACTTCGGCGCCTTGGCGCTGCCGCTCTCGGCCAGCTTGCCGTAGAAGCCCACCAGCACGGCGGTCTGTTCGTGGTAAACGGACAGGCGCTTCTTGACGGTTTCTTCCTTGTCGTCGTCGCGCTGAACCAGCTCCTCGCCGGTCACATCGTCCTTGCCGGCCGCTTTCGGCGGGTTGAAGGCGATATGGTAGGTGCGGCCCGAGGCCAGGTGCACGCGGCGGCCGGCCATGCGCTCGACGATGGCGGCGTCCGGCACGTCGATCTCAACCACGTAGTCGATGTCCACGCCGGCGGCGATCATCGCCTCGGCCTGCGGAATGGTGCGCGGGAAGCCGTCGAACAGGAAGCCGTTGCCACAGTCGTCCTGGGCGATGCGCTCCTTGACCAGACCGATGATGATGTCGTCGCGGACCAGGCCGCCGGCATCCATGATGGCCTTGGCTTCCAGGCCCAGCGGGGTGCCGGCCTTGACCGCGGCGCGCAGCATGTCGCCGGTGGAGATTTGCGGGATGCCGAACTTCTCGCGGATGTAGTTGGCCTGGGTGCCTTTGCCGGCGCCCGGAGCGCCCAACAGGATCAATCGCATTTATGTGACTCCAGTCTGTTTGATTTATGAATTCTTTGTGGAGCGCCTACAGCCCCTCTCAAGCGAACAGCCGTCGCACCCGTTCCAGGTCTTCCAGCGTGTCCACCCCGGCGGCCGGCGCCTCGTCCGCCAATGCCACCGCGATGCTGTAACCATGCCAGAGCACGCGCAATTGTTCCAGCGCCTCGTATTGCTCCAACGGTCCCGGCTCCAAGCCGGCGTAAGCGGCCAGGAAGCCGGCGCGGTAGCCGTACATGCCGATGTGGCGGTAGACCGGCAATCCTGCCGGCAGCGCCGAGCGGTCTGCGGCGTAGGCGTCGCGGGCGTAGGGAATCGGCGCGCGGCTGAAATAGAGCGCGCGGCCATGCTTGTCCAGCGCCACTTTCACCACATTGGGATTGAAATGGTCGGCCGCGTCGTGCAGCGCGTGCGCCAACGTCGCCACCGGCGCGTCGCCGGCGGCCAGCAGCTCGGCCAGCCGGTCGATCAGCTCAGGCTGGATCAGCGGCTCGTCGCCCTGCACATTGATCACCAGCGCGTCGCTCGGCAGCGCCAGTTGGGCAGCCACCTCGGCCAGGCGGTCGGTGCCGCTGGCGTGGTCTTCGCGCGTCAATACCGCCTCGACGCCATGCGCGGCGCAGGCGGCCAGGATGTCGGCGTGGTCGGTGGCGACGACGACGCGGGAAGCGCGGCTCTTCGCCGCCTGCTCGGCCACGCGCACCACCATCGGCTTGCCTGCGATGTCGGCCAGCGGCTTGCCCGGCAGGCGGCTGGACGCCATCCGCGCCGGAATCACCACGACGAAACCGTTCATTTGACTTCTTCTTCCGGCGGCAGCTCGCGCGCCTCGCTCTCCAGCATCATCGGAATGCCGTCCTTGATCGGGAACGCCAGGCGGTCGCCCTTGCAGACCAATTCTTCCTTGCTCTTGTCGAACACCAGCGGACCCTTGCACAGCGGGCACACCAGGATTTCCAGAAATTTAGCGTCCATGTTTCGTCTTCAAGCGGGCTAGTATCCATTCGCACAGATCAGGCGCCAGCGTGGCCTGAACCGGCAAAACCCATAGTCTAGCACGCTGCGCCGCGTCATGAAGCGCGCGCGCGAGCTTGACCGCGTCCTTGCTGGTGACGATCACCGCGTCGGCGTCGGCGGGAATGTCGCCGGGGACGAACGCGTGATGATCGGGAAAGGACAGCCGCCGATCGACTGCGATGCCCTGCCCCGCCAGCGTGTCGAAAAAGCGTTCCGGATGGCCGATGCCGGCCAACACGACCACGTTCAAGCCGGCAAAGCCGGCCGCGTCCCGCGTCCGCGACGCGTCATCGAGCGCATGGCAGGCGCTGGGACGCAGCGTCATCTCGAAGCGCGGCAGGCCGGCCGGCAAAGCCAGCGCTCCGTCCCCGCCGTTGACCACGGCGGCGTCCACAGTCTCCAGCCGCGACGGCGGCTCGCGCAGCGGGCCGTTGGGCAGCAGCCTGCCATTGCCCAGGCCCCGCTTGCCGTCCAGCACCGCGATCTCCAGGTCCCGCGCCAGTCGATAGTGCTGCAGGCCGTCGTCGCTGAGGATCAGTTCGACGTCCGGATGCAGCGCCAGCAGATGGCGGCCGGCGGCGACCCGATCACGCCCCACCACCACCGGCGCGCCGGAAGCCGCCAGCAGCAGCGGCTCGTCGCCGACCACGGCCGGATCGCTATCCGGCTTGACCTCGGTCGGCGTCGCCGCCTCGCCGCCATAGCCGCGGCTGATCACCCCGGCCTTGACGCCGCGCGCGGCGAAATCGCGCAGCAGCGCCAGCGTCAACGGCGTCTTGCCGACCCCGCCGACATTGATGTTGCCGATCACCGCCACTGGAACCGCGAGCTTTTCGCTCGTTTTCCAGCCGCGGCGGAACGCTTGCCGGCGCAAAGCGGCCAGCAGCGCAAAAAGCCCTTCCAGCGGAGCCAGAAGGGCCGTCAACCAGCCTCGCGGCCGGTACCAGTGTTGTTCTATCAAACGCATGCAGCCTTCGGCTTCACTTCAGGTTCTGGGTGGCGAAAGTCAGTTGCGACAGACCAGCCTCGCGGGCCGCCTCCATCACGGCGATCACCGACTGGTGGGTGGACCTGGCGTCGGCGTTGACCACCACCACCACGTCGCGCTTGCCGGCCGCGGCGGCCTTCAGGCTGGCCAGCAGCGCGGCCCTGTCGCCGCCGGGCAGCTTGGCGTCGTTCACCGCCATCGCGCCGTCGGCGGCCACCGCCACCTTGATCTCGACGGTCTTGCTCTGCTGCTGCTCGCCCTGCGCGGTCGGCAGATTGATCTTCAGTTCGGAAAAATGCGAATACGTGGTGGTGACCATCAGGAAGATCAGGATCACCAGCAGCACGTCGATCAACGGGATGAAATTGATCTCCGGCTCTTCCCGGGCCCTGCCGCGACGAAAATCCATGCTCAGCTCCCGTTCTTGCGCTCGCCGTGCGCCACTTCCACCAGCTTGACCGCCTGCGCCTCCATCTCCACCAGCAGGCCGTCCACCTTGGAGCGGAAGTAGCGGTAGAACATCATACTGGGAATCGCGACGATCAGGCCGAAGGCGGTGTTGTACAGCGCGACGGAAATGCCGTGCGCCAGTTGCTGCGGGTTGGCGCCGCTGGCGTTCTGCGAGCCGAAGATCTCGATCATGCCGATCACCGTGCCCAGCAGGCCCAGCAGCGGCGCCATCGCGGCGATGGTGCCCAGCGTGGTCAGCAGGCGCTCCAGCAGATAGGCGACCTGACGGCCCTCGTCCTCGATCGCTTCCTTCATCACCTCGCGGCTGCCGTGCACATTGCGCAGGCCGGCGGCGAACAGGCGGCCCAGCGGCGAATGGCCCTGCAGGCGCTGCAGCAGCTCATCCTTGTCGCCGATGCGCCGGTATTCCTGCAAGGTCTGCGCCAGCAGCCCCTGCGGCACCACCGCGCCGCGCCGCAGCGTATACAGGCGTTCCAGAATGATGGCCAGCGACACCACCGACGCGGCGATGATGGTCCAGATCGGCCAGCCGGCCGCTTCAACGATAGCCCACACGAAGCATTCTCCGTCATCGATACAAACGCCAGACTTTATTCCCTACAGCCGGGTTCAGGCAACCTTGCGGGAATAAATTTCACGCCTCTTGCCACTTTTTTGGGCAAGCACTGTCAAAAGCCGTTGCCACCAGCTTGCCGCGCAACTTATCCACAAGGTTATTCCGCGATTGCTGTGGATAAATCGACAAGCGCATGGACGGTTTTCCCGGCGATGGCATTGACATCGCTCAAAGCATTGTCGACGATGAATCATCCAAACAATCGTTTGAATGAATATGAACCTGCCCATCTGGCTGATCAAGCTGCTGTTCAATCTGTGGCCGCCCTTCCTCGGCGCCGGCATCCGCGTGCACAAACTGTCTCCCGACTTCCGCCAGGCCGAGGTCAGGCTCAAGCTGGGTCTGGGCAACCGCAACTACGTCGGCACCCATTTCGGCGGCAGCCTGTACGCGATGGCGGACCCATTCTACATGCTGATGCTGCTGCGCCAGCTGGGCGGCGATTACTACGTATGGGACAAGACCGGCAGCATCGATTATCTGAAACCCGGTCGCGGAACCGTGCGCGCACTGTTCGACCTCTCCGACCAACAACTGGCCGACATCCGCGAGCGCACCGCCGACGGCGAGAAGCATCTGCCGGAAATGACGGTGGAGATCCGCGACGCCGACGACGAGCTGGTGGCCTTGGTGCACAAGACGCTGTACGTGCGCAAGAAGCCAGACCGGCGCTGAGCGCATGGAACCCATGTAGAAAAAGCCGCTCTGTGCGGCTTTTTCT
Source organism: Chromobacterium indicum (assembly GCF_039708975.1). Taxonomy (NCBI): domain Bacteria; kingdom Pseudomonadati; phylum Pseudomonadota; class Betaproteobacteria; order Neisseriales; family Chromobacteriaceae; genus Chromobacterium; species Chromobacterium indicum. Next base: position 133,881 of record NZ_JAYFSJ010000003.1, read on the forward strand.
ACATGGGTTCCGGGAAGCGCTTACTCCCCGAAACCACAGAACACTTCGCGCATCATCCTGAGCACGTCCAGCGTGCGGATGTCGCCTACCCGGTAGTAGACCCGGTTGGCGTCCTTGCGCGTGCGCAAAACGCCCTTGTCCCGCATAATGGCCAAGTGCTGGGAAATATTGCTCTGGGAAGTGCCAACCTGCTCGACGATGTCTTGCACGCTCACCTCCCTGTCTTCCAGCACCGATATGATCTTCAGACGCAGCGGATGCGACATGGCCTTCATCGCCCGCGATGTCTGTTCGATCTGGTCGTCGTTGAACAGCAAAGCTTTTCTCCTAATGTAGCCTGACATTTTTTTGATTTGACTGCGGTACAATAGTATCCACAAAACCAGATACTATCAAGGTTTTCTAATATTCTGAATGCGAATGCCATGAAATCCATCAAGCCAGTGCTGTTATTGATCCTCGACGGTTTCGGCCACCGCACGGAAGGCGATGACAATGCCATCCTGCACGCCAGAATGCCGGTATGGAACCGCCTGCGCGAACAGTACGCGTACGGAACGATCAACGCCTCGGAAAACTTCGTCGGCCTGCCCTCCGGCCAGTTCGGCAACTCCGAGGTCGGCCACCTGAACATCGGCGCCGGCCGCATCGTCCAGCAGGACATCAGCCGCATCGACTGCGACATCGAGGACGGGCATTTCGCAAACAATGACACGCTGCGGCAAGCCATGAGCAAAGCTCAAGGCTCGGCCCTGCATATCCTGGGTCTGCTGTCCGATGGCGGCGTTCACAGCCACGAGAACCACATCCACGCGCTGATCCGCGCCGCCCAGGCCGCAGGCGTGCCCAAGATTTACGTCCACGCCTTCCTCGACGGCCGCGACACGCCGCCGCGCAGCGCCGAAACCTATCTGAAGCGCCTGGACGCGGCGCTGGCCGAGTGCCCGAACGCGCGCCTGGTTTCCGTGACCGGCCGCTACTGGGCGATGGACCGCGACAAGCGCTGGGAGCGCGTCGAGCCCGCCTATCGCCTGCTGGTGGATGGCGAGGGCCTGTTCCACGCCGAAACCGGCCTGGAGGCGCTGGCCGCCGCCTACGCCCGCGACGAGAACGACGAGTTCGTCAAGGCCACCGGCATCGGCGCGCCGGTGAAGATGCAGGACGGCGACGCGCTGATCTTCATGAACTTCCGCGCCGACCGCGCCCGCCAGCTGACCACAGCGCTGACCGACCCGGCCTTCGACGGCTTCAAGGCCCGCCAGCCCAAGTTCGGCTGCTACGCCACCCTCACCAGCTACGGCGAAGCTTATGCCGCGCTGCCCACCGCCTACGCGCCGCAAAAGATCCGCAACGGCATGGGCGAATACCTGTCCTCGCAGGGCCTGAAGCAGCTGCGGATCGCCGAAACCGAGAAATACCCGCACGTCACCTACTTCTTCAATGGCGGCGAGGAACAGGTCTACCCGGGCGAGGATCGCATCCTGGTGCCGTCGCCCAAGGTGGCCACCTATGATCTGCAGCCGGAAATGAGCGCCGGCGAAGTCACCGACAAGATCGTCGCGGCGATCCAGTCCGGCCAATACCAGGCCATCTTCTGCAACTACGCCAACGGCGACATGGTCGGCCACAGCGGCGTGTTCGACGCCGCGGTCAAGGCGGTGGAAGCGCTGGACGGCTGCATCGAACGCTGCGTGGAAGCGATGCTGGCCGCCGGCGGCGAGGTCCTGATCACCGCCGACCACGGCAACTGCGAGCAGATGTACGACGGCCAGCACCACCAGCCGCACACCCAGCACACCACCAACCAGGTGCCCTTCCTGTATATCGGCCGCCCGGCCAAGATTCGCGCCGGCGGCTCGCTGCGCGACATCTCGCCGTCGCTGCTGAAAATGATGGGACTGGAACAACCGGCGGAGATGACCGGTCAATCGCTGATCGACTTCCAATAATCGCCTCACGGAGCGGCGGCCATGCTCCGGCATGGCCGCCGTTATTGCCTCAAGCGAAAGAACATCAAGGGCATGAAACCTTACCTGCTGCTGGCCTTGCTGGCCGGCGCCGCCCATGCGGCCAACACCAACGCCTCCTCCACCAGCCTGTCCGCCACGCCGCACCAGCAGGACCTGAAAAACGTGCGCAAGGAAATCGACAGCCTGAGGAAGGACCTGGCGCAGAAACAGACGGTCCAGAAAGAGGCGCAGTCCGCGATCCAGGAGTCTGAGCAGGCGATCACCCAGACCAAGCAGGCGTTGGCCACGCTGGAGCAGCGCCAGAGCCGCTCGGAACAGCAATTGGCCGAACTGCGCGGCAAGATCGAGCAAACCCGCGCCAAGCTGGCCGGCACCCGCCAGCGCGTCGGCCAGATGCTGGTGCGCCAGTACAAGAATGGCCGGCATGACGCGATGAAGCTGATGCTGAACGCCGACGACCCGAACCAGAGCGCCCGCGACCTCGCCTACTACCAGCACATCGCCCGCGCCGAACAGCAACTGGTCCAGCAGCTGGTCGCCCAGCAGCGGCAGCTGGAGACGCTGTCCGCGCAGCTGGAACAGGAGCTCGCGCGGCTGAACAATTTGTCCGATCGCAAGTCGCAAGAGAAGAGCGATCTGGAAAAGGACAAGACCCAGCAGGTGCAGCAGCTGAACAAGGTGGCCGGCGAGATCAAGCAGGGCCAGAGCAAGCTGACCCAGCTGCAAGAGGATGAGAAGCATCTGGCCAACGTGATCGCCCAGATCAACCGCGAAATCCAGCGCCGCAAGGCGGAAGCCGCGCGCAAGGCCGCCGAGGCGCGCAAAGCCAAGCTGGCCGCCGCCCGCGAAGCCGCGCGCAAGGAAAACGAGCGCCGCCGCAAGCTGGCCGAGCAAGCCAAGAAACAGGGCAAGCCGGTGCCGGAAGAAGCGAAGAAGCCGGTGATCGTCAAGGAAGAGCAGGCTCAGAAGGTGGACGAGGTCGCCGACGACAGCGCCTCCGGCCGCGCCTTCGCCAGCCTGCAGGGCAAGATGAAGATGCCGGTGGCCGGCCAGATCGGCGGCGCCTACGGCAAGCCGCGCAAGGAAGGCACCACCTGGAAGGGCGTGTTCATCCGCGCCGCCGCCGGCCAGCCGGTACGCAGCGTGGCCGACGGCACCGTCGTCTATGCCGATGAGTTGCGCGGATTCGGCAAGGCGGTGATCATAGACCATGGCGGCAATTACATGACGGTGTACACCAATCTGTCCGCCATCGCCAAATCGTCCGGCGGCAGCGTCAAGGCCGGGGAAACACTCGGCAACACTGGATCGCTGGACAACGGTGAATCCGGATTGTACTTTGAAATCCGGCACCTGGGCCGCACCCTCAACCCGCAAGCCTGGACACGCTAAGGTGCCGGACACGGAGAATCAGCAAAGCATGAGCAGCCAAAAAATGAAGAAAATCGCATGGTTGGTGGCAGGCGCCATGGCCGGTGGCGTACTGACCCTCAGCATGCAGGCCCTGGCCGACAAGGAAGCCTCGCCGCTGCCGCTGAACGAACTGCGCACCTTCGCCGAGGTGTTCAGCGTGATCAAGCAAAGCTACGTCGAGCCGGTGACGGACAAAAAACTGATCGACGAAGCCATCAAAGGCATGCTGACCGGCCTGGATCCGCATTCCGACTACATGGACGCCGAAGAATTCAAGGAACTGCGCGAAGGCACGCAGGGCGAATTCGGCGGCCTGGGCATCGAGATCGGCGCCGAGGACGGCCTGGTCAAGGTGGTGTCCCCGATCGAGGACACGCCGGCGCAGAAGGCCGGCATCAAGAGCGGCGACCTGATCATCAAGATCGACGACACCCCGGTCCGCGGCCTGTCGCTGAACGACGCGGTGAAGAAGATGCGCGGCAAGCCGGGCAGCAAGGTCACGCTGACCATCGCCCGCAAGAACGAAGCCAAGCCGCTGGTCTTCACGCTGGCGCGCGCCGTGATCAAGACCAAGAGCGTCAAGTACAAGATGCTGGAATCGGGCTACGGCTACGTGCGCATCGCCCAGTTCCAGGAGCATACCGCGGAAGACCTGGCCGCCGGCCTGCAAAAGCTCTACCAGGAGAACAAGCAGCCGCTGAAGGGCCTAGTGCTGGACCTGCGCGACGACCCGGGCGGCCTGCTGAACGGCGCCGTCGGCGTCGCCGCCGCCTTCCTGCCCAAGGACAAGCTGGTGGTCTACACCGAAGGCCGCACGCCGGACGCCAAGATGCGCCTGACCGCCACGCTGCAGAACTACGCCCGCCAGAACGGCAGCGACCCGCTGGCCAAGCTGCCGGTGGCGGTTCGCAGCGTGCCGCTGGCCGTGCTGGTCAACGGCGGCTCCGCCTCGGCGTCGGAAATCGTCGCCGGCGCGCTGCAGGACCACAAGCGCGCGGTGCTGGTGGGCACGCAGACTTTCGGCAAGGGCTCGGTGCAATCCATTCTGCCGCTGGGCAGCCAGGGCGGCATCAAGCTGACCACCGCCCGCTACTTCACGCCTAGCGGCCGTTCGATCCAGGCCAAGGGCATCACGCCGGACGTGGTGGCCGAGGACGCGACGCTCACCGCCGCCGACCAAGCGCTGCGCGTGCGCGAAGCCGACCTGGAAAACCATCTGGCCAACCCCAACGGCGACGACAAGCCGGCCAAGACGGCCAAGCCTGCCGCCAAGCCAGTGCAGCCGCCCGCTCCCGCGCCGGAGAGCAAGGACAAGGAACCGACCGCGCCGGAAGCCCAAGGCGGGCAGCGGATGCCGAATCCGAAGAACGACTACCAGCTGTCGCAAGCGCTGAACGTGCTCAAGGTGCAGCAGATCCTGCAGAAAAACGAGAACTGAGCCTTCCGGTTCCCGACATCGTGCCGCCCGGTCCCCCCGGGCGGCATTTTTCATGCCGCCGCGCTTACTTTCCGAAACACAATGCCGCGGCAATCCTGATATTCTTGATGGTTATCCATCCCTTCCACCGGCCGGAGCCCGCCGCATGCTGACCCGCGAGTTCGTCCACACCTTCCGCGAAGCCGCGCCCTACATCAACGCCTACCGCGGCAAGACCTTCGTGCTGGCCATGGGCGGCGAAAGCCTGCTCGACGGCGACTTCTCCAGCATGGCGCAGGACATCAACCTGCTGGTCAGCCTGGGGGTGCGCATCGTGCTGGTCCACGGCATCCGGCCGCAGATCGAAACCCTGCTGCAGCGCCAGGGCATCGCCCCCCAGTTCCACCAAGGCCGACGCGTCACCGACGCCGCCACCATGGACATCGTCAAACAGGCCGCCGGCGCCACCCGCCACGATGTGGAAGCGCGGCTGTCGATGGGCATGCCGCACTCGCCGATGCACGGCTCCCACCTGCATGTGGCCGGCGGCAATTTCGTCACCGCGCAGCCGCTGGGCGTGCTGGACGGCATGGACATGCAGTACACCGGCCAGGTGCGCCGGGTGGACGCCGCCGCCATCCGCCAGCGGCTGGACGCCGGCGAGCTGGTGCTGCTGACCCCGGTTGGCTATTCGCTGACCGGCGAAAGCTTCAACCTGACCATGGAGGAACTGGCCGCCCATGCCGCCATCGCGCTGAAGGCGGAGAAGCTGATCTACGTGGTCGAGGGCCGCGGCGTCGTCGAGCACGACGGCCAGTTGGTCAGTTCGCTGACCTCCCATCAGGCTGAAGAGATGCTGCAATCGGGCAGCCTGCCCGACGACGTGGCCACCTACCTGCCCTACTGCATCCGCGCCACCCGCGACGGCATCCCGCGCGCCCACTTGGTCAGCCGCCATCAGGACGGCGCGCTGCTGCTGGAGCACTTCACCCGCGGCGGCAACGGCACCATGATCGCCCGCGACCCGCTGGTCAAGGTGCGCAACGCCAGCATCGAGGACGTCGGCGACATTCTGGGCCTGATCCGCCCGCTGGAAGAACAAGGCATCCTGGTGCGGCGCAGCCGCGAGCGGCTGGAAGTGGAGATCGGCGAATACTCGGTGCTGGAGCACGACGGCAAGATCTACGGCTGCGTGGCGATGCACCCGTTCCCGGAGGCGGAAACCGCCGAGCTGGCCTGCCTCGCCGTGTCGCAGGAGAAGCGCGACGGCGGCTTCGGCGAAATGCTGCTCAAGCACGTCGAATACCAGGCGCGCACCCGCGGCCTGCAGTCGCTGTTCGTGCTGACCACCCAGACCTCGCACTGGTTCGTCGAGCGCGGCTTCGCCGAGGCCGACAAGAGCTCGCTGCCGCTGGCCCGCCAGCAGTTTTACAATTACCAGCGCCGTTCCAAGGTATTCGTAAAGAAGCTGTAACAATTAACGGCGATGATGCCGCCACGGTTGGAACGGCGCGGGCTCTGTGACACAATAGCCTGTTGTTTCAATCCGATTTCAAGCAAGGATTTCAAGCGATGAGCCGAACCGTTAACTGCATCAAGCTGGGCCGCGAAGCCGAGGGCCTCGACTTTCCTCCGCTGCCGGGCGAACTGGGCAAGCGCGTTTACGAAAGCGTGTCCAAGGAAGCCTGGCAAGGCTGGCTGCGCTACCAGACCATGCTGATCAACGAGAACCGTCTCAGCCTGGCCGACGCCCGCGCTCGCCAGTATCTGGCCAGCCAGCTGGACGCCTACTTCTTCGGCCAGGGCGCCGACGCGCCGGCAGGCTATACGCCGCCGCAGAACTAAAGCTGTGAACAAGCCCTCCAAGCGAGGGCTTTATTGTTTCCGATCACCGTCATTTTGGCTCGCTACCGTATGTCACAACCGCAAGACCTGCTGCTGAACCGTGAACTGGGACTGATAGAATTCAACCGCCGGGTCCTGGCCCAGGCGGAGGACCCGGACCTGCCGCTGCTGGAACGCCTGAAGTTCCTCTGCATTGTCTCCTCCAATCTCGACGAATTCTTCGAGGTCCGCGTCGCCTGGCTGCAGGATGCGTCCCACGCCACGCCGGACCGCATCCTGGCCGACGGCTCCACGCCGGAGCAGGCGCTGGTCAAGGTGGCCCGCGCCAGCCACCAGTTGGTGCGCGATCAATACGCGGTGATGAGCGAAGTGCTGTTCCCGGCGCTGCGCGAGCAAGGCATCGTCTTCCTGCGCCGCAGCGAGTGGACCGAGCAACAGCAGGAATGGGTGAAAAACTATTTCTTCCGCGAGCTGATGCCCATCCTGACCCCGATCGGTCTCGATCCATCCCACCCCTTCCCCAAGGTGCTGAACAAGTCGCTGAACTTCGCAGTGGAGCTGGAAGGCCGCGACGCTTTCGGACGCGCCTCCGGCACCGCCATCGTGCAGGCGCCGCGCATCCTGCCGCGGGTGATCAAGCTGCCGGCCGACGTCTGCGACGGCCGCCCGCACTGCTTCGTGTTCCTGTCGTCGATACTGCACTCGCACGTGCATGAGCTGTTCCCCGGCATGACGGTCAAGGGCTGCTACCAGTTCCGGGTGACCCGCGACAGCGAGCTGTCGGTCGACGACGACGATTTCAAGAACCTGCGCACCGCGCTGCAGGGCGAATTGCGCCAACGCCAGTTCGGCGACGCGGTGCGGCTGGAAATCGCCGACACCTGCCCGCAGCACATGGAATCCTTCCTGCTGACCCAGTTCAATCTGCAGCCGCGCGACGTCTACCGCGTCAACGGCCCGGTGAACCTGGTGCGGCTGATGCAGGTGCCCGATCTGGTGGACCGCGCCGACCTCAAGTTCGCGCCGTTCACCCCCACGCTGCCGCTGCCGCTGCAGAAAAAATCGAAGTCGTCGCCGCTGTTCGAAACGATACGCAAGGGCGACATCCTGCTGCACCACCCGTACCAGAGCTTCCAGCCGGTGATCGACTTCCTGACCCAGGCGGCGACCGATCCGCACGTGGTGGCGATCAAGATGACGGTGTACCGCACCGGCACCGACTCGGTGCTGATGGAGTCGCTGATCGCCGCCGCCCGCGCCGGCAAGCAGGTGACGGTGGTGGTGGAGCTGATGGCCCGCTTCGACGAAGAAGCCAACATCGGTTGGGCAAGCCGGCTGGAAGACGCCGGCGCCCACGTCGTGTACGGCGTCATCGGCTACAAGGTGCACGCCAAGATGCTGATGGTGGTGCGCCGCGAAGACCCCGGCCTGCACCGTTACGTGCATCTGGGCACCGGCAACTACCACCCGCGCACCGCGCGGCTGTACACCGACTTCGGCCTGTTGACCTGCAACGAGGAAATCGCCAGCGACGTCAACGACATCTTCATCCAGCTGACCGGCCTGGGCCGCGCCGGCAGCCTGAAACGGCTGTACCAGAGCCCGTTCACGCTGCACAGCATGATCATGGAGGCGATACAGCGCGAGACCGAGCACGCGCAGGCCGGCAAGCCGGCGCAGATCATCGCCAAGATGAACTCGCTGCTAGAGCCGCAGGTGATCCACGCGCTGTACCGCGCCAGCCAGGCCGGCGTGAAGGTACAGTTGATCGTCCGCGGCGTGTGCGCGCTGCGCCCCGGCGTGCCGGGCCTGTCGGACAACATCTCGGTGCGCTCCATCGTTGGCCGCTTCCTCGAACATCCCCGCATCTTCTATTTCTACAACGACCACAAGGAAGACCTGCTGATGTCCAGCGCCGACTGGATGAGCCGCAACTTCTTCCGCCGCATCGAAACCTGCGCGCCGATCCTGGACAGCAAGCTGAAGCGCCGCATCATCAAGGAGGCACTGCGCCTGTACCTGGAAGACAACGTCAACAGCTGGGAGATGCTGTCCGACGGCGGCTACAAGCGCCGCTCCAGCCGCGGCAAGCCGCATTGCGCGCAGCGCGAGCTGCTGGCCTCCTACACCGGCAACCCCGAGGCGGAGTAAACGCATGGAAATACTCGGCTATATCGCGGCCGCGCTGATGGTGCTGGCCGGCCTCGCCGGCACCATCCTGCCCGCCATTCCCGGCCTGCCGCTGATGTTCGGCGGCTTGCTGCTGGCGTCCTGGCTGGACGGCTTCAACCACCTCGGCGCCGTCAGCCTGACCGTGCTCGCGGTGCTGGCCGCGCTGGGCCTGCTGATAGATTTCGTCGCCGGCCTGCTGGGAGCCAAGGCCACCGGCGCCAGCCGCCAGGCGCTGTGGGGCGCCTTCATCGGCAGCCTGGTCGGCATGTTCTTCGGCATCGCCGGCGTCATTCTCGGCCCGCTTCTCGGCGCCGTCGTCGGCGAATTCATCGCCCGCAAGGATGCGTTCCAAGCCGGCAAGGTCGGCGTCGGCACCTTCATCGGCTTCATCGTCGGCGCGGTGGCCAAGGTGGCCTGCGCATTCGCGATGCTGGCCACCGCCGCGCTGGCGCTGGCGCTGTAACCCCCCTGGCCATGCGGATGGACGGCGCGGCCATCCCGCACCAGGCGCGAAGATTTTGCTATGCTGCTGCGATCGATAGCGTCCGCCCCTTCAGCCGAGGACATTCGCCATGGCACTGCAGCACCTGATCTACGTCAGCACCGCCCGACGGGAGCTGAGCAACGCGGAACTGGAAACCTTGCTTGAGTCCTGCGTGCGCCACAACCTGCAGAACGACATCAGCGGCGTGCTGCTATATGGCCCCGGCAACTTCATCCAGGTGCTGGAAGGCGAAGCCGAAGCAGTCGCCGAAACCTACCAGCGCATTCTGGACGACCCCCGCCACCACCATCTGATAGAAATCCTGCTCGAGGACATCGAACGGCGCAGTTTCGCCAACTGGCGCATGGGCTTCACTCGGCTGGACGATGAAGCCATCCGCAGACAGCCTGGCTTCGTCGACGTCTACGGCCCTGACTTCCAGCCCACGCGGCTGGCGGAGCGGCCGACTCTGGCGATGAACATGCTGCTGAGCTTCCGCGAAAATTGCCGCTGACCGCCGCACCGGCGCTCATCCGGAGCGCTGGACCCGCGCGGATTTCGTTATAATCGCCGATTAGCCCCATCCAACCAATGTGAACGCACTCATGGCCCAATACGTGATGTCGATGCTCCGCGTGAGCAAGATCGTCCCGCCCAAGCGGCAAATCATCAAGGATATTTCCCTCAGTTTCTTCCCCGGCGCCAAGATCGGCCTCTTGGGCCTGAACGGCGCGGGCAAATCCACCGTGCTGCGCATCATGGCCAACGTGGACAAGGAATACGACGGCGAGGTGCAGCACCTGGCCGGCGTCAAGATCGGCTACCTGGAACAGGAGCCGAAGCTGGACAATGACAAGACCGTGCGCGAAGAAGTGGAAAGCGGCATGGGCGACGTGATGGGCGCGCAAAAGCGCCTGGAGGAAGTGTACGCCGCCTACGCCGAACCGGACGCCGACTTCGACGCGCTGGCCGAAGAGCAAGCCAAGCTGGAAGCCATCATCTCCGCCGGCGCCGGCGACAATGTGGCGCTGCAGCTGGAACTGGCCGCCGACGCGCTGCGCCTGCCGCCATGGGACGCCAAGATCGGCCCGCTGTCCGGCGGCGAGAAGCGCCGCGTGGCGCTGTGCAAGCTGTTGCTGTCCAAGCCGGACATGCTGCTCCTTGACGAGCCGACCAACCACCTGGACGCCGAATCGGTGGAGTGGCTGGAGCAGTTCCTGGTGCGCTTCCCCGGCACCGTGGTGGCCGTCACCCACGACCGCTACTTCCTCGACAACGCCGCCGAATGGATCCTGGAGCTGGACCGCGGCGAAGGCATCCCGTGGAAGGGCAACTACTCGTCCTGGCTAGAGCAGAAGGAAGAGCGCCTGGCGCAGGAAGCCAAGAGCGAAGGCGCCCGCATGAAGGCGATGAAGCAGGAGCTGGAATGGGTACGCCAGAACCCCAAGGGCCGCCAGGCCAAGTCCAAGGCGCGTATCGCCCGCTTCGAGGAACTGTCCAGCTTCGAAACCCAGAAACGCAACGAGACCCAGGAAATCTTCATCCCGGTGGCCGAGCGCCTGGGCAACGAGGTAATCGAGTTCGACGGCGTGTCCAAGGGCTTCGGCGACCGCCTGCTGATCGACAATCTGAGCTTCAAGGCTCCGCCGGGCGCCATCGTCGGCATCATCGGCCCCAACGGCGCCGGCAAATCGACGCTGTTCAAGATGATCGCCGGCAAGGAACAGCCGGACAGCGGCGAGGTGAAGATCGGCCAGACCGTGCAGATGGCCTTCGTCGAACAGAGCCGCGAAGGCCTGGACGGCGACAAGACCGTGTTCGAGGACGTGGCCGCCGGCGCCGACCTCCTGACCGTCGGCCGCTTCGAGATGTCCAGCCGCGCTTACCTCGGCCGTTTCAACTTCAAGGGCGCCGACCAGCAGAAGAAGGTGGGCATGCTGTCCGGCGGCGAACGCGGCCGCCTGCACCTGGCCAAGACCCTGCTCAAGGGCGGCAACGTGCTCTTGCTTGACGAACCGTCCAACGACCTCGACGTGGAAACCCTGCGCGCGCTGGAAGACGCGCTCTTGGAATACGCCGGCACCGTGTTCGTGATCTCTCACGACCGCTGGTTCCTGGACCGCATCGCCACCCACATCCTGGCGGCGGAAGGCGATTCGCAGTGGACCTTCTTCGACGGCAACTATCAGGAATACGAGGCCGACAAGAAGAAGCGCCTGGGCGAGGAAGGCGCCAAGCCCAAGCGCATCCGCTACAAGCCGATCAGCCGCTGATCCGCTGCGCATCGCCAAGCCCCCGCCCGCGGGGGCTTTTTGCCGCCCTCAGTCCAGATAGCGCGCCACGATGCGAGCACTGGTACCGTCGTCGCGCAGCTGCTTGAGCGCGACGCCCAGTTTTTGCGCCACGTCTTCCGGCATATTCCGGCTGCAGGCCAGGTAGATGCCGGTGCTCTGCAATTTCAGGGCCTCGCGTATCGGCACGCCGCCGCTGCCCTGCTTCTTCACCATGTAGCGCGCCACCGGACTATGCACCGCCCAAGCCTCGGCCACGCCGCTGCTGAGCTCGCGGTAGGCGTCCTCGGTAGTCGGCAGCTCGGAAAACGCCACCTGATGCTGCCGCAGCCAGTCCGCCATCGACGAGCCGAGCAGCGTCACCACGCGCAAGCCCTTCAGATCCGCCACGCCGCGAAGCTGCAGCTTGCTGCCGGCGGCCACGAACAGCGATTGGCTGCTCTCGTCTATCAGCCCCACCCAGCGGTAGGTATCTTCGCGCTTGGGCGAACGGGTCAGCGGCAGCAGGCAGCCGCTTCCCTCAGCCTGCACCTGCATCTGCGCCCGCTTCCAGGGCAGATCGACATATTGCGCGCGCACTCCGCTGCGCGCCAACGCCTGCGCCAGCAACTCTACGGCGATGCCATGGGGGGGACGGTCGGCGCCTTCGCGGATCACGAAGGGCGGGTAATCCACGGTATACAAGTTGATTGATGGCTCCGCCCGACAAAGGGAACCTATGCAGCACAAGCCAAGCCAAAACCATTTCCTCATCGCGAAGCCCCGTTCCTCCCCGCGCCCGGACAGCAGCCCGGACAGCGGACGGTGATAGAATCCCAAACCATGTCCTTGCGTACCCTTATTCTTTGTAGCAGCTTATTGCTGGCTGCCTGCGCCACCCCGTCCTCGCCGAGCGCGCCTGCGCCGGCGGGTTATTACCGCGTGCAGCCGGGCGACACGCTGTACCGCATCGCCCGCCAGAACAAGCAGAGCGTCGCCAACCTGGCGCGCTGGAACCAGTTGGCCGACCGCTCCAGCATCCAGGCCGGCCAGTTGCTGCGGGTTCAGCCGCCAAGCGGCGCGGCCAAGCCCGCTCCATCCGGCGCCGGCAAGCCTGCGGCGTCGAAGCCGGCGGAGACCAGGCCGGCCCCGCCGCCGGCGAAGCTGGACATCAAACTGCAATGGCCGGCCGACGGCGCGCTGATTTCCGGCTTCGACGGCAACCGCAACAAGGGGCTCGATCTGGCCGGCAAGGCCGGCGACCCGGTGCGCGCCGCCGCCGCCGGCAAGGTGATATACGCCAGCAAAGGCATACGCGCCTACGGCAATCTGCTGATCGTCAAGCACAATGAAAACACGCTGACCGTCTACGCCCACAATCAGAAGCTGTTGGTGCAGGAAGGCCAGCAAGTGAGCGCCGGCCAACAGATCGCCACCATGGGCGACTCCGGCGCCAACCGGGTGATGCTGCACTTCGAGCTGCGGCTGGGCACCCGGGTGGTGGATCCGGCCGCCTACCTGCCGCCGCGCTGACCGCCCGCGCGGGCCGAGCGCGAATGGCCCGCCAGGCTCCGCTTGCCCGCGGCGGCGGCTTGGCCTAAGCTCGCCGCTGTCGCACCCTCGCTCCAGATACAATGAGAACAATCAGCCTGATGCTGTTATGCGCGCTGCTGGCCGCTTGCGCCGGCACCCGCCCCCTGCCGTCTTCCGCGCCGGCGCTCCTGCCCGAAGCCGCGCCGCCGCCGGCGGAACCGCTGCCCCAGCAGCCCGCTATCGTCGAGCCGCCGCCCGCCGCTCCCGCAACGCCGCCCGTCAGCCCGCCCAAGCCGCCGCCGGCCTCGCGCGCCTTCATCGCCGCAGCCGTGCCGGGCAATGCGCGCGACCGCCAGGGCTGGATCGCCGACATCGACGGAGCCTTCCGCCATCTGCAGATTCCCGCCACCGCCGACAACGCCTGCGCGCTGGCGGCGGTGATCGAGCAGGAATCCAGCTGGCAGGCTGACCCGGCGGTGCCTGGCCTGCCCAAGATCGTCTGGGGCAAGATAGAAGAGCGCGCCCACCGCTACCTGGTGCCGCTGACTGTGGTGAAAGGCGCGCTGCTGAAAACCTCGCCCAATGGCCAAAGCTACAAGACGCGGATAGACAATCTACGCACCGAGCGCGAGATGAACCTGTTGTACGAGGACATGTCGCGCGAAGCGCAGAAGCTGGGCCTGCCGCTGGACATGAAGAATCCGATACGCACCGGCGGCCCGATGCAGGTCAGCGTCGAATTCGCCGAAGGCCACGCCAGAGTCTGGCCCTACCCCTATCCGGTGCAGGGCAGCATCCGCCACGAGGTGTTCAGCCGCCGCGGCGGCGTCTATTTCGGCGCGGCCATCCTGCTGCAGTATCCCGCCCCGTACCAGGACATGCTGTACCGTTTCGCCGACTTCAACGCCGGCCGCTACAGCAGCCGCAACGCCGCCTTCCAGGCCGCGCTGTCCCGGCTCTCCGGCCGCAAGCTGGCGCTGGACGGCGACTTGTTGAACTACCAGGGCAATGCCGCCTCCGGCAGCCAGCAGGCGGCGCTGTCGCTGTCCGGTCGGCTGGGCATGGGCGCCGCCGCCATCCAGCGCGACCTGCGGCTGGAAAAGAACGCCGCCTTCGGCCAGACCCCGCTCTACCGCCAGGTGTTCGCGCTGGCGGACAGGCAGGCCGGCCGCGCGCTGCCGCGCGAACGGATGCCGCAGATCGACCTGAAAAGCCCCAAGATCAGCCGCAAGCTGACCACCGAGTGGTTCGCCAAGCGGGTGGACGGCCGCTACCGCCAGTGCCTGGCCCGCGCGGCAGGCGCGCGCTGATGCGCAAGCGCTGACGGCGTCATATAATTGCCCGCGCGACGGCCGGTCTTCCGGCCGTTCATGCATTCAAAAAAAACAGCGGCGACGCCGCACTTGCTCAGGTTAATCCCATGCGTTCCACATTTTCCTATTTTCGCGGCTCGCTGCTGTTCGGCATCGTCGTGCTGGCCGCCGTCGCCTGGTACGGCCATGCGCGCGGCGGCGTCGAGCTGGCCGGCGCCTTCCTGCTGACCGCCGCGGTGCTGGCGGTGCTGGAAACCAGCGTCTCCTTCGACAACGCGGTGGTCAACGCCACCGTGCTCAAGGCGATGAGCCATCGCTGGCGGCAGATCTTCATGACCGTCGGCATCGCGGTGGCCGTGTTCGGCATGCGCGTGTTGTTCCCGCTGTTGATCGTCTCTACCGCCGGCGGCGTGTCGCTGGCCGAGGCCTTCGCGGTGGCCACCAAGCAGCCGGAGCGCTACCAGCAGATCATGCACGACAGCCACCTGATGATCATGGGCTTCGGCGCCACCTTCCTGCTGATGGTGGTGATTGAATATTTCGTCAAGCACGAGAAGGATGAACACTGGCTGCCCGGCATCGAGCCGCTGCTGGCCAAGCTGGGCAGCGTGGAAAACGCGCAATCGCTGGTCACCATTGTCGTCGTCGCCGCCATCGCCGCGCTGCTGCCGGCCGGCCAACGAATGGCTTTCATCAGCAGCTGCTTCTGGGGCTATGTGGCGTTCATGGTGCTGCACATGTTCAAGCAGCTGTTCGGCGGCGTGGACATCCAGACCGCCGCGGCCAAAAACGGCCTGATCGGCTTCGTCTATCTGGAGGTGCTGGACGCCAGCTTCTCGATGGACGGCGTGATCGCCGCCTTCGCCATCACCAACGATTTCTGGCTGATCGCCGCCGGCCTGGGGATAGGCGCGATGTTCGTGCGCTCGCTGACCCTCTACCTGGTGGAGCGCGATGTGATGGGCCAGTTCAAATACCTGGAAGTTTCGGCGTTCTGGGCGATCGCCGCGCTGGTGGCCATCATGTTCGCCGCCGCCCTGCACGTTGAGTTGGGCGAAGTGACCACCGGCCTGATCAGCGTCGCCATCATCGGCCTGGGCGTGCTGACCAGCCTGCCCTCGCGCAACAAGCGCTGAGCCGCTGCCCCGGACAGGAAAAAGGCCGGGGTTTCCCCCGGCCTTTTTCCATCCCGACCCGGCGCCCCGCGCGGGGCAACCTGGTCAGGCGGAAGTGCTCAGCAAAGCGCCGACGCCGGCATTGGCGCCGGGCTGGTTCTGCTGCAGATCCTTGGCCAGATTCTGCAGGAACGCCTGCAACGAAGAAGACTGCCCAGACTGTCCCGAGGTCAGCCCCAGCGCCTGCTGCAGGCTCTGGAACGCGGACTGGATGCCCGAGGTGGCATTGTTTTGCGTGCCATTGGCAAGGTCTTGCAGCAGTTGCTGCAGATTGTTCTGCAAACCGCTGTAGCCGCCGACCGCCGCGCCGCCATCCTGATCCCGTCCTCCGGTGTCGACATCGCCGTCATTGTCGGAGGCCGAAGCCGAGGCGCCGGAGGAAGACGCGCCCTCCTGCTGCAAGGCCTGGAACAGCGAATGCATGAAGGTGTGTATCGCCTGCTGGCTGCTGCCGGCCGCGCCTACGGCGCCGTCGCTGCCGCTGTCGGATGCCCCGCTGCCGTCGCTGGAGGAGCCGGACGAAGCCTGCTGCAGCAAGCCTGATTGCTGCAAGGCCTGCAACACGCTCTGCGCGAACTGGCCGCCGCCTCCCCGGTGGTGATGGCCGCCGCCGCCCTGGACGGCGCCGCTGCCCGCCGACTGTCCCGAATCCGAAGAGAAGCTTTCCTGTATGTCCACTTGCGTGTACTGCAAAGAAATGGAGCTATTGCCGAGAGAACTAACTGACATGACGCTCTCCTTCCAAGGAAGAACCGAATGGCCCACGCCCAGCCTGCGCTGATATCGGTATATCGGCACCCAGACTGCGAAGCACAGCAACAAAATGCAAATCTTTGTTAATTCAAGGAAAACATCAAAATGGCCATTACGCAAGGTTGATCAGCATCGGCCCATCCTGGCCACCAATCAAACTCAGGCGGAAGTGTTGACCAGAGAGCCCAGAGCCCCCGACGAGTTCAGCGGGCTGTTTTGCAGGGTGACCAGATTTTGCAGAAAATCATGCAATGAGCCCTGCCGCGACATGGAGGCGGCGGCCGAGCCGCCCAGCGAATGCTGCAGATCGCGGAAGGCCGAAGCCAGGTTCTGCGTGGCGCTGCTCTGCACGCCGTTGCCGACATCCTTCAGCAGCTTCTGCAGATTGTCCTGAAACGCGCCATACCCATCGGATGGCGAGCCCAAGCCCCCGCCGGAATCGCCGCTGGAGAAACTCTCGGCCTGCACTGCCTGGTATACCGCATGGACAAAGGTATGAAGCGCCTGCTGGGCCGCGCCGGCCTGGGTCTCGCCGGATGCCCCGCCGACCGCGCCAGGCCCGGACTCCCCCGCCGCGCTCGAGGCCGACACATTGATCCCGCTCAGCTGCAAAGCCAGCACGACGCTTTGGCCGAAGCCGCCGGCAGATTGGCCGCCAGAAGGAGCGCCAACGGTCTGCGACGCATCAGCGCCATTCTGGGCCAGCGGAGGTGAAAGCGGATTGATCGCAGGCGCGTAGCCAATGGACGAGAAGGGGTTGCTGATGGCGCTGATGGACATGGCACTCTCCTCTCAACCAGTGCCACGTCCGCGTTCCAGCCAGCAAAACCCGAGCCGCCATCCGGAAATAGGAAGCACCAGTATATTTTAAATGATAAATACATATACATTGCTTCACTATAAGCACAGGATGGTAGGCAGGCCGCCTCAACCCCATAGGTTAAGTATTGCTACTTAGCCGCTTGCGCCCTAATCAAATCCGCGCCAGCAGCCCAAGCGCCGCCAGCGTGCCCGCCGCCGCCACGCCGTAGGTCAGCGCCTTGGCCAACGGCCCGCCATGGACGCCGACATCGTGCAGGCTGTGGTAGATGCGGTGCGCCGCATGCCACAGCAGCAGGCTGATCAATATCCACAAAACCGCCTTGCCGATCAGACTCTGCGCCAGCGCCAGCATGCCCTGGTAACTGGCGGCCTTGACCGGCAGCCAGCCCAGCGGCGCGGCAAAGCCGGTGAGTAAAACCAGCATCGGCCCGAACAGCGCCGCCAGCATGCCGCCGGCGCCGAACAGCCCCCAAAAGATGGGCGCATGGGAACGCTTCAATTGTCGCTTGTTCATTGCGAGATCCCCCAGACGATGCCCAGCAGCGCCAGGCTGGCCAGCAAGGTGGCGGCGAAGCCGCCGGCGGTGATCGCGGCGGCGGAAACGCGCCTGCCGCCTATGATCACCGGCGGCAAGGTGCGCGGCATGATCTTGAACCAGGTGTAGCCGTGGTATCCGATCATCAACAACAGGATCAGGTGAAACAGCAGCGCCGGCGGACTCTGCAGCGCCGCCATGAAACCATTCCACGCCGCCTCGCCCTGGCTCAGCCGCCACAGGCCGCACAGCAGCACGAAAGCGTAGGCGGCGACGAACAACGCCGTGCCCTCGTGGATCATGTACTCGATGAAATAAGGGTTCTTCTTCCACCAGCCGTCCATGGGCCGGACATAAGGCTTGCGCTTGCTCATTTGCATGCTCCCTTCGGCCTGGCGAATCGCAGGAAATAATCCTTGGCCACCGCCGTCTTGTTCAGGTTCACCGCATTGGCCGGGTCCACCGCCTTGGGGCAGACTTCCGAGCAGTAGCCGACAGCCGTGCAGTTGAACACGCCCTCCTGCGCCGCCAGCAGCTCCATCCGCAGCTCGGACGCGCCGTCGCGGCTGTCCTGGTTGTAGCGGTGCAAGAGCGCGATGGCGCCGGGGCCGAGGAAGTCAGAGTTGAGCCCATACTGCGGACAGGCGGCGTAGCACAGCAGGCAGTTGATGCAGCCGCTGAACTGGGCATACCAGTCCATCTGTGCCGGCGTCTGCTTGTACTCGCCCTCGGACAAGGGCTTGTCTTCCTTGGGCACGATATAGGGCGTGATGCTTTCCAGCTTGTCCATGAAATCGTCTAGCACCACCACCAGATCGCGCTCTATCGGAAAGTGGTTCAAGGGCTCGATGCGCACCTTGCCGGGGTGGTCGCGCAGGAAGGTCTTGCAGGCGAGCTTGGGCACGCCGTCCACCATCATGCCGCAACTGCCGCAGATGGCCTGGCGGCAGGACCAGCGGAAGGCCAAGGTGCCATCGAGATAATCGCGGATGTACTGCAGGCCCTGCAGCACCGACATGTCGTCGCTATACGGCACATCGAAGCCTTGCAGCCATGGTTCCTTGTCCTGCTCCGGCCGGTAACGCAGCACCTCGATCTTGATCGTCTGGTCCGTCATGCCCGCTCTCCTTTTTCCGCGGCTTCGCCCGCCGCGCCGTACGCCCGCACGCCAGGCTGGGAGGTGGTGATCCTCACCGCGCCGTAGGCTATTCGCGGCGCGGCGCCTGCCTGATGGATGGCGAGGCTGTGTTTGAGGAAGTTGGCATCGTCGCGTCGCTCATAGCCATCCAGTCGCTGGTGGGCGCCGCGCGATTCGCGGCGTTGCAGCGCCGAGTGCGCCATCGCCTCGGCCACGTCCAGCTGGTAACCCAGCTCGATGGCCAGCAGCCAGTCGCTATTCCACACGCTGGACTTGTCTTCCACCTTAACGTTGTTAAAGCGCTGCTTCAGCTCGGCCAGCTTGTCGCAAGTAGCGCGCATGCTGTCTTCCATCCGATAGATGCCGCAGCCGGCCTCCATCGTTTCCGCCATCTCGCGCCGTAAATCTGCGATGCGTTCCGTGCCGTCCTTGGCCCGCAACGCATGCAGGCGGGCCTCCGCTGCTTCAGCCTGTTTCAGCAGCCGCTCGCGTCTGGCGGGCTTGCTGTCGCGGGCGAAGCGCGCGGCCTCGATGCCGGCCACCTTGCCGAACACCGACAACTCGGCCAGCGAATTGGAGCCCAGCCGGTTGGCGCCGTGAATGCCGACGCTGGAACACTCTCCCGCCGCGTACAGGCCGGGCATGGGCGCGGCGCAATGGCCATCCACCAGGATGCCGCCCATGGTGTAGTGCACCGCCGGGCGCACCGGGATAGGTTCCTTGGCCGGATCGATGCCGAGGAATTCCTCGGCCAGCTCGCAGATTTGCGGCAAGCGCTCGCGCAGCTTGGCGTGGCCCAGATGGCGCAGGTCCAGATACACCGCCGAGCCCCATGGGCCTTCCACGGTGCGGCCCTTCTGCTGCTCGTACCAGAAGGCTTGGCTCAAGCGGTCGCGCGGGCCGAGTTCCATGAACTTGTTGCGTGGCTTGTCCTCGGCCGGCCCCAGGCCGTAGTCCTGCAAATAGCGGTAGCCGTCCTTGTTGATCAGCAAACCGCCCTCGCCGCGGCAGGCCTCGGTAAACAACAGGCCGGTGCGCGGCATGCAAGTGGGGTGGTACTGGACGAACTCCATGTCCCTGAGCGGCACGCCGTGGCGGTAGGCCAGCGCCATGCCGTCGCCGGTGACGATGCCGCCGTTGGTGTTCTCTCGGAATACCCGCCCCGCCCCGCCGGTGGCCATCACCACTGCGCCGGCTTCGATCAGCAGGCTTTCGCCGCTGGCGATCTCGATGGCCAGCACGCCGCGCGCCTGGCCGTCATCGACGATCAGGTCGGCGCAGAAGTATTCGTCGAAGCGCTGGATGTTCGGGAATTGGATCGATGTCTGGAATAAGGTGTGCAGCATGTGGAAGCCGGTCTTGTCGGCGGCGAACCAGGTCCGCTCAATCTTCATGCCGCCGAAGGCGCGCACGTTGACGCTGCCGTCGTCCTTGCGGCTCCACGGACAGCCCCAATGCTCCAGCTGCACCATTTCCTCCGGGCATTGGCGGACGAAATACTCCACCACGTCCTGCTCGCACAGCCAGTCGCCGCCTGCGACGGTGTCGTGGAAGTGGGCATCGAAGCTGTCGTGATCCTGCTTGACCGCCGCCGAGCCGCCTTCGGCCGCCACGGTGTGGCTGCGCATCGGATACACCTTGGACACCAGCGCGATCTTGAGCTTGGGATCCAACTGGGCGGCGGCGATGGCCGCCCGCAATCCGGCGCCGCCGGCGCCGACTATCACTACATCTGCTTGGTAAGTCTTCACGGACTCCCCCTCGTCAGAAATAAAAATGCGTCAATGCATAAGCCGCCACCGTCGATACCCCCACGCCAATCAACCCCGGCATCATGAAGCTGTGGTTGAGCAGGTAACGTCCGATGCGGGTGGTGCCGCTGCGGTCCATATTGATGGCCGCCAAATCGCTGGGATAAAAGGCGAAAAAGAAATAGGCGTAGCAGGACGGCATGATGGCCAGCAGTTGGTGCGGCGTCAGGCCCAGCGCCAAACCGAACGGCACCATGATGGTCAAGGTGGCGGCCTGGCTCTTGACGAAGGCGGACACCGCGAACATCGCCAGCGCGAAAGTCCACGGCGCGTAGGCCACCATCACCTTGATGTTGTCGACAAGAAAGGCTTCATTGGCTTTGACGAAGGTGTCGCTCATCCAGGCGATGCCGAAAATGGACACCACGGCGATCATGCCGGCGGTGAATACCTCGGAGCGGGCGATCGCGGCGGCCTTGGCCTTGGACAGAAACAGGATGAAAGCGCCGAAGGCCAGCATCACGAACTGCACCGCTGTCGTCATCGGCACCGTCTTGCCCTTGCCGTCCGCCGGCAGCCAGTGCGGGAACAAGGCCAGCAACACCACCAGCAGGATGCCGGAGAAGAACAGGATCACCGCCGGCTTGGCGTGGGCGGGCAAGGTCTTGTCCAAGGTGGTGACGGATTTTTCTATCGAGGCGCGGAAATCCGGGTCCTGCAGCCGCGCCTGGTATTCCGGGTCCTGATCCAGCTCGGCGCCGCGCTTCAGGCTCCAGAAGGCCGCGGCCAGCACGCCGATCAAACCGGCCGGAATCGTAACCATCACGATTTGCCACAGCGTCAGCGGCTGGCTGCTTTTTGCCGTCATCGCCAGCAAGGACGTCACGGCAGCCGCCGCCGGGCTGGCGGTGATGCCCATCTGCGAGGCGACGCTGGCCATGGCCATCGGCCGCTCCGGCCGGATCTTGGTTTTCAAGGACACATCGGCGATCACCGGCAGCAGCGAATACACCGCATGCCCGGTGCCGACGCACATCGTCAGCAGAAAGGTGGACAAGGGAGCGAGGAAGGTGATCTGCTGCGGATGCTTGCGCATGACTTTTTCCGCCTGCTGCACCAGGAAATCCAGCCCGCCCGCCACTTGCAGCGTGGCCGAGGCCGTCACCACCGCCAGGATGATCAGCATCACAGTGATCGGCGGCTCGGCCGGCGCCACCCGGAATACGAAGGCCAGCACGGCCACGCCTAGCCCGCCTATCATTCCCAACGCCACGCCGCCGCGCCGGATGCCGATCAGTATCGCCGTCAACAGCAGCGCGAATTCAACCCAGAAAGTCCACATATCCCACTCCCCGCGGCCGCCACGCCGGCTCCGTACGAGCCGGGCCGAAGACGCGGCCGCTTGCTATTGGGATTGTTTATAGGGCAAGCGCGGAGACGGCTGGTAGACCTTGATCAAGCAAGCGGAAGGCGCGTTGACAGGATATGAATCCAGCATCGCGAATCCGAAACAAGTTTGAGGCAGAACAAACAAAAAGCCGGCGCAAGGCCGGCTGACAGGATGCTGCGTCCGCTTGGAACGCGCGCTTAGAAACTGTTCAAAGTCTCGCGGGCAAGAGCGAGACAAGGCGAAAACGAGCGAAAAAGCGGAATGTACAAGTGGTACATGAGCATTTTGAGCTTGTTTTCAACGCCGTATCGCCGAAGCGCAGCAGACTTTGAACAGGTTCTTAGAGACGGTAGCTGCTGCCGGTCATCACCTTGGCCGACAGCTTCATCGCCGCCTTCAAGGGCGCGGGCAGTTCCGCCGCGCCGAGCTCATGCGCCATCTCGGCATGCTGCAGCTCGTCGTCGCGCATCTGGCTGACGATGGCGCGGCTCCTGGCGTCGCCCTCGGGCAGCGCGCTCAGATGGCTGTCCAGATGCGCGCCGACCTGGCGCTCGGTTTCCTGCAGAAAGCCCAGGTTCCACTTGTCGCCCAGCACGCCGGCCGCGACGCCCAGCGCCAGCGAGCCGGTGTACCACAGCGGGTTGAGCAAGCTGGGGCGGCCGCCCAGCTCGCGGATGCGGCGCTCGGTCCAGGCCAGGTGCTCCACCTCCTCCTGCGCCGCCTGCCTCAGGGCTTCGCGCGCGGACGGATCGCGCGCGGTCAGCGCCTGGCCTTGATACAAGGCCTGCGCGCACACTTCCCCGCAGTGGTTGACTCGCATCAGCCCCAGCGCGTGGCGCTTCTCGGCCGCGGAGAGATCGGCCTCGTCGACGCCCTGGTCCGGATGCGCGCGGGCGCTGTGCGCCGGCGCGCACAATGTGCGCAGGCCCTTGTCCAGTTCGGTGATCAGCTTGTCCAGCATCGGCGCGTTTTTCCTCGCGTGAATGGCGTCAAACGGCCGATTATACCTTGCGGGCACAGCGCAGGCAGCAGCTGATATAATCGGCCGGTTAAACCCGTTTAATTACTCAATACACGAAGGATTGCGCGCAATGAACCTCGCAAGCATCGGCCCGGGCAAAGACATGCCGGGCGACTTCAACGTCGTCATCGAAATCTCCGCCAACGCCGCTCCGATCAAGTACGAATTCGACAAGGAATGGAACACGCTGGTGGTTGACCGCTTCATGGGCACCTCCATGATGTACCCGGCCAACTACGGCTTCGTGCCGCAAACCCTGGCCGGCGACGGCGATCCGGTCGACGTGCTGGTGGTGACCCCGTTCCCGCTGCCGCCGGGCGTGGTGGTGCGCTGTCGCGCGCTGGGCCTGATCAAGATGGAAGACGACGGCGGCGTGGACGCCAAGCTGGTCGCCGTTCCGGTCGAAAAGCTGTGCCCGATGTACAAGTCCATCCAGAAGCTGGAAGATCTGCCGGAGCTGCTGCGCGCGCAGATGGTGCACTTCTTCGAGCACTACAAGGATCTGGAAAAAGGCAAATGGGTCAAGATCCAGGGCTGGGGCACGCTGGAAGACGCCAAGACCGAACTGGTCGAAGGCATCGAGCGCTTCGGCAAGTAAGCCGTTCCCCGCGAAACAAACCGGCCTCATGGCCGGTTTTTTTATCGCCAGGCGCATGCTGCATTGCACAACACTCATCTTCCACGGGATAATGGTTTGCCGTGGCCGGCGTTATCTGCCACGCTTCCCATGCAACCTCGCTTCATGGTGGTCCGTGGTATCCGAATGATGGTCGTTTCCTACCGCATCGGGGGACAAGCCCCCCACCTTCCCTGGTTCTTGCGCCGCCTCGCCGCGCAAGGACTGGCGGCTGCGCCGGAAGGCGACCAGCCCGGCCGGCTGCCCGCCGACTGGGCGGGCCTGGAATTCGCCGACTGCTGGCTGGATCTGGGCCGCGATGGCGACCAGGCGCTGGCGGAGCGCGCCGCCCGCTGCCGCGACGCCGGACTTTCCTTCGTGGAGCTGGCCGGCGGCTGGGCGCCGCCAGGCGCCGAATTCGGCTTCATCCTGCTGGTGGGCGACCCGCCGCCGCCCGGCGCGCCCGCCCGTCTGGCGCTCGACGCACTGGCGCCCCAGCCCGGCTGCTGGCTGCACAGCGGCCCCATCCACAGCGCGCGCTTCTGCCAACGCGCGTTCGATGCTCTGATGCATGCCGGACGCGCGGCTATGCCCGAACCCGACAGCCAGCCGCGCGCGCTGGAGTGGGAAGCGATACTGCAGAAACAGTGGATGCTTGCCGGCAAGCTGCGCCAATTGGCGGAAGCCTATCTGACCGAGCGCGTCGGCCTGCTCCCGCCCTACTCCGCCCCTCTACCCGAAACCGCAGTCCATTACGCCGCCAATCTGGCCAGGACCATCATGCTCGCGCTGCCGGATAGCCGCGACTGGGCCGCGCTGCAAAACGAACTGGCCGCCTATCTGCAAAGCCGGGACGACGCCCGGAAATGAAAAACCCGCCGCGGCATGCCGTCGGCGGGAGTGGCTTGACCAGAGCGTGGGATCAGGCGGCGCTAGTGGTGGTCTTCTTGCTGCGGGAAACGGCGGCGCTGGCGGCCTTCGCGGAGTTGGTGGCGGCTTCCACGCCGGCTTCGGCGATTTCGGCGCCCACTTTCTTCGCGGTCTTGGACACGCTTTCAAACGCGGCGGTGGAGGTGTTCAACAGCGTCTTCAACGCGGCTACGGCGACGTCGGAGCCGGCCGGCGCGTTCTTGGACAGGCGGTCCAGGCCGGATTGCAGCGCCTTGCTGTTCTCGGCGATCTGCTCTTCGACGAAGCTGCTCAGCTCGTTCTGGGTGGTCAGCGCGGCGTCGTAAACGTTGCGGGCGGCCGAGAAGGCCTGGTCCAGCGCCGGCTGCGCCAGGCTGGTCTGCAATTCGCCCAGCGTCTTGGCGTCCTTCACTTCGCTCAGCGCCTTGAAGGTCTCGGCATTGTCGTTCAGCAGCTTGCGGGACAGGTCCAGCTGCAGGCTGGCGAAACGCTCGGCGCCGGCCAGGACGATGGAAGACAAACGAACGGCCTTGTCGAACTGCGACTGGCCGAGGGCGGAGAGTTCCTGGGTAGTGGTAAACATGTGATCGGCTCCTAGTATGTCGGATAGACAACGACTCGGTACGGCAGCGACAACACCGCTGTTCCGCGAATGCTGCATTGCAACAATTCCACTTTAACGCCGGACAACTCGCCCAGTCAAGAATTTGACGCAACGCACAATGCACTAAATGGCTATTTCGCCACGGTTTTATCATGCGATTATTCCATAATCATGACAACGCCACACCTGTCCGCCGAGGCAAGATCCCACCGCGTAGTTTTCGCGCCGCAACAACCATGACCGCATCCCGGGCCAAGCGCCGGCCCGCCGATGTCTGACCTCCGCCACGACATGTCCCGCCAACGGATCGCCGCCATTGAAAGGCCGCGCCCAAGCCAGTACACTCGCGCCATAGAAGAAATCTATCTACCAAAATTAAAGCTAGCCCAATGAGCCCCGTGGCCAACGCCTTCGACATTAAATCCGCCAGCCTGGACTTGCTGGCGCTCTTGCTGCGCACCGACAACCTGGACGAACTGAGCCAGGCGCTGGACGCGCGTTTCGGCGACACCAGCGACGCCCCGGCCGAAGCCTTCGTGCTCGACGTGGAGGCGCTGCCCAATCCGGCCGAGCTGGACCTGGGCCGCCTGCTGCCGCTGCTCAGCCGCCGCGGCATCCGCGCGGTGGCGCTGCGCCATCCGGACAACGCGCTGGCCGCCGTCGCCAGCCGTTATGGCCTCGCCTTCGCCAACAGCGCCGCCCAGCCGCGCTCGGCGCAGGCCGCCGCGGAACCCGCGGCCAAACCGGCCGTCGAAACGGTTGCATCTCCTGCCGCCGCCCCGACCATGATCGTCGACCGCCCGGTACGCGCCGGCCAGCAGATCTACGCCAAAGGCGGAGATCTGGTGGTGCTGGCGATGGTCAGCGCCGGCGCCGAAGTCATCGCGGACGGCAACATCCACGTTTATGCGCCCTTGCGCGGTCGCGCGCTGGCAGGCGCGCGCGGCAACCACGCTGCCCGCATCTTCGCCCGCAGCATGGAGGCCGAACTGGTGTCCATCGCCGGCGTGTACCGCACCATCGAACAGGCCTTGCCGGACAGCATTCTGGGCAAGCCCACCCAAATCTATCTTGAGAACGAGCGCCTGGTGATGACCGCGCTCGGCGAGTAACACTTTCAAAGGAAAGCCCCGTGGCAAAAATCATCGTTGTGACATCCGGCAAGGGTGGCGTAGGCAAAACCACCACCAGCGCGAGCTTCGCCTCCGGCCTGGCACTGCGCGGCCACAAGACTGCCGTGATCGACTTCGACGTCGGCCTGCGCAACCTGGACCTGATCATGGGTTGCGAACGCCGCGTGGTGTACGACCTGATCAACGTGGTCAATGGCGAGTCCACCCTGAACCAGACCCTGATCAAGGACAAGCAC
Source organism: Chromobacterium indicum (assembly GCF_039708975.1). Taxonomy (NCBI): domain Bacteria; kingdom Pseudomonadati; phylum Pseudomonadota; class Betaproteobacteria; order Neisseriales; family Chromobacteriaceae; genus Chromobacterium; species Chromobacterium indicum. The sequence continues at coordinate 160,381 of NZ_JAYFSJ010000003.1, forward strand.
TGCGACAACCTCTACATCCTCCCGGCCTCGCAAACCCGCGACAAGGACGCGCTGACGCTGGAGGGCGTGGAAAAGGTGCTGAAGGAGCTGGAAGAAGCCGGCTTCGACTACATCGTCTGCGACTCCCCCGCCGGCATCGAGAAGGGCGCGCTGATGTCGCTCTACTTCGCCGACGAAGCGCTGATCGTCACCAACCCGGAAGTGTCGTCGGTGCGCGACTCCGACCGCATCCTGGGCATCCTGTCGTCCAAGTCCAAACGCGCCGAGGAAGGCCGCGAGCCGGTCAAGGAGCACTTGCTGATCACCCGCTACTCCCCGGGCCGCGTCGACAAGGGCGAAATGCTGTCTGTAGATGACGTGAAGGAAATCCTGCGCGTGCCGCTGATCGGCGTCATTCCCGAATCGCAAAGCGTGCTGCAGGCCTCCAACTCCGGCACCCCCGCCATCCACCTGAAGGGCAGCGACGTCGCCGACGCCTATGGCGACGTGATCTCGCGCTTCCTCGGCGAAGAGCGCCCGATGCGCTTCCTGGAAGCACCCAAGGTGAGCATCCTCAAGCGCCTGTTCGGAGGTTAAGTATGTCATTGATCGATATGATTTTCGGCAAGCGCCAGAAATCCGCCGCCATTGCCCGCGAACGCCTGCAGATCATCCTCGCGCATGAGCGCAACGGCCGCCACGCGCCCGACTACCTGCCCGCGCTGCAGCGCGAGCTGATGGAAGTGATCTCCAAGTACGTGTCCGTCAACCTGGAAGACATCAAGGTGCAGGTCGAGCGCCAGGACGACTACGAAGTCCTGGAGGTCAACATCGTGCTGCCGGAACACCAACGCTAAGCCATGACGCTGACCGAACTGCGCTATATCGTGGCGGTGGCGCGCGAGCGCCACTTCGGCCGCGCGGCCCAGAGCTGCTTCGTCAGCCAGCCGACGCTGTCGATCGCCATCAAAAAGCTGGAAGACGAGCTGGGCATCACCCTGTTTGAACGCGGCGGCCAGGAGGTGGCGGTCACGGAGATAGGCGAACGCATCATCGAGCAATCCCAGCGCGTGCTGGAAGAGGCCGAGGCGGTCAAGCGCCTGGCTGGCGAGCACCAGAACGAGCTGGCCGGGCCGCTGAAGCTGGGCGTGATCTTCACGATCAGCCCCTATCTGCTGCCCAAGCTGATTCCGGCGCTGCGCATCCTGGCGCCCGACATGCCGCTGATCCTGGAGGAGAACTACACCTCCCGGCTGGCGGAAATGCTCAAGCGCGGCGAGGTCGACGCCATCATCGTCGCCGACCCTTTCGAGGAAACCGGCATCGAAGCCTGGCCGCTGTACGACGAGCCTTTCGTCGTCGCCACGCCCAAGGGCCATCCCTGGGAAAAGCAGCAGGTCATCGACCCCTGTCAGCTGGCCGAGGAAAGCGTGTTGCTGCTGACCCAGGGCAACTGCTTCCGCGACCAGGTGCTGCAAACCTGCAGCGAGCTGTCCAGCCGGCAGAACCACGGCAACAACCTGGCCAGCGCGCTGCAAGGCAGCTCGCTGAACACCATACGCCACATGGTGGCCAGCGGCATGGGCGTCACCGTGATGCCGGCCACCTCGGTCGGCGCCGGCGACGAGTCGCTGCTGTCCATCGTCCCCTTCGACGCGCCCGCCCCGCAACGCCGCGTGCTGCTGGTGACCCGCAAGCAGTTCTTCCGCAAGAAGGCGATAGAAACGCTGCGGCAGGCGGTGTTCCGCTCCGGCCTGCCCGACGTCGTCATGCTGGAAGGCGAGCCGAAGCTGGCATGAAGCCGCCATTGCCTTAGTCCGATGACCCGCCCGGTCCGCCGAGGCGGGTTTTTCATATCCTAAAGGAGAATCGCCGTGCCGAATCTGAAAACCGTCGAACTGAAAGCCTTCATCCCCAGCCGCGACTTCGCCCTGTCCCAGGCCTTTTACCAGGATGTCGGCTTTGAGCGGAAATTCGTCGGCGACGGCATCGCCTATTTCGCCCACGGCGATTGCAGCTTCCTGCTGCAGGACTACTACCATCCGGAATTCGCCGCCAACTGCATGATGCATCTGCTGGTAGAAGACGCCGCCACCTGGCATGCGGAGCTGCGGCGGCGCGGCATCGCCGAGCAATACCAAGTGGCAATCGGCGACCTGACGCAGCAGCCATGGCGCATGCTGGACTTCACGCTGGCCGATCCTTCCGGCGTGCTGTGGCGCATCGCGCAGAATCTGTGACATTCCGACGGCATGGATTGGTTTGTTTCGATCAGAAACAATGCTAAAGTCATGAGCTCAACGCCAACCCAAGCGAGAAGAGCGCCATGAACGCCAATCCCCTGCTGCAAGACTGGACCACCCCGCACCAGTTGCCCCCGTTCGAACAGATCTGCCCCGAACACTTCGAGCCGGCCTTCGACGCGCTGTTCGCCGAACACCTGTCCCAGATCGACGCGTTGGCCGCGCTGACCGAGCCGGCAAGCTTCGCCAACACCGCCGCCGCCTTCGACCGCAGCGGCCTGAAGCTGGAGCGCGCCCATCTGCTGCTGGACAACCAGACTTCGTCGGAAACCTCGCCCGAATTGCAGGAAGTGGAGCGCCGCATGGCGCCCAAGCTGGCCGACCACCACAGCCGCATCTACATGCACGAGGGCTTTTTCGCCCGGCTGGACCAAGTTCACGCCCAGCGCGACAGCCTGGGCCTCAGCGAGGAGCAAGGCCAGCTGCTGGACCTGATCCACCGCAATTTCGTCCGCGCCGGCGCCAAGCTGCAGGGGGATGATCGCCAGCGTTACGCCGAGATCGTGTCCCGCCTGGCCGAGCTGACCACCGCCTTCAGCCAGAACGTGCTGGCCGACGAAAGCGAGTACGCGCTGCAACTGGGCGAGGCGGATCTCGCCGGCCTGCCGCCCTTCCTGCTGGACGCCGCCCGCGCCGCGGCCGAAGCGCGCAAACTGCCAGGCTGGGCAATCACGCTGTCGCGCTCGTCCATCGTGCCCTTCCTCACCTTCTCCACCCGCCGCGAGCTGCGCGAAACCGCCTGGCGCGCCTGGACCGGCCGCGGCGAGCACGCCGAGCGCGACAACCGCCCGATGGCCAAGCAGATCCTGGCCTTGCGCGTCGAGCAGGCCAAGCTGCTGGGCTATGCCAACTTCGCCGACTACGCGATCGCCAACCGCATGGCCGGCACGCCGGCCGCGGTGCACGCGCTGATGGACCAGGTGTGGGAGCCGGCCAAGGCCCGCTTCGAATCGGAAAAAGCGATGCTGCGCGAAGAGGCCGCCAAGCTCGGCGAGCCGGCCGACATCCAGCCCTGGGACTGGTTCCACCTGGCGGAGAAGGTGCGCATCGCCCGCTACGCGTTGGACGACGCCGAGATCAAACCCTATTTCGGCCTGGACAATATGATCGCCGCGATGTTCGACGTCGCCGGCCGCCTGTTCGGCCTGGGCTTCAGCGAACGCCATGACCTCAAGCTCTACCACCCGGACGTGCGCGCCTGGGACGTCAGCCGCGGCGGCAAGGTGATCGGCCTGTTCCTCGGCGACAACTACGCCCGCCAGAGCAAGCGCGGCGGCGCCTGGATGAGCGTCTACCGCTACCAGGCCCGCAACGGCGGTGAGGCGCAGCCCATCGTCGTCAACAACAATAACTTCGCCAAAGCCGGCCACGGCCAGACGCTGCTGAGCTTCGACGACGTGCGCACGCTGTTCCACGAATTCGGCCATGGTCTGCACGGCATGCTGTCCGACGTCGAATACCGCTTGCTGGCCAGCCCCAACTGCCCGTGGGACTACGTCGAACTGCCGTCGCAGCTGATGGAAAACTGGGCGCTGGTGCCTGAGGTGCTGGAAAAGCACGCCCGCCACGCGGAAACCGGCGCGGCCATCCCGGCCGAACTGGTCGCCAAGATCAAGGCGGCCCGCCACTTCAACCAGGGCTTCGAGACGGTACGCTACGCGGCGTCCACGCTGATCGACCTGGCGCTGCATGAGCGGGACGACGCCGAAGGCATCGACATTGCCGCCTTCGAGGCCGCCGAGCGCGAGCGCCTCGGCATCCCGCCGGCGGCCGGCATGAACCACCGCCCGCCGCACTTCGGCCACATCTTCTCCGACGACGCCTACGCCGCCGGCTACTACGTCTACATGTGGGCGGAAGTGCTGGAGGCCGAAGCCTTCGCCGCGTTCGAAGAGGCCGGCGACCCGTTCGATCCGCAATTGGCGGACAAGCTCTACCGCCACATCTACAGCGCCGGCGACGCCCGCGAGCAGCGCGCGGCTTTCCGCGCCTTCCGCGGCCGCGATCCGCGCGCGGAAGCGATGCTGAAGAACCGCGGGCTGTTGTAAGCCCACAGGCCGCCGGCCCCGCCCGGCGGCCTCAGCCAAACCGCCTCGCCGCGCCGACGGCAAACCAGCGCCTGACCCCAAAACATCCCAGGCGCCGCGAGCGCGTCCAGCCGACAAAAACAACAGAGAAACCATCATGAGCAACCCGCTGCTGCAAGACTGGCGCACACCGCACCAACTGCCGCCGTTCGATCTCATCCGCGCCGAGCATTTCGCGCCGGCGCTGGAACTGCTGATGACGGAGCACCGCCAGGCGGTGGAGGATATCGCCAATCAGGCCGAGCCAGCCGATTTCGCCAACACGCTGGAAGCGCTGGAAACGGCTGCCGTGCCGCTGAATCGGGTTTCGCTGGTTTTCCATAACCTGTGCGTGTCTCACTCGTCGCCCGAGTTGAGAGCGGCCGAGCGCGAATTAGCGCCCAAACTGGCAGCTCATCACAGCGCCATCTATCTGAATGAGAAACTGTTCGCCCGCCTGGACGCCGTTGCCAAGCAGGCCGTGGACCTGGAGCTGGACGCTGAGGCTCGCCGCCTGCTGCAACGCCTGCATCTCGACTTCACGATGGCCGGCGCCTGCCTGCGAGACAAAGCTCGAAGCGAATTCGCTGATTGCGTCGCCGAGCTGGCTCGACTATCCACCGAATTCGGCCAAAACATCCTGACCGACGAAGCCGAGTACGCGCTGCAGCTGCGCGACGAAGCCGAGCTGGCCGGCCTGCCGGCGGCGCTGCGCGAAACGATGGCGGAAGCCGCGCGCCAGCGCGGCCTGGAAGGCTATGCCGCAACGCTGGCCCACTCTTCCGCCACCGCCTTCCTCACTCACTCCAGCCGCTCCGATCTTCGCGCCGCCATTTGGCGCGCCAAAGTCAGTCGCGGCTCGCAGCCTGCGCGGGATAACCGCCCAATTCTCCGCCGCATCCTGACGCTGCGACAGCGACAAGCCCGCCTGCTCGGCTACGCCAACTACGCCGATTACGCGCTGAGCGACCGCATGGCCGGCTCGGCGCAAGCGGTGTACCGGCTGCTGGAGCCGACCTGGGAAGCCGCGCTCGGCCAGTTCGCGCGGGAAAAGGCGCTGCTGCAGGAAACCGCCAGACGCGAAGGCCTGCCTGAAGACATCGCGCCTTGGGACTGGCGCTATCTGGCGGAGAAGGTCCGGCTGCAGCGCTACGCGCTGGACGATGCGGAAGTGAAGCCATATTTCACCCTGGAAAACATGCTGGCCGCCATGTTCGATGTAGCGGGCCGCTTGTTTGGCCTCAGCTTCGAAGAACGACATGACCTGCCTCGCTACCACGCCGATGTCCGCAGTTGGGAAGTGCGCCGCCACGGCCAGTTGATCGGCATTTTCCTCAGCGACAATTTCGCCCGCCCCGGCAAGAAAGGCGGCGCCTGGAACAGCATTTACCGCGCCCAGGGCCTGCATGGCGGCACATCGCTGCCCATCGTCGTCAACAACACCAATTTCGCCAAGGGCGAGCCGACGCTGCTGAGCTTCGACGACGTGCGCACGCTGTTCCATGAATTCGGCCATGGCCTGCACTGCCTATTGTCCAACGTGCGCTACCAACGCCTGGCCGGCACGAGGGTGCCGCGCGACTACGTGGAGTTGCCGTCGCAGCTGATGGAGAACTGGGCGCTGGTGCCGGAGATATTGGACAGACACGCCCGCCACGTGGAAACCGGCGCGGCCATCCCGCCGGCGCTGGTGGCCAAAATATTGGCCGCGCAAAACTTCCAGCAGGGCTACGCCACCGTTCGCTACACGATATCGGCCTTGCTGGACCTGGCGCTGCACCAGGAAGCGGACGGCGTCGACGATCCCTCCGCCTTCGAAGCCGAGCTATGCCAGCATTACGGCCTGCCGGCTGAGGCCGAACTCGCCCATTCGCTGCCCCACTTCAATCACCTGTTCAACGGCGGCTACGCGGCCGGCTACTACGTCTACTTATGGGCGGAAGTGCTGGAAGCCGAAGCCTTCGCCCGCTTCGAGGAAAGCGGCGACCTGTTCGACGCCGGGCTCGCCGACGCGCTGCGCCGCCACATCTACAGCGCCGGCAACGCCCGCGACCCGCGGCAGGCCTTCCAGGCTTTCTGCGGACGGGAACCATCGGCGCAGGCCATGTTGAAAAAAAGAGGACTGGCAAGCTAGAGCGCGCTGGCGGACTGGCGCCTGGCACGTCGCGCCAGTCCAGCGTCCCGCATTGAAGCAGCCTCACCGGAGGGCGCGACGCCAGGATTAGCGCTAACAAACCCGGCCCCGCAGCCGAGCCGCAACACTCATCCCCCTCCCCACGGCGTGGAAATGAAAATGTCATTGATCTATTCGGTCGCTGCCGGGATACTGACGCATCCGTGACAAACCTCTTCCAATGGAGACGCGCATGCGCCGCTTCGCCGCTGCCTGCTTTGCCTTCTCGGCGTTATCCTGCAGCCAGGCCCAGGCCTTCGACCTGGGCTCGGTGCTCAATTCGGTCAACCAGGCCGTCGACACGGTCAAGAGCGTAGGCGGCGCCATTGGCTCCAACCAGACCGGCGACCAATCCACCACGCCCAGGCTGCGGCTGAGCCAGCCGTCGCCGGTCGCATCGCCGCTGCCGGCCAAGCTGGATGAATACCATCACAGCTACAAGGAATTGGACGAGCAGACCGTATTCCTGAGCCGCCCCAATCTGAACAACGACGGCTCGATCCGCGTGGTGAAATCCGAATTGCTGCGCGGCCAGGTCTACAAGGATCTGTACGAACACCCGGAAACCCAGAGCACGATGCAGGTGTGGGCCGCCTACCAGAGCCAGCTGCGCCAGAACGGCTACACGCTGGATTTCGTCTGCGACAAGCCTTGCGCCAACGACCCGAATCTCTGGCAAACCGCCCAGAATTCATCCTTCATCGTCTATCACAAGACCGACCGCTATCTGGTGGCGCACAAGGACGACACCTGGGTATCGGTCGCGGTCGGGGAAATCAGCTCCCACCCGCTTTCCAGCGTCAACGTGGTGATTCGCCAGCGCTGAAGCCATTCATTCATGCCGGCCGCCGCCGGCGCCCATCAATCTGAACAGGACACGACATGAGCCAGTCTGTTGCAAATAAGGAGGCGGAAACCGGTCTGGACACCCGGGCAGCGATCGAGATTTTCTACTACGCGTACAAGGCATTGACCGCCAAACCGGACGAAATGCTGGCCCGGCGCGGCCTGGCCCGCGTCCACCACCGCATCCTGTTCTTCGTGGCGCGCTATCCCAAGCTGTCGGTCAAGGATCTGCTGTCCTTCCTCGGCGTCACCAAGCAGGCGATCAACATCCCGCTGCGCCAACTGATGGAAATGGAGCTGGTTCTCAGCCAGCCGGCTCCGCACGACAAGCGCGTCAAGCAACTGACGCTGAGCGAGGAAGGCCTCAGGCTGGAGGAAGCCCTTCACCGCGAGCAGCAGCGGGTGCTGCAGAATGCCTTCGACGATTGTGGCGACAAGGCCACCCGCGACTGGTTCATGATCAACGGCAAGCTGTCCGAGCACATGCAGCCCTGATCCCGCCCGCCGCCCAAACAGAAACGGCCCGGAATATTCCGGGCCGCTGTTTTTCCATCCGCGTTCCGCCTCAGTCCAGGCGGACGTAGCAGACCTCCAGCACTTCGATATCCTCGTCGCCGTCCGGACCGCGGAACAGCACGCTGTCGCCCTCGCGCGACTTCAGCAGCGCCCGCGCGATCGGCGAGATCCAGCTGATGCGGCCGCGCGCCAGGTCGATCTCATCGACGCCGACGATGGACAGGCGCTGCTCGTTGCCGTCGCCGCGCTGGATCAGCACGGTGGCGGAGAAGAACACCTGATCGGTGGCTTCGCGCGCTTCCGGGTCCACCACTTCGGCGATCTCCAGCCGCTTGGTCAGGAAGCGTATGCGGCGGTCTATCTCGCGCAGCCGGCGCTTGCCGTACAAGTAATCGCCGTTTTCCGAGCGGTCGCCGTTGCTCGCCGCCCAGTTCACCACCTGCACCATCTCCGGACGCTCGCGGTTGACCAAGTGGTACAGCTCGTCCTTCAGCCGCTGCCAGCCGGCCGGAGTGATGTAGTTCTTGGTCGAGGCCGGCAGGCGGCGCTCGGCCGGCAGGTCGTCGTCCTGCTGCTCGTCTTCTTTGGTAAACGCCTTGCTCATGTCGTTCATCCTGATACGGGTTGCGCCATTATGCCCCAGCCTGTCCCGCCGCCTCCAGCAGGGCCAGGCAATGCGGACGCAGCGACTTGGGCCGCAGCCTGACCCGCTCCAAAGCCTCGGCGTCCAGCCAGACCAGTTCGTAGAGATTATCCGGCGACAGTTTGGCCAGCTCCGGGCCGCCCAGCCTCAGCATACCGCGATGCTCGCGGGCGACGAACACGTGCTCGGTCCGGCTCTCGCTCTCCAGCACGCACAGCGGGCCGACCTCCAGCCAGACGTTCAAGCCGGTTTCCTCGCGCGTCTCGCGCACGCAGGCGATCGCCGCCGTCTCGCTCCGCTTGATATTGCCGCCGGGCAGCGAGTAATAGTCCTTGCCCGGCTTGACCCTGTGCATCAACAGCACCCTGCCGTCCTCGATGATGACGATGGACGCGCGCTGTTTTCGCTCCGGCGCCGGCAAGGGCAGGCCGGCTTGGCATTGACCGAATTCTTCCAACAGACCTCCCGAAAAACAAAACGGGCAACCGCCTCTCGGCGGTCGCCCATATCTTCGACGCGGATTCCGCTCTCGCGGAAACCCGGCTTACTCGCTGCGCACGGCCTTGGGCTTGCGAGGCGAACCGCGGCGCTGGCCGCCGGTCTTCTTGCCGCCGGTGACAGTCAGGTTGGACCACTTCATCACCGCGGCGACCTCGGCGGCGTTCAGCTCATAGAACTGGCCGCGCTTCAGGCGAGGAGGCAAACCGATATTGCCGAAACGGACGCGCATCAGCCGGCTGACGGTCAGGCCGAAATGCTCGAACATGCGGCGCACTTCGCGGTTGCGGCCTTCCTTGATCACCACGTTGAACCACTGGTTGGCGGACTCTTCCTGGCCGCCGGTCTGGAAAATGCGGTCGAAACGGGCTTCGCCGTCTTCCAGCTCCACGCCCTTGGTCATTTCCTTCATGATTTCCGGAGTCAGGTCGCCCAGCACGCGCACCGAGTACTCGCGCTCCACTTCGAAGCTGGGGTGCATCATGCGGTTGGCCAGCTCGCCGCTGGTGGTGATCAGCAGCAGGCCGGCGGTGTTGACGTCCAGGCGGCCGATGGCCACCCAGCGGCTGGACTTGGCTTGCGGCAGGCGGTCGAACACGGTGACGCGGCCTTCCGGATCGTCGCGGGTGACGATCTCGCCCTCTTCCTTGTGGTACATGATCACGCGCGGCAGGCGGTCCGGCCACTTCAGCTTGATCTGGTCGCCCTTGACCAGCACCTTGTCCTGCGGACCCACCTTGTCGCCCAGGCTGGCCTTCTTGCCGTTTACGGTGACCAGGCCGGCCTCGATCCACTCTTCCATCTCGCGGCGGGAGCCGACGCCGGACGAGGACAGGGCCTTCTGCAAGCGCACCGGCTCGATCTCGTTCAGATCGACGCGCACTTCCTTCAGCTTCTGCGCCTTGTTCTTGATGTCCTGGCTGGGGCTGCGCAGACGCAGTTTCTTGGCCTTCTGCACCTGCAGCTTGGGCTTGGCGTCGCCGCGCGGCTTGGCTTCCGTGGCCGGAGCCTGGCCGGACTGGGCCTGGCCAGCCGCGGGCTTGCGGCCCCTCGCGGCATTGCCATTGGCGGCCGGGCGCGCGGCGTTCTTGTTGCCGAAACGCTGCTCGTGGTCCAGCGCCACATTGCCGTTGACGTCGCCATTGCTATCGCGTTGATACTGCGGCTTGCGGTTGCCTGCGGCCAGCGCCTGCTGCTCCTGCTCGCGGCGGCTCAGCTTGAACAGCGGCGCGCCGTTCTGCGTCGGCGCGATGGGGTTGCCGTAAGCGTCGCGCGCCTGGCGCTGTTGACCGCCTCGGCGGCCCTGCTGGCCTTGTTGCGCTTGCTGCTGCGGGAAGCGCGGCTGGGCGCCGGCGGCGGTGTTCTTGCCCTGGCCCTGGCGCGACTGGCTCTGGCTGCGGCCGGCATTCTGGCGCGGCTGCGAGGTTTCATGACCTTTGGCACGCGCGACCGGTTGGCGCGCGTGGTTACGTTGTCCTTTTGTAGACATGTGCTTGCTCTTTCCATGCGAGCAACTGGCGGAAGCGTTATTCCGCGACTGGCTCTAAATTGTCCGCCTCATCGTCGAGGGGGAGATCGTCTGCGCCCGCATCGGGGCCGTCGTCCTGCGTTTGGCTGTCCGGCACCACCAGGCTGCCCAACTCCGCCAGTGGCGGCAGGTCGTTCAGCGAGACGAAGCTCAGATCATCCAGAAATTTGCGTGTGGTGGCGTACAGGCCGGGGCGGCCCGGTACGTCCTTATGGCCGATGACTTCGATCCAGCCCCGCTCCAGCAGGGTCTGCATCACATTGGTGGACACCGATACTCCACGTATCGCTTCGATGTCGCCGCGGGTCACAGGTTGTTTGTAGGCGATGATCGCCAGGGTTTCCATCACCGCCCGCGAGTAGCGAGGCGGCTTTTCCGGGTTGAGCCGGTTCAAATACGGCGTGAATTCGGCCCGGGCGCGGAAGCGCCAGCCGGAAGCCAGCTTGACCAGCTCTATGCCCCTGCCGCGCCAGTCGCCCTGGATATCTTCCAGGATGTCGTTGATCAACGCGGCCTTGACGTCCTCGGTGAACAGCCGTTTCAACTGGGAAACCGACAAGGGTTCCTGCGCTGTCAGCAAAGCCGTCTCCAGCACAATCTTCAAATACTTTAAATCGGTAATGGTGGACATTAAACCGGGGTGCCGGGGAGTTCTGGGGTTTAAGCGCGGGAAGCCGAGGATTCTACACGACTTCCGCCGCGCGCGAAACTATTGCATCAGTCCCAACGACGCCAGACTGTAACGCCTCAGCACCCGGCCGTCCGGCTGCGGCATGTCTTCCAGCCGCTGGCCGCCGCAGGCCTCTATCGTGCGCACCGACGCCTGATTGTCGGCGTCGCACACCAGCACCCAGTTGCCGCAGGCCGGCGGCGGCGCCATCGCCTGCACGTACTGCAGCAGCACCCGGCCATAGCCGTTGCCCCGCCACCGCGGCAGGACTTCGAAACCGATGTGCCCGATCACGTCCTGGATCACTGCGGTCTCGCCCTCCCGCAGCCTCGCCGCCCCGGCGATCTCGCCGTCGTCGCTCAACAGAAACCAGGTCTGGCAAGGCACCCAGCCATCCGGCAGCGCCTCGCCGTCGGCATGCTGCACCACCTTGTGCAGCCAGCCATCGGCGTCGCAGGGAAGGCCGCGATAGTATTCGAAGTCCTCATCGCGACAAGCCTGAAAATAGCGGCGATAGACGGACAGATGCTGCTCGCTGGCTGCTTCGATTTTCATTGACGCCTCCCAGGGTCGATACTCACATCGTAAACAGCTGAGCGGCAAGGTCAAGCCTTTCGCGCATGTCCCCGCCGGCTATGCGACAATCGCCCCCTGACCGCAACGAGCAATACCATGAGCGACACCCCGCAAGCGATACTGCTGATGGGCCCCACCGCCTCCGGCAAGACCGGGTTGGCGCTGGAGCTGGCCCGTCGTTTTCCCGTCGAAATCGTCAGCGTCGATTCGGCGCTGGTCTACCGCGGCATGGACATCGGCACCGCCAAGCCCTCCACCGAGGAAATGGCCGCCTGCCCCCACCATCTGATAGACATCATCAGCCCGCTGCAAAGCTATTCCGCCGCGCAGTTTCACGCCGACGCCAACCGGCTGATCGAGGAGATCCAGGCCCGCGGCCGGCTGCCGTTGCTGGTGGGCGGCACCATGCTCTATTACAAGGCGCTGCTGGAAGGCCTGTCCGACCTGCCGCAAGCCGACGCCGCGCTGCGCGCCGAACTGGACGCCGACGCCGCGCTGCTGGGCTGGCCGGCGATGCACGCCCGCCTGGCCGAGCTGGACCCGGCCACCGCGGCGCGGCTCAATCCCAACGATTCGCAACGCATCCACCGCGCGCTGGAAGTCTGCCTGCTCAGCGGCAGGCCGATGTCGGAGCTGATCGCCCAGGGCAAGGAAGCCGCCGCCGGCTTCCGCTTCCTGCCGCTGGCGCTGGTGCCGCGCGAGCGCGGCTGGCTGCACGCGCGCGTCGCCGAACGCTTCCGCATCATGCTGGAGCAAGGCTTTCTGGACGAGGTCAGCCGGCTGCGCGCGCAATATCCGGAGCTGACGCTGAATCTGCCCTCGATGCGCTGCGTCGGCTACCGCCAGGCCTGGGAACATCAGGACGGTCTCTACGGCCTGGACGAATTCGTCGAGCGCGGCGTCGCCGCCACCCGCCAGCTGGCCAAGCGCCAGCTGACCTGGACGCGCAGCCTGGACGTGATCCCGGTGGACGCGCAGCGAGACGGTCTGGCCACGCTGCTCGGCGACGCGGTGGACGACTTCCTGGCCGGCCGCCCGCCGGCCGGATCGCTGCGCTACGATGGCGGTTTCTGAACGGCAAACGGCGGGCTCGGCCCGCCGTTCTCGCATCCGCATTCCCACTCAGGGACTGACGCTCATCCTCAGCGTGTGGGTCCAATCATGATCGCTGGCCGACACCACGCTGTTGTACGAGGCGTAGGTCATCCCCTCGCCCGGCCACGGGTTCATCATGTACAGGTAATTGCCGCTGCCGGTCTGATAGCCGCGGCCGACGATGAAGTGGCCGCCGCCATTGGTCCAGCCGTAACGGATCACGAAGGGGCGGTTGGCCTGGATATCCTGCTGTACATGGGCCCATGACAGATAGTCGTAGACGGTAAAGTTGGACACCCCCCAGTTGCTCAAGATGTCCTGCAGGCTACCGCCGCCGCCGAACATATTGTTGGGGCTGTTGGCCTGGCTGTTCCAGTTGAAATTGCTGTTGCCACAGGCATAGTTGATGCCGAAGGCCCAGTTGACGATGGCGCACTGGCTGGGCGTCTGCTTGTACCACGCCAGCACTGCCTTGCTCGATCCGGCCCAGCACCACTGGCTGTGCTCCTGCACCGTCAGGGGCACGCCCAGCACCTTGCTGTCTGCTTGAGCGGCGGCCGTCGCCGCCAGCAAGACCGCCGCCAGAATCGTCGTGTTCAAGCGCTTGTTCATGTTCACTCCCTCCTCAACGGAAGCTGGCCAGATTGGCGCGCACCGCGGCGCGCAGCGGCTCGATCAGGTCAGCGCCGTCCAGCAGCGCCGGCTGCTTTTTCAGCGACAGCGTCTCGCGGGCGGACATCAGCGCGGCGAAACGCGGCTTGCCGTCCGCCTGCGCCACCTCCAGAAAATCGGACTGGGCCTGGTAGACCCGCAGGAAGCGGGTCTGGCCGGCATGGCCGGCTTGCGCGGCCTCGACATTTTTGGCCAGCTCGGCGGCGCCGAAGGCAATCGCCTGCCAGCGCCCCTCCACCTTCTCCACGGTAACCAGACCCACCGGCCGCGAACCGGACAACGCCACGAAGCGCCAGCTGCCGGTGGGCGCCATCAAGCCGCTCAGGTCGGCATCGGCGGCCAGCAGGCGCTGCGGATTCACGCTGTACACCGGAAATCCCCGGCCGAGCCGCAGCGAGGCCAGTTCCCGCCCATCCGCCACCGAGAGCGGAAAGCCATCCGGCAGGCGGACGCCGTATTCGGCCAGGTTCTGCTTGACGAAGCCGGTCAGGCCCTGGCGGGCGGCGTCGGCGATGCCCCGCTCCTGGACTACGCCTGATGCGAAAAGCGGCTGCGCAAACACGGCGCCGGCGGTGATGGCGGCCAGGCCGAGCGCGGCCGCCAGAATGATTGCGGATTTCGACTGCATGGCTGGACTCTCCTTGCTGGGAATGCGGTTTCGGTTCGCTGCGCCATCAATACCAAACGCATACCAATAGTCTTAGCGGCCGAAAATCTTCGGTTCAAATTTGCCAACAAGGTCCAATTCATTGAATTTTCAATAAAAAATCAATGGATTACATTTACTTGCATGATGTTTTTAAAGTAAAAAATCAGACAAAAACTGTTCGGAAGATCAGGAGTCGTCTTGTTCTTCATGCAAACGTCCGCCTATCGTGAAACATCTTCCCGGGAGACGCTCCATGCGCATCGCCATTCCGCCGCTCCTGTCGGCCTTGCTGGCCGCGGCATCGATCCAGGCCGCCCCTGCTCCGGACCACCAGCGAGTGCCGCCCGACGAGGCGTTCCAGGCCTGCAATGGCAAGCAAGCCGGCGACGCCGTGTCGTTCACCACGCCCCGCGGCGAAAAAATGACCGGCAAGTGCAAGATGATGCCGGCCCGGATGGCGGCGGTGCCCGACCATCCTCCTCCGCCGCCGAACGGCAAGCCGCCTCCGCCGCAATGAGCCGCGCGGATGGCGTCCTTCCTGATGCCGGAATAAAAACGGCGCGGCGCGGCCCGTCCGGACCGCGCCGCGGCTACGCGCTCACTTGGTCAAAGCGCGCTCCCACAGCTGGTTCAGCTTGGGATCGGTGAACGGCTTGATGCTCTCGTAGATATGGCTGACGCCCACCGTGGCCTTGGCATTGGTGTTGGTGGCCTTGCCGACGTTGTGGCAGGAAAAGCAGTTGTACAGCTTGTTGCCCAGGGTGACGTAAGTTTCCATCGTCGAATTGGCCAGCGCGTTGCCGCCGACATGATTGGGCTGGTTGTTGCCGCCTACCGGCTGGAACGGGTTGTACGGATCGTTGCCGCCATTGGTCCAGGTGGAGCCGATCAACAAATAGTTGCGCCGGATGTCGCCCTGCTTCAGCAGGCTGCGCACGCTGTTGTTGATCGAAATCACCTCGCTGTTGGCCTGCGCCGCGCTTTGCGCCGGCTGTATCGGCAAGGCCGCGGACACGCCCCAGGGGAAGGTGCGCAAGGTATCGCTGGGCGAGATGGTTTGCCCGGTGCTGGCCTTGATCGTCAGCGGGCTGGCATCCGGATCGACGTACATGTGCTGGACGTTGAACGGACCGGTCGCGCCATTGGCCGAAAACAGCATGCCGCGCGGCACTTCCTGCGGCACCGCCACGGTGGCGCCCTTGGCGTTGACATAGGAATAAGCGCCGTTGGGCGAGTTGTTGTCGTGCTCATAGGTGGCCCAGATCATTTCCGGATGCCCGGCCGCGCTGCCGACCACATGCAGCCCCACCAGCGCCAGCAACGCCTGGCGGCTGCCGGTCTGCACCCATTTCTGCGGATCGCGGGTATCGAACACCGGAATCTCGCCCACCGTGGTGATGTAGCGGTTGGTGTCCAGGCCGCCGGCGTCCACCCAGGAAGCCTTCAGCTCCAGCGCCAGCGCGTCGGCGTCCGGCACCTGATGGTGGTGCTGCTTGGCCCAGGCCAGCACCTTGTCGAGCTCGGCCTGGGTGGTGGGAAAACGCAGCCTGGGGTTCTTGGTGCCGCTGGCCGAGGCGAAAAAGGCGTACACGTCGTTGACCAGGATGGTGTAGTAGACCATCTTGCCGCCCTGCGCCATCAAGGCCGCGCCGTCCGCCTGCTTCGGCCCGCTGCCGTCGGCCTGGTTGACGGCGCTGTCATTGTCTACGGTATCGGTCTTGTCGAAGCGCGGCTTGTTCACCCTGATGTTGAACACCGAGGCCGGCTTGCCGCCGCAGGTGTTCACCCCCAGTTCGCGGTTGACCAGGCAACGCGCCTTGCCGTCGTCGCTATCCAGCACGCTGTAGAACGCCACCGAGTCCATCACCGTGCCGTTGCCGCCGTACATGCGCATCGGAGAGGACGTCAGCCACAGAAACATCCGCTGCGACCACTGGTAGAAATTGCAATTGATGGTCTTGTTGCTGGCCGGCGGATTGACGGTGTCGTGGTTGAACTTGACGCTGTTGGCCGGCGTGACCGCGCCGTTGGGCGTCACCCGGTCGAGCAGGAACCAGCTCTGGAACATGCCTGGGGTCACCGTACAGGTCGGCGCCACGTCGACGGGAAGCGCGTTTTGCGCCTGGCTGGCTCCGCTGGCCAGCAACGCGACAAGCGGAATCGATGCGACGGCAATCGGTTTGAGGATGAACATTGTGCTTATCTCCCTAGAAGCCTTCCCGGCCGGAAAATCAAACAGCCGGATATGAAAAAGGCGCCCATCCCTGCCTGCCGGCTTGAATGAAGCGCCTGTATCCGTTCTAGCGAAGACAAAATGACGTTTCAATTAAAAAATAACTAATTGAAATTACTTAGGAATGTTTCCATAGACCAATCAAATCCAAGCTGGGCGCGCCGCTGCGGTAAAGAGAAAATGGAAGACGACTGTCAACCGCCCGGGATCAACAGGTGCGCTGACCAAATGAAAAAGCCCGGAACCTGCGATGCAGGCTCCGGGCTTTCGAATCCCGACGGGACCGGCGTCCCCGCCGTCAATCCCCCGGCAGGACTGCGCGGCTGATCAGCGCGCGGCCACCAGTTTGATTTCCACTTTCCACGCCGGATTCGCCAGTTTGGCTTCCACCGTGGCGCGGGCGGGCACGTTGCCTGCCGGCACCCAGGCGTCCCAGGCGGCGTTCATCGCGTCGTAATCGGCCAGGTTGGCCAGGAAAATGGTGACGTCGACGATCTTGCTCTTGTCCGAATCCAGCTCTGCCAGCAGGGCGTCGATCTGAGCGAGCACATTCTCGGTCTGGCCGCGCGCGTCGGCGTCGGTGTTTTCCGGCACCTGGCCCGCCAGGAAGATCAGGCCATTAGTGACCACGGCTTCGGCTAGACGGGCGCCCTGCTTGTGACGGTAAATGCTCATATCGTTCTCCTTATTGGATAAGTGGGTGGGCATGACGGCTGATTCTAGCGATAAAGCGCTCAGCTGTCCCGCTGCGCCCGCTCCAGATCCGCGATCAGCGCCGCTTCGCCCTCGACGCCGACCGACAGGCGGATCAGGTTGTCGTGTATGCCCAGCGCCGCGCGGCGTTCCGCTGGAATCGACGCATGGGTCATCGCCGCCGGCAGGCAGACCAGACTCTCGACGCCGCCCAGGCTCTCGGCCAGCGTGAACAGTTTCAGCCTGGACAGGAAGGCCTTGACGTCTCCCTTCAGGTAGAACGACACGATGCCGCCGTAGCCCTGCATCTGGCGGCGCGCCAGCTCATGCTGCGGATGGCTCTCCAAGCCCGGATACAACACTTTCTCCACCCAGGGCTGCGCTTCCAGCCAGCGCGCGATGGCCAGGCCGTTGCGGTTGTGCTGCTCGATGCGCAGCGCCAGCGTGCGCAGGCCGCGCAGCACCAGGAAGCTGGGGAAGGCGTCCAGGATGGCGCCCACCGCGTTGTGCAGGAAGGCCAGCTGCTCGGCCAGCTCCGGCTTGTCGCGGCTGACCACGGCCACGCCGGCCACCACGTCGGAATGGCCGTTCAGGTACTTGGTGGCGGAGTGGACGACGATGTCGAAGCCGAAGTCCAGCGGCCGCTGGTTGACCGGCGAGGCGAAGGTGTTATCGACCACGCCGATCAAGCCGTGGCGGCGGGCGATGGCGGACACCTGCTGCAGATCCACCAGCTGGTTCAGCGGATTGGACGGCGTTTCCACCCAGATCATCCGCGTGTTCGGCCGGATGGCGGCTTCCAGCGCGGCGCTGTCCTCGGAGGCGACATAGGTCACTTCCAGATTGGCGCTGGCCTTGCGCACCTTCTCGAACAGGCGGTAGGTGCCGCCGTACAGGTCGTTGACCGCGATCAGGTGGCTGCCGGCCGGCAGCAGCTCCAGCACGGTGGAAATCGCCGCCAGGCCGGAACCGAAGGCGTAGCCGCGAACGCCGCCTTCCAGTTCGGCCACCGCCCGCTCCAGCGCTTCGCGGGTCGGGTTCTGCGAGCGGGAATACTCATAGCCGGTATGTTCGCCCGGCGCGCTCTGGCGGTAGGTGGAGGTCGCGTAGATCGGCGGCATCACCGCGCCGAACGGATCCTCGTGGGCGCCTGCGGTCACGGCCAGAGTGTGGAAATCGGTCATGTTTTATCCTTTCTCAAAATCATGCGCCCCGGCGCATAGCGCCAGGGCGGAAAATCGGTTTAAGCAGCGCGCGGCTGGCGTCGCCAGAACGACAGCAGGTCGGCCTGGGTGATCAGGCCCAGATAGCGTCCCTTGTCGACGATCAGCGCGATGTGGCCGTCGTTGAACACCTGCAGCAGATCCTGCAGCGAGGCCTGCGGCGACAGCGTGCGCACATGGCCGCTCATCGCCGTGGCCACGGTCTGGCGGAAGTTCTCCGGCTCGCCATGCACCGACAGCAGCAGATCCCACTCGTCCAGCACGCCAACCACCTTGTCGTCGTCCAGCACCGGCATCTGCGACACGTCGTGCAGCCGCATCCGCTGGTAGGCGACGTTGAGCGGCTCGTCCGGATGGCACGACACGGTGCTGCCGTCCTGATGGCGGCGGACGATCAGGTCGGTCAACCCGCCCACCTCGGGCAGCCGCAGCATGCCCTGATCCACCAGCCAGTCGCGGTTGTACATCTTGGACAGATACTTGTTGCCGCTGTCGCACACCAGCGTTACCACCCGCTTGGGCACGGTCTGCTCGCGGCAGTAACGCAACGCAGCCGCCAGCAGCGCGCCGGACGACGAGCCGGCCAGAATGCCTTCGCTGCTCAACAATTGCTGCGCGGTGTCGAAGCTTTCCTGGTCGCTGATGCGGAAGGCGCGCTTCACCATCGACAGATCGGTCAACGGCGGAATGAAATCCTCGCCTATGCCCTCGATCAGCCAGCTGCCCGCCTGGCCGAAACTGCCGGTCTCGACGTAATCGGCCATCACCGAGCCCACCGGGTCGGCCAGCACGAAGGCGGTGGCAGGCGATTGCGCGCGGAAGAAACGGGTCAGGCCGGTCAGCGTGCCGCTGGAGCCGACGCCGACCACAACCGCGTCCACTTCGCCGTTCATCTGGCGGAAGATCTCAGGTCCGGTGGTGGTTTCATGCGCCAGCGGATTCGCCGGATTGTTGAACTGGTCGATGTAGTAAGCGCCCGGAGTCTCGCTGGCGATGCGCGCCGCCATGTCCTGGTAATACTCCGGGTGGCCCTTGCCGACATCCGAGCGGGTCAGCACCACCTGGGCGCCCAACGCCTGCAGGTGCAGAATCTTTTCCCGGCTCATCTTGTCCGGCACCACCAGCGTCAGCGGATAGCCCTTCTGCGCCGCCACCAGCGCGAGGCCGAGCCCGGTGTTGCCCGCGGTGGCCTCGATGATGACGCCGCCGGGCTTCAGTTTGCCGTCGCGCTCGGCCGCCTCGATCATGGTCAGCGCGATGCGGTCCTTGATCGAGCCGCCCGGATTGTGGCTTTCCAGCTTCAGATACAACTCGCACGGGCCGGTGTCCAGATGGCTGACGCGGACCAGCGGCGTATTGCCGATCAACGATAGAACGCTATTGTCCTGCATTTCCATACTCCTGGCTATTTTAAAATTACTTTTAGTAATTTTTTGTTATATAAAAATTGCAAAATCTTCTACAAAATCAAAGTAGTCCTACTAAATATAATAAGCCTTCACACCACCGCACTGGCCTGCATGAAGCTGTAGAAGAATACCAGTTCCGGGTCGCTCCTAAGCAACCTTAATTCCTTTGTCATTGACTCGACCAGCTCGGCATCCACCCTGCCCGCTTCTATCAACTGGTCGGCGGCGGACAGCAAGAGCTCGGTCCAGTAATCCAGCACCTGCTGGCGCCGGTGCGGCTCGCGGCTGTCCAGATGCCAGGTTTTCACCTTGGTCTCCACATGGCGGAAGCCCAGCCGCATCAGGATGTTGCCCAGCTTGGCGCCGACGAAGGGATCGCCGCCCACCGACAGCTGGTGGTCGTTGAAAGCCATCCAGTACTTTTGCAGATTGGCCGAATACGGCGCCAGGAAGAAGGTGGCGTTCATCGCCTCCGTCGCGTACAGCCTAGCGCCGGGCTTCAGCACCCGCCTCACGTCAGCCAGCACGCGCTCCGGCGAATGCACATGCTCGAGAATCCAGCACAGGAAGGCTCCGTCGAAGCTGGCGGGCGGGAAGTCCAGATCCTCGGCGTCCATGTGCAGCAGCGTCGCCCTGCCGTGCTCGGGGCTGCCTTGCAAGCGCTGGCGCGCCACCGCCAGCTGCCGCTGGCTGAAATCCAGGCCGGTGATGTCCACCTCTGGGAAGCGGCGCAGCAGAATCTCGGTCTGCGCGCCCACGCCGCAGCCGACCTCCAGCAGCTTTTGCACGCCGGAAAAATCGACGTCGCGGTACACCATCGCCTCGGAAAAGCGCGCCTGGCGTACCAGCCTCGCCTGCTCGGTGGCGGAAAACCCGTGGATGTAAGGCAGATCGGACTGCGTCTGCGTCAATTGCAATGCACTCATCTCGATGACCTCGCTCGAATAGCAACAGGCCATCATTATATTTCTTTCAGCTATTTTGAAATCAAACTTTATTTTCTATTTGAATATAGAAAAAAACTCTAACGGCATGCCGGACGATAAAAAACCCCGCATCGTCGGATGCGGGGTTGGCAATGAAAACGGGAATCAGGCGTCAGGCCAGCGCGGTCTGCCTCAGATTCTGCGAGAAACGCTGCAGCGCGGCGATGCCGGACGCTTCGGCGCGCGCGCACCAGTCTTGCAACTCCTGCAGCAATTGCTCGCGGGTCAGGCTGGAACGCTCCCACAGACGGGTCAGCTCCTGGCGCATATTGTAGATGGTCGCCAGCACGTGGCTCTGCTCCAGGATGCGGGCCAGTTGGTCGCGGTCGCACTCGGGCAGGTCTTTGGCGTCCTGCTTCAGCCACACCTTCATCTTGCGCGGCAGGTTGACCTGCGGCAACTCGGGCAGGCTCAGCTTGGCCAATTCCGCGCCGCACTCGGCCTTCAGCTCGCGCGCGTAACGCGAGGCGATCGCGTAGCGGTTGGCGATGATGGCCTGCAGGTGCTCCAGATCCAGCTGCGGGCGCGACGGATCGTGGGCCAGTTGCGGCGCCACCTTGCGCACCTTGGCCAGACCGCAGATTTCCAGCATGCGGATGTACATCCAGCCGATGTCGAACTCGTACCACTTGTACGACAGTTTGGCCGAGGTGCCGAAGGTATGGTGATTATTGTGCAGCTCTTCGCCGCCCACCAGGATGCCCCAAGGCACCAGATTGGTGGAGGCGTCCTCGTTCTCGAAGTTGCGGTAGCCCCAGAAGTGGCCCAGGCCGTTGATCACGCCGGCGGCCCAGAACGGAATCCACACCATCTGCACGGCCCAGATCGACAGGCCGATCGGCCCGAACAGCGCCAGATCGATGAGCAGCATCAGCACGATGCCTTTGGCGTTGTGCTTGCTGTAGACATTGCGCTCCAGCCAGTCGTCAGGCGTGCCGTGGCCGAACTTGTCCATGATGGACTGGTCCTTGCAGGCGGCGCGGTACAGTTCGGCCCCTTCCCACAGCACCTTCTTGATGCCGAGCACCTGCGGGCTGTGCGGGTCTTCCTGGGTTTCGCAGCGAGCGTGGTGCTTGCGATGGATGGCCGCCCACTGCTTGGTGACCATGCCGGTGGTCAGCCACAACCAGAAACGGAAGAAGTGGCTGGGAATCGGGTGCAGGTCCAGCGCGCGGTGGGCCTGGTGGCGGTGCAGGAAAATCGTGACCGCGGCGATGGTGATGTGGGTCAGGATCAGGGCGGCGACGATATTGCCCCACCATGGCAGATCCAACAGACCGTTGAGCCAGTTCAGGTTCATGTATTCGATGCGTCCGTCGACTTAGAGACAAAGCTCTATTCTATAACAAGCCCTGCCGCCATGCAGAACCAAATTTTCCAGTCAAGCGCGGCGGGAGCGCATCCGCCGGTGCATTGGTGTACCATAGGGCATCATTTCACCCTAGTTCAGAAAAATACTAGTGTTGCCAAAACGTCGACTGATCATTGCCGGCGCCGCCATCGGCGGCTTGTTCGTCCTGTACGCGGGCTCCAGCTACTGGGCCGGCGTCAAGGCCGAGGAAACCTTGCAGGAGCAGTACCGGATGCTCTCCGGCCTGCCGCTGTTCAAGGTCAAATCGCACAGCTATCAGCGCGGCTGGTTCTCGTCCACCGAGACCACCGAGCTGGTGTTCAACCGCCATCTGTCCGGCCCGTACGAGAACATGCTGCCGGACAATATGAAGCCGCTGTTGAACTCCACGATCAAGTTCACCAACAACGTCAAGCACGGCCCGCTGCCGGGCCTGGCCGGCTTTGACTTCCGCCCGGGCCGCGCGCTGGTGCGCACCGAGTTCGCGATGAGCGACGCCACCCGCAAGACGCTGAAGACCTTCTTCGGCGACAAGGAGCCGATCGCCATCACCAACCGCATCGGCTTCGGCGGCGGCGGCCTGCTGGAAGTGGCGGTGCCCGCCTTCGACTACGAAGAGGCGCTGTCCGGCGTCAAGATGAAATGGAAAGGCTTCGACCTCAAGGTCGATTACGCCAACGGCTACAAGGAATACAAAACCGAGGCGCTGTCGCCCGGCTTCCTGCTGGAAGCCGCCAGCAAGGGCAGCATCTCGTTCGAAGGCGTGCGTTATGTGTCCGACATGCGTCCGGGCAACACCGGCATCAAGCTCGGCACCAGCGAACTGACCATAGGCAATGTGCAGCTGAGCTCGCGCGAGAGCGTGCCGTACAGCATCAAGCTGAACGAGCTGATCTACCTGATGACCCGCGTCCGCGTCGGCGAGTTCGTCAATCCGTCCGGCGAGTTCAAGCCGTCGTCGGTGGTGCTGAAGAACTTCAGCTACCAGATCGTCACCAGCGAGCAGGACGAATTCGTCAACACCCGCGGCAAGGTGAACTTCGCAGAGCTGAGCTTCAACGCCAACCGCTACGGCCCGCTGCGGCTGGACGTGTCCGCCAACCACCTTCACGGCCCGACGCTGGTGAAGCTGGACAAGGCGATCAGCGAGATTCCGTTCGAAGGCGTGGATCCGGCGGTGTTGCGCAAGCAATACGTCGACACCATCAAGAAGAACGCGATCCCGCTGCTGGAAAACAATCCCAAGCTGCTGATCAACGAGTTCTACCTGAAGATGCCGGCCGGCGAAGCCAAGCTGCAAGGCAGCCTGGGCATCAACGGCTTCACGCCGGCGGACTTGAACGACATCACGCAGCTGGCCAAGCGCATCGAGGCCGACGCCAAGCTGAGCCTGCCGCGCCAGACGCTGGAAGAACTGGTGCTAACCCAGGCCCGCAACCTGTTCACTGTCGACCAGAGCGCCGAAGAGCAGCCGAACATGCAGGAAGTGGAAGACCTGGCCAGAAGCCTGCTGGACAGCCAGTTGTCGCAATGGAAATCGGGCGGCTACCTGGTGGAGGACAACGGCCAGATTTCCACCGACCTGAAATACGACGCCAAGGGCCTGACCATACACCAGCAGAAGGTGCCGCTGCCGTGGGAGGAGCACGAAGAAACCATCGACGCCTCCGCTCCCGCCGCGGAACCAAGCAAGCCTGCGGCGAAGAAATAAGCCGGACGCAAAAAAAGGGCTGTCGCAACGACAGCCCTTTTTTCTTGCGCTCCCGCAAAATCAGGAAGCGTCTTCCATCTGGCTTTGCAGGTAGTTCTGCAGACCGACCTTCTCGATCAGGCCCAGCTGGGTCTCCAGCCAGTCCACGTGCTCTTCCTCGCTCTCCAGAATGTCTTCCAGCATGTCGCGGCTGACGTAGTCCTTGGAGGTTTCACAGTAAGCGATCGCCTCGCGCAGCAATGGCAGTGCCTCCATTTCCAGCTTCAGATCGCACTCCAGCATTTCCTTCGGATTCTCGCCGATGTGCAGCTTGCCCAGATCCTGCAGATTGGGCAGCCCCTCCAGGAACAGCACACGCTCGATCAGCTTGTCGGCATGCTTCATTTCATCGATGGATTCTTCGTACTCGTGCTCGTTCAGCTTCTTCAGACCCCAGTTCTTGTACATGCGGGCATGCAGGAAGTACTGGTTGATCGCGGTAAGCTCGTTCTTGAGAATCTGGTTCAGGTACTTGATGACCTTCTTGTCGCCTTGCATGTCATATTCTCCTGAAAAATCGTTCAGGCATTATGGCACAGCAGGCGCATAGCTCAAGGCATAAATGGGGATAGCCAGCTCGCAGGCTGGCAGGAGGGGCGTTGCCCCTTTGGGAGAAGATCAGGCGGCGGTGCGGGCCACCGAGCAGACGGTCAGTTCGCTTTGCGCGTCCTTGCGTATCTGGTTGGCCATGCAGGCGCACTTGCCGCAATCGGAGGCGACGCCCAGTTCCCGACGCAGGTCGCACATGCGCGTGGCACCGCCATGAACCGCCTGGCGGATCTGGCTGTCGGTCACTGCATTGCACAAGCAGACATACATCGGAAGCCCCCTCTGGCTTACAATCAAGAATAATTATCATCATCATAGAAATAAACAAGAATGATTGTCAATAACAAAGCGCGTCAATGGAAGCCAAATGCAACAGTCGCTGCCATCATCGAGCGCGACGGCCGTTTCCTGATGATCGAGGAGGAAACGCCGGGCGGCCTGCGGCTCAACCAGCCTGCCGGCCATCTGGAGCGCGGCGAGACGCTGCTGCAAGCGGTGGCGCGCGAGGCCCGGGAAGAAAGCGGCTGGCTGTTCACGCCGCGCGGCCTCACCGGCATCTACCTGGCCGACGCCCAGGATGGCGACATCACCTATATGCGTTTCGCCTTCCATGGCGACGCCGTCCCGCCCTCCTCCCCGCCACAGCTGGACGAAGGCATCGTCGCCGTCCACTGGCTGGCCTACGAAGACATCGCCGCGCAGACGGCGCGGCTGCGCAGCCCGGTGGTGCTGCAATGCCTGGCAGACTATCGCAATGGCATCGCGTATCCTCTGCAACTGATACGCGACCTGCGCTGACCCGCCCGCCACAGGATGCCCGATGCGACTATTGATACCGCTGCTGCTTGCCCTGCTCCTTCCCGCCGCGCGCGCCGACGGGCTAAACATCTGTTATCATTACGGATGTTCCAGACACGCCCAATTCGACATCTCCGACGAGGAGCATGACTGGCTGGCCGCGCGCATGAGCCGGTCCGACTCCGCCGCGTCCGAGCGCGAAGCGGTGGCCGACGCCGTGCTGACGCTGTATCGCATCGCCGCGCGCGACACGCCGATCTGGCAGGACAAGGGCGGCAATTTCCGCGACGGCCCGGCCCAAGGCCGGATGGACTGCGTGGACCACAGCAGCAACGTCACCACTTTCCTCAACTACCTGCAGCGGCAGGGGTGGTTGAAATTCCACCGCGCGGCGCCACCTGAATGGCGCGCGCCGTGGATTCTGGATCTGCATTACACCGGCGTGCTGCACGACAACGCCGCCAATCAGGATTGGGCGGTGGACACCTGGTTCAAGGATTTCGGGGAACCGCCCGTGGTGGTTCCCCTTTCAGTTTGGATGACGGGATACGAGCCCCCGGCCGTATCCGAGCCTGTCAGACAGGCAAGCAAAAGCAAGGAAGGAAACGCCCCGTGACGGGTAAGAAACGCATAGTCGTCGGCATGTCCGGCGGCGTGGATTCGTCGGTGACCGCCTGGCTGCTGAAGCAGCAAGGCCATGAAGTGATCGGCGTGTTCATGCAGAACTGGGAAGACGACAACGACGACGAATACTGCTCGATCAAGCAGGACGCGCTGGACGCGATGAGCGTGGCCGACATCGTCGGCATCGACATGGAAATCGTCAATTTCGCCAAGGAATACAAGGACCGCGTGTTCTCGTACTTCCTGAAGGAATACTCGGCCGGCCGCACGCCGAACCCGGACGTGCTGTGCAACGCCGAGATCAAGTTCAAGGCCTTCCTCGACTACGCGATGGAACTGGGCGCCGACTGCATCGCCACCGGCCACTACGCGCGCAAGCTGGAACAAGACGGCACCCACTATCTGATGAAGGCGGTGGACCACACCAAGGACCAGAGCTACTTCCTGTACCGCCTGCAGCAGCATCAGCTGGCCAAGGCCATCTTCCCGCTGGGCGACATCCGCAAGACCGAAGTGCGCCAGCTGGCCGAACAGGCCGGCCTGCCGACCGCGGCCAAGAAGGACTCCACCGGCATTTGCTTCATCGGCGAACGCCCGTTCCGCGAATTCCTGCAGCGCTACCTGCCCACCTCGCCCGGCCAGATGGTGACGCCGGATGGCAAGGTGGTGGGCGAGCACATCGGCCTGATGTACTACACGCTGGGCCAGCGCAAGGGCCTGACCATAGGCGGTTCGCGCGACGGCAACGGCGAGCCGTGGTTCGTCGCCGGCAAGGACATTCCGGGCAACAGGCTGATCGTGGTCCAGGGCCATGACCACCCGCTGCTGCTGAAGCCGACGCTGGCGATGGCCGACCTCAGCTGGACGCTGCCGGACGCGCCGCAGCCTGGCGAATACAGCGCCAAGAACCGCTACCGGATGGCGGACGCCGCCTGTTCGCTGTCGCCCATCGTCGATGGCCAGGCCACGCTTACCTTCGCGGAAAAGCAATGGGCGGTAACGCCGGGGCAGTCGGCCGTGCTCTACCACGGCGACATCTGCCTGGGCGGCGGCATCATCCGCTAAGCCTCGCAATAAAAAAGCCCCGCGACGCGGGGCTTTTTCACGGGCCGCTCAAGCCTGCGGCAAGGGCTGCAGCCGCCTCAGCCATAAACTGACCCCCATCAGGACCAGCAAGGCCAGAGCCAGCGCCGTGGCCACTCCATGCCAGCCACCACGCCCCCACATCAAGCCCGACATCGAGCCGAACACGCTGGAGCCCAGATAGTAAGCAGTCAGATACAGCGCCGAGGCCAGGGCCCGGCCCTCGCGGGCTCTCAGGCCCACCCAGCTGCTGGCCACCGAGTGGGCGGCGAAGAAGCCGAAGGTGAACAGCGCCACGCCCGGCACCAGCAGCCACAAGGTGTCGCCCAGCGTCAGCAGCAGTCCCGCCAGCATCATCAGCACCATCATCCACAACACATTGCGCCGACCCAGGCCATCGGCCAGCCGCCCCACCCAGGCCGATGACCAAATGCCCACCACGTACAGCGAGAACACCAGCGCCAGCGCGCTCTGGCTCAGACGGAACGGCGCGGCCAGCAGGCGGAAACCCAGGTAGTTGTACAGGCTGACGAAACAACCCATCAACAGGAAGGCGGTGAGGAACAGCCAAGGCAGCCCGCCGTCGCGCAACATGCCGCGCAGCTCGCGCCCCATGCGGGCGAAGTCGTGGCGGCGCGGCTGGAAATGGCGCGAGGCCGGCAACCAGCGCCAGAACTGCCAGGCGCCGACGCAGCCGATCACGGCCAGCGCCAGCACCGCGCCGCGCCAGCCGACATGATCGGCCAACAGCGAAGCCAACAGCCGGCCGCACATGCCGCCCAGCGCGTTGCCCGCGATGTAGAGCCCCATCGAGTGGCCCAGCGATCTGGCGTCCACTTCCTCGCTCAGGTAAGCCATCGCCACCGCCGGCAAACCGGCCATCACCAGGCCGAACACCGCCCGCAATTGCAGAAAAGCGCCAAAGCCAGCGACGAAGGCCGACATCAGCATCAACACCGCGCCCAGCGCCAGCGCCAAATTCATCAAAACGCGGCGGCCGAAGCGGTCGGCCAGCAGGCTGGCCGGAATCAAGGCCAGCGCCAGCGCGCCGGTGGACATCGACACCACGCCGCTGGCCGCAGCCGGCGTCAGCGAAAAATCATGGGCGAACAGCGGCATCAAGGGCTGGGTGCCGTAAACCATGGCGAAGGTGCAGAAACCGCCGATGAACATGGCGCGCGCGGTAGAGCGGAAAGCCGGCGTGCCGGCATGCAGCTTGGCGGCGGGCGGCTCGGAAATGGTTTGGCTGTCTTGCAGCGCAACGGAGGGGGCGGACACGGCATCAATCTCTTCTTCAACGACACCGTCAGCTTAGGCTTGGGAAAAACCTCAGTCCAATATATATTTCAACCACGATTAATACTTTTAAAATATCAATATGGAACTGCGCCATCTGCGCTACTTCATCGCCGTGGCCGAAGAGCTGCACTTCACCCGCGCGGCCGAGCGGCTGCACATCGGCCAGCCGCCGCTGAGCCAGCAGATACAGGCGCTGGAGGCAGAGCTGGGCGCGCCATTGTTCCGCCGCCACCAGCGCAAGGTGGAGCTGACGCCCGCCGGGCAACAGCTATTGCCGCGCGCGCGCCAGATCCTGGCCGACAGCGCGGCCGCCGCCGCCGCGGTGCGCCGCGCCGCCGACGGCGAAACCGGCGAGCTGCGCATCGGCTTCACCTCGTCCTTGCCGCTGACGCCCATCCTGCACCACAGCCTGCAGCATTACCGTCGGGACTATCCCGAAGTCAGGCTGACGCTAAGCGAAATGTTCACCGCCGGCCAATTCGACGCGCTGGAGCGCCGCCAGCTGGACCTGGGTTTCGTCCGTTTCAACGGCCCGACGCCCAGCCCCTTGATCCGGGTGGAGGAGCTGCACCGCGACCGGCTGCTGGCGGTGGTGCCCAGCGCCCATCCGCTGGCCGCGGAAAAAGCGCTGGCGCTGAGCCGGCTGGCCGGCGAGCCGCTGATCGGCTATCCGCGCGAATCCGGCTCCGGCCTCAGCGATGTAGTACGCCAGCTGGCTCTGCAAAACGGACTGGAATTGAGAATGGTGCAGGAGGCGGGCGAGGCGATCACCCAGATCGGCCTGGTGGCGGCCGGCGTCGGCATCGCCATCCTGCCCTCGCCGCTGGAGTGCGTGCAGATACCGGCGGTGCGCTACGTGCCGCTGTCGGACGACGGCGCTTATCTGTCGATGGGCATCGCCGTCCGCCGCGACGAAAACTCGCCGCTGGTCGCCAATTTCCTGGCCGGGGTGCGGGGAGACTAACGGCCGCCCGACACGTCCAGCAGGCTGCCGGTGCAGAATGAGGCGGCGTCGGACAGCAGCCAGACGATGGCCTCCGCCACCTCTTCCGGCTGGCCGCCGCGCCGCATCGGCACTGTCGGCGCCAGCCGCGCCACGCGGCCCGCCTCGCCGCTGGCCGCGTGGATATCGGTCTCGATCAGGCCGGGGCGCACCGCGTTGACGCGTATGCCCTCTTCCGCAACCTCGCGCGCCAGGCCCAGAGTCAGCGTGTCTATCGCGCCCTTGCTGGCGGCGTAATCGATGTATTCGCCAGCGGAGCCCAGCCGCGACGCGGCCGAGGACACGTTGACGATGGCGCCGCCGTCGCCGCCATGGCGGGTGGACATGCGCCGCACCGCCTCGCGGCAGCACAGCAGCGGCCCCAGCACATTGACGCGCAGCACCCGCTCCACCCGCTCGGCGCTGTAATCCTCCAGCCGGCACATCGGCGCGGTGACGCCGGCGTTGTTGACCAGCCCGTCCAGCCGGCCGTAATGGCACATCGCGTCATCGAACAGCCTGACGATGGCCTTTTCCTCTGACGCGTCGGCGCGGAACAGCTCCACAGCCTCGCCCAGCTCGGCCTTCAGCGCGGCGGCGCTGGCCTCGTCCGAACGATAATTGGCGGCCACCCGCCAACCGGCGGCGACCAGCAAGCGCGTGGCAGCCGCGCCTATGCCGCGCGTACCGCCGGTCACCAATGCCACCTTGCCGTCCATCGCTAGCCCTTCCTCAAGAATTGCTGATGCCAGCGGGTGCGCGCGGCGCGCGCCTCGCCGAACAGCCGGTTCAGGCCATCCGCGTCGCCGGCCTCCAGCAAAGAGGCCAGGCGATCCAGTCCGGCGCGGTAATCAGCCAGCTCGGCCAGCAGCGCGTCGCGG
This sequence comes from Chromobacterium indicum, assembly GCF_039708975.1. Taxonomy (NCBI): domain Bacteria; kingdom Pseudomonadati; phylum Pseudomonadota; class Betaproteobacteria; order Neisseriales; family Chromobacteriaceae; genus Chromobacterium; species Chromobacterium indicum. Next base: position 190,456 of record NZ_JAYFSJ010000003.1, read on the forward strand.
TTGGCCAGGCTGATGTCGGTCCACATCTCGGGATGGCTGCCGGCGATGCGGGTGAAATCGCGGAAGCCGGTGGCGGCGAAATCGAAGCAGCGCTCGGCATTGGCCTTGGCCGCCACCCGGTCCACATAGGAAAAAGCCAGCAGATGCGGCAGGTGGCTGACGCTGGCGAACACCGAGTCGTGCTCGGCGGCGTCCATGCAGTGGATTTCCGCGCCGCAGGCGCGCCACAGCTCAGCCACCGTCTCCGCCGCCTCGGGCGCGGTTTCCGCCAGCGGCGTCAGCACCACGCGGCGGTTTTCGTACAGACCGTATTGGGCGGCCACCGCGCCCGACATGTCGGAGCCGGCGATCGGGTGGGCCGGCACGCACCATGGCAGATGGCCGGGCAGGTGCTGGCGATACAGCGCCGCCACGTCGCTCTTGGTGCTGCCGCCGTCGGTGACCACCGTCCCCGGACGCAGCTCCGGCGCCAGCGCCGCCATCAACGCGCCCATCTGGCCCACCGGCGACGCCAGCAGCACCATGTCGGCGCGATGGGCGACAGCGCCGATGTCCTGGCTGATCTCGTCCGCCACGCCCAACGTCAGCGCTTTTTCCAGATTGGCCAGCGTGCGCCCGACGCCGATCACGGTCTTCACCCTGCCGGCGCGCTTGAGCGCCAACGCGAACGAGCCGCCGATCAGGCCGACGCCCGCCACCACCAGGGTGTCTATCTGCTGCTGCACCTGCATCCCCCTTGTCCTGCCGCCACTTCCGCGGCGAGAAGGTCTATCATAAACAATTTTGCCGCCATGGCCAGTCTGGAGATTTGGATGACCGCGACGCTGTATTGTTACTTCAAGGCGCCTTCCGAGCCTGAAACCGTGCTGGGCAGATTCCGCGCGCTGCAGATGGAGCTGGCCGCCGCCGGCTGGACCGGCGAGCTGCTGCGCCGCTGCGACGACGCCGACACCTGGATGGAGGTCTACCCCGGCATCGCCGACCGCGACGCATTCCGCTCGGCCTGGCAGGCGGCCCGCCTGCGCCATGGTCTGTCCCTGCCGGCCAGCGAGGAATGGTTTCAGCCGCTATAGCCGCAAAACGGACGGGCAAGAAAAAGCCGGGCGCGCGGCCCGGCCAAAACAAACACGATTAACGAGAGAAACCGAAACCCCCGCGCTGAGGCGGCAGCCAAACGGTCAGGCCAACACTATAACCAGCGCCGCCCATTCTCCCAAATCACTTGTTCTGCTTAGCAAATCACCGTCAGCCGCGCTGGACGGCCGCCTCGCCGGCAGGCTGCGTAGCGCGGCCCACCAGGCGGTCCACCCACAGCGCGACTACGCCGTCGCCGGCCACATTGCAGGCGGTGCCGAAGCTGTCCTGCGCCAGATAGAGCGCGATCATCAGCGCCAGGCTGGCTTCGGGGAAACCCAATACGCTGGACAGGATGCCCAGCGCCGACATCACGCCGCCGCCCGGCGCGCCCGGGGCGGCCACCATGGTCACGCCCAGCAGCAGGATGAAGGGCAGCATCACGTCCCAGCCCGGCACTTCCAGGCCATGGGTCATCAGCATCACCGCGGTGGCGCAGCTCACCAGAGTGATGGTGGAGCCGCACAGGTGAATGGTGGCGCACAGCGGCATCACGAAATTCACCACCGGCGGCGACACCTTCATATTGCCGGCCGAGCGCAGCGCCACCGGGATGGTGGCGGCGGACGACATGGTGCCCAGCGCGGTGAAATAGGCCGGCAGCATCGCGCGCAGCAGCGACAGCGGATTGCGGCCCAGCAGCGCGCCGCTGGCGCCGTACAGCACGGCCAGCCACAGCCAGTGCAGGGCAATCGCCATCAGCAACACCACGCCGAAGGTTTTCAGCGTGGCGAAGGCGGTGCCGGCGGCAGCCATGTCGGCGAATTCGCAGGCGATGTAGGCCGGCAGCAGCGGCACCAGCACGCGCGCCAGCACCATCTCGACGATGTCCTTGCCCTGCTCGGCGATCTCGCGCAGCCGCGCCGCGCCGGTGGCGGCGATGCCCAGGCCGAAGACGAAGGCCAGCATCAGCGCCGTCATCACGTCGAACAGCGGCTTGATCTCAAGCTTGAACAGCGGCGCCAGCTTGTTCGCGGCTACCGGCGCGGCGGCTGCCGCGCCCAACCATTGCGGCAACAGTGCGGACGCGGCGGTGAAAGCCAGCGCGCCAGACAGAATGGTGGACGCGTAAGCCAGGCCCACGGTCCAGCCCAGCATGCGGCCGGACCCGGTCTCCAGCGCGGCGATGCCGCTCATGATGTAGAACACGATGATCAGCGGGATCATGAAGCCGATGAACTGGCTGAACAGTCCTTTGAAAGTCAGCATCAGCGTCAGCAGCGGTACGGGCGCGTACAGACCCAGCAGCAGGCCGACCGCCATGCCGGCCAGCAGTTTAAGAATCAATTTCACAGGCAACCTCTTCCGGGTTATCCAGCCCGCCGCGCCTGGCGCGACGCCGGACAAAACCCGTCCGCTCCGGCGCGATCGGATCGATTCGGAAGAAGAGAGGGAGCCGGCCGGCGCGGCAAGCGGAACATCGCGCCGACGTTCCCCGGCGCCATGCATCAGGCTTGTTGTAGTAAGACTTGCCGCAATGCCTGCAGCAAAGGTGAAGGCATCCAGACGCGCTCGCCCAGGCGAGCCAGTGGCCAGATGCCTATCAGGCTATTGGAGAGAAACACCGCGTCAGCGTCAATCAAATCGGCAGCGAAAAGTCGCTTTTCTGAAAATTTAAGTCCGAAATTTGAAATATTATCCGTCAACCAATCCCGCACCGCGCCGTTCACGCCGCAGCGATCGAGCAAAGGGGTCTGGATCTCCCCCTCCCGCAGCAGGTAGACATTGCTCATCGTGCCCTCGGCCAGCCAGCCGTCCTGGTCCAGCAATAGGCCTTCCTGTATCGCCGGGTCGTTCCATTCGGACCTCGCCAGCACGCTTTCCAGCCGATTCAGGTGCTTGACGCCGGCCAGCCGCGGCTGCAAGGACAACCTCAGTTCGCACCAGCGCGCGGCCACGCCCTGTTCGCCATATTCCGCCGGGTAGCCGGCCCATGGCGTCGCCGACACAATGCGCGTCGGCGCGCCGGCGCCGGCCATCGCGTAGCCGCGCGCGCCGACGCCGCGGGTGATCACGATCTTGCCCACCGCCAACGCGTGTTCGCGGCCCAGCGCCATCAATTCGTCCAGCAGCAACTGCTCGTCCGGCAGCGTCAATGCCAGCCGCGCGGCATCATCCGCCAGCCGCGCGTACTGCCAGCGCCACATCCATGGCCGGCCGCGGCGCAGCTGCATGGTCCGGAACACGCCGTCGCCGTAATTGAAGCCGCGGTCCAACGCCGACACCGCCTCGCCCGGCAGACCGTTGACCAGCATCGCCATCAGGCCTGCTCCACGCCCAGCGCCCTGAGCAGGCCCCGCGCCTTGTGGCGGGTTTCCTGCAATTCGCGCTCGGGATCGGAATCGGCGACGATGCCGCCGCCGGCGCGGAAGCGCAGCTTGCCGCCTTCCTGCATGAAGGTGCGGATCAGGATGTTGAAGTCCATGGTGCCGTCGCGGTTCAGATAGCCGAGGCTGCCGGTATAGGCCCGGCGCGCGCTGTTTTCCAGCTCGCGAATGATCTGCATGGTCCGCACCTTGGGACAGCCGGTGATGGTGCCGCCGGGGAACAGCGCACGCAGCACGTCCGCCGGCGCGACGTCGTCGCGCAGCTTGCCGCGGACATTGGACTCAATGTGATGGACATAGGCGTAGCTAGCCACCGCCATCAGCTCACTGACCTCGACCGTGCCCGGGCGGCTGATGCGGCCCAGATCGTTGCGCTCCAGATCGATCAGCATCACGTGCTCGGCGCGCTCCTTGATGCTGGTGATCAGCCGCTTTTTCAGCTCGGCATCCTCAGCCGGGTCTTTGGAGCGCGGATGGGTGCCGGCGATGGGGCGGGTCTCGGCCCAGCCATCCTTCACCCGCACCAGCCGCTCCGGCGACGAGCTGACGATCTGCGCGTCGCCGAAGTCCGCCAGCGCAGAGAACGGCGCCGGATTGGCCCGGCGCAGCGCGGCGAACAGATCCGGCGCGGCGATGCCCTCGGCCAGCTCGGCCCGCCAGCCGCGCGAAATATTCACCTGGAACACGTCGCCTTCGTAGATATAGCGCTTGAGACGGGCCACCGCGTCGGTATACCACTCGGGCGGATCCTCCTCCAGACCGGCCAGCGCCACCGCCTTGGGCGCGAAAGCGGGCTTCGCCGCCACCAAGCGTTCCAGCGCGTGCCAGTCGTCGGCGGTCTCGCCGACCAGCCAGGCTTCGTTTTTGGCGCGGTCCACCAGCACCGCGGCCGGCGCGCGCGCCCACACCGCCAGCGGAAAGCTGTCCGGCAAGGCGGCCGGCACATGCGGCTCGAACTCAGACAGCAGGTCATAGCCAAGATAGGCAAACCAGCCGCCGACGAAAGGCAGGCCGTGCGGATTGGACACCACCTGCGGCCTGAATGCGCGCACCTCGTCCAGAAAAGCCTGCCCCTCGCCCGCCATGAACACGCGCCGCTCGCTCTGCATCAGCAGCAGATCCCAGCCTCCGTCGCCGGACGATTGCATCAGATAGGGAAAGTTTTCGCGATCGGCGGCATGCAGCGCCAACAGATCGGGAATGAAGTCGAGTTTCTGAGTGAACATCTACGATCCTGGGCCGGCAAGGCCCGGCACTGATTTGCAACACCGCCGCCCACCTTGAGCGGCGGCGAAAAAAGAAAAACCGCTGCGAGTGTAACGCAGCGGTTCGCTCTGTCAATCGCCTGCGGCGACGATCAGACCCGTTTGAACACCAGGGTGCCGTTGGTGCCGCCGAAACCGAAGGAGTTGGAAATCCCCACCTCGATCTTCATGTCGCGCGCGGTGTTGGCTACGTAATCCAGATCGCAGCCGGCTTCCAGATCCTGCTCGACCAGATTGATGGTCGGCGGGGACACCTGGTTGTGGATCGCCAGAATGGTGTAAATCGCCTCCACGCCGCCGGCGCCGCCCAGCAAATGGCCGGTCATCGACTTGGTGGAGTTGACCACGAGTTTCTTGGCATGATCGCCAAACGCCATCTTGATGGCAGTCGTTTCGTTGGCGTCGCCCAGCGGAGTGGACGTGCCATGAGCGTTCACGTACTGCACCGCGTCGGCGTTGATGCCGGCATCGCGCAGCGCGTTGGTCACGCCGCGGGCCGGGCCCTCGGAGCTAGGCGCCGTGATGTGGTGCGCGTCCGAACTCATGCCGAAGCCGATCAGCTCTGCATAGATCTTGGCGCCGCGCTTCACCGCGTGGTCATAGTCCTCCAGCACCAGCACGCCGGCGCCTTCGCCCATCACGAAACCATCGCGGCCCTTGTCCCATGGGCGGGACGCGGCCTCGGGGTCGTCGTTGCGGGTGGACATCGCTTTCATCGCGGCGAAGCCGCCGATGCCCAGACGCGAAATCGCACCCTCGGAACCGCCCGCCACCATGACATCGGCGTCGCCGTACTGAATCAGGCGAGCTGCGTCGCCGATGCAGTGCGCGCCGGTGGTGCAGGCGGACACGATGCCGTAGCTGGGTCCCTGATAGCCCTTCAGGATGGAGACCTGGCCGGCGATCAGGTTGATCAGCGAGCCCGGAATGAAGAACGGGCCGATCTTGCGCGGACCGCCCTCCATCAGCGCCACGCCGGTATCCTCGATCAGCGGCAGGCCGCCGATGCCGGAACCGATGTTGACGCCGACGCGGGTCTTGTCCAGATCCGGGACCTCATCCAGCCCCGCGTCCGCGACGGCCTGCAGGGCCGCGGCGATGCCGTAGTGGATGAACAGGTCGTTGCGGCGCGCTTCTTTCGGCGAAATGTAATCGCCGATATTGAAGTCCTTGACCTCGCCCGCGATCTGGCAAGCCATGTCGCTGGCGTCGAATCGGGTGATCTTGGCTATGCCGCTCTTGCCGGCCAACAGGTTGGCCCAGCCGGTGGCGACATCGTTGCCGACCGGGGACACATGGCCCAGGCCGGTGACTACTACTCTGCGTTTGGACACGAAGAATCTCCGTGATAGATGGGAGGGCAGTCTCCCGATGAAACCACGCGCGCCTGACAAGCACAAGCCAGGTTCAAACGCGCGTTTGGAACCTTCTTAACAAAAGAACCTCTGCAGGCGAGCCGAAGCGCCACCACGCAGAGGTCCTGGTCCCGAAAAAGGGGATTACTTGTTCAGATGGCCAGTCACGTAGTCGATGGCTTGTTGAACCGTGGTGATCTTCTCGGCTTCTTCGTCCGGGATCTCGCACTCGAACTCTTCTTCCAGTGCCATCACCAGTTCAACGGTATCCAGGGAATCGGCGCCCAGATCGTCGACGAAGGAGCTTTCCACCTTGATTTCGGCTTCGTTCACACCCAGTTGCTCGGCGACGATCTTCTTTACGCGCTGTTCGATGTTTTCCATTTGTTTAAACCCTTGACCTTTCTGATTCGGGATCGCAAAACCCCGGTATTCTACAAAAAAAAATTAGAGCAGCCTACCTAAATCTCTATCCGGGACCAGCCGGACAGGAATTAAGGCATCAGCATGCCGCCATTCACGTGCAAAGTCTGGCCCGTAATGTAGGATGCTCGATCCGACGCCAGGAATACCACGGCATCGGCGATGTCCTTGGCATCACCCAAACGGCCCAGCGAAATCTGGCCAACCAGCGCCTCGCGCTGCGCTTCCGGCAGCGCGCGGGTCATGTCGGTATCGATGAAGCCAGGAGCCACGCAGTTGACGGTGATGTTGCGGCTGCCGACCTCGCGCGCCATCGACTTGGTGAAGCCGATGATGCCCGCCTTGGCGGCCGCATAGTTGGCCTGGCCCGCATTGCCCATCACCCCTACAACGGAGGCTATGTTGATGATGCGGCCGCTGCGGGCCTTCATCATGCCACGCATTACAGCCTTTGAGGTCTTGAACACCGACTTCAGGTTGGTGTCCATGATCGCGTCCCAATCCTCGTCCTTCATCCGCATCAGGAGGCCGTCGCGGGTGATGCCGGCATTGTTGACCAGAATCGCCACCGCGCCAAACTCCTTCTCCACCGATTCTACCAACGCCTCGACAGCGCCCTCCTCGGTGACGTTCAGCACGCGGCCGGCCCCGCCGGCGGTGGACAGGCGCTCATGAATGGCGGCCGCGCCGGATTCCGACGTGGCGGTACCGATGACCACGACGCCCTCGGCGGCCAGCGCGTCGGCGATCGCCGCGCCTATGCCGCGCGAGGCGCCGGTCACCAGCGCCACTTTGCCTTGCAGACTCATCAATATGTCTCCTTGTTTTCAACGCCCCGCGCGGCTCTCGCCGAAAGGGGCGATGGCGGTCCGGCCTGGGCCGGTCCGCCGGAATTTCGCGTCAAACCAGTTCTGCGCGCGCGGCTTCCAGCGCCGCGCGGTCGGTCAGCGCCAGGCACTTGACGTTGCCGTCGATGCGCTTGGCCAGGCCCGCCAACACTTTGCCCGGGCCGCACTCCGCCATCATGGTCACGCCGTCGGCGGCCAGCTTCTGGATGGTTTCGGTCCAGCGCACCGGCATGTACAGCTGACGGGTCAGCGCGTCGCGGATTTGCGACGCGTCGTTGTAACTGGCCACATCGGCGTTGTGCAGCACCGGGATTGCCGGCGCGTTCAAGTGCACGCCCCGCAGCGCCTCGGCCAGGCGCTCGGCGGCCGGCCGCATCAGCGAGCAATGCGACGGCACCGATACCGGCAACGGCAGCGCGCGCTTGGCGCCCTTGGCCTTGCACAAGTCCATCGCCCGCTCGACCGCGCCCTTGTTGCCGGCGATCACCACCTGGCCCGGGGAGTTGAAGTTGACTGCTTCCACCACCTCGCCCTGGGCGGCCTCCGCGCAGGCTGCGCGGATGTCGTCGTCAGACAGGCTCAGAATGGCGGCCATCGCGCCGACGCCGGCCGGCACCGCGGCCTGCATCGCCTCGGCGCGCAAGCGCACCAGCTTCACCGCTTCGGCGAACGGCAGCGCGCCGGCGGCCACCAGGGCGGTGTACTCGCCCAGGCTATGGCCAGCCACGATGGACGGCTGCTTGCCGTTCAACTCCTGCCACGCCAGATACGTGGCGTAGCCGGCGGCCAGCATGATGGGCTGGGTGTTCACGGTGGCGTTGATCGCGTCGGCGCCATCCGCCTGCAGCATCGCCCACAGGTCCAGCGACAGCGTGTCGGACGCCTCGGCGAAAGTATGCTGCACCACGGGCAGGTCGGCGAAGCCGTCCATCATCTTCAGACTCTGCGAGCCCTGTCCCGGAAAAAGAAAAGCAAAAGCCATAGTCGACTCCACAGAATTCGACGCAAAGGATGACGCAAAGCGGCCGCTCGCGCCACGCCGCCGATCAATAAACTCTGTCATTATCGGCGATCATGCGGCGAAAAAGCCACTTTGCGGAATTCCAATCAGAAGGTCAGCAGCACCGCGCCCCAGGCAAATCCCCCGCCGATGCCTTCCAGCATCACGGTCTGGCCGCGCCGGATGCGCCCGTCGCGCACCGCGACATCCAGCGCCAGCGGAATGGAGGCGGCCGAAGTGTTGCCCTGCTCAGGCAAGGTGACGACAACCTTCTCCATCGGCAGGCCAAGATGCTTGGCCGTGGACTCGATGATGCGCAGATTGGCCTGATGCGGCACCAGCCAATCCAGATCGGCCTTGTCGACGCCGGCCTCCGCCAGCGTGGCGGCGGCGATTTCGGACAGCGACTTGACGGCGAACTTGAATACGGCCGGGCCGTCCATGTGCAGATAGGGCATGCCCTGGATCTTGCCGCCGGAAATTTGCGCCGGAGTATTCAGCAAGCCCTGATAACGGCCATCGGCCGCCAGCTTGGCATGCAGGATGCCGGGCTCGTCGGACGCGCCCAGCACCACCGCGCCGGCGCCGTCGCCGAACAGCACGCAGGTTCGGCGATCATCCCAGTCCAGCACGCGCGACATGATTTCGGCGCCGATCACCAGCGCCTTCTTCGACATGCCGCTCTTGATGTAGGCGTTGGCGGTGGCCAGCGCGTAAGCGAAGCCGGCGCACACCGCCTGCACGTCGAAAGCCGGCACGCCGGGCAAGCCCAGCTTCTCCTGCAGGATGCAGGCGGTGCTGGGGAAAATCATGTCGGGAGTGGTGGTAGCGACGATGATCAGGTCGATCTCGCCCTTGTCGATGCCTGCGCTGGCGATGGCGGCTTCCGCCGCCCTCAGCGCCAGATCGCTGGTCTTGTGCCCTTCGTCGGCAATATGGCGCGCGCGGATGCCGGTGCGAGAGACAATCCACTCGTCGCTGGTTTCCACCCGTTCGGCCAATTGCGCATTGGTGAGCACCTGGGACGGCAGGAAGCTGCCGGTGCCGAGAATGCGGGAATAGCCCATATTTTTCAGTTCGCTTCCGCCTCGGATTGCTTGAGGTTGTCTAGTTGTTTGGCAACCCGATCGGCGATGTGTGCAATCACGTCGGAACCGGCCTCCTCGCATGCCTGCGCCAACGCGTAACGGAATCCTGTGACATCGGCGCCGCCGTGGCTTTTCACCACGATGCCGCGCAGGCCCAGCAAGCTGGCCCCGTTGTAGCGGCGCGGATCGATGCGCTTCTTGAAAAGGCCCAGCACCGGCAACGCGGCCAACGCGCACAAACGCGTCCACCAGTTGCGGCCGAACTCTTCCCTCAGGAATACGGCGAACATGTGCGCCAGCCCCTCAGCTGTCTTGAGCGCCACATTGCCGGTAAAACCATCGCAGACTACCACATCGGTCGTGCCCTTGCAGATGTCGTCGCCTTCCACGTTGCCGTAGAAATTCAGCTCCGACTGGCGCAACAGCTCGGCAGTCTTCTTGATATTGTCGTTGCCCTTGATATCTTCGCTGCCGATATTCAACAGGCCGACGGAAGGATTGGCCTTGCCTTGCAGGCAGGCCATCAGCTCGGAACCCATGATGCCGAACTGCAAAAGTTGTTCTGGCGTGCAATCGACGTTGGCGCCCAGATCCAGCACGCAGGAAGTGCCCTTTACATTGGGCAGCAGCTTGGCGATGGCGGGACGGTCGATGCCCGGAATGGTCTTGAGGACGAAACGCGCGGTAGCCATCAGCGCGCCGGTGTTGCCGGCGGAGACTGCGGCCTGCGCCTTGCCTTCCTTGACCAGATTGATCGCCACCCGCATCGACGAATCTTTTTTATTCTTGAGGGCGAGCTGAGGCGCCTCGTCCATGCCGACCACTTGAGTGGCGTGCTGGATGAGGATGCGCTCACGCACGGCGCCATCATGCAGGGCCAATTCAGCCTCCAGGGCTGGTTGGTCGCCTACGAGAATCAGATGGATGTCGGGGTGGTCTTGCAGGAATTGGATCGATGCCGGGACGGTAACCTTGAGGCCAACGTCACCGCCCATAGCATCAACCGCGACGGTGATAGTCATCAACGATTGCGGTAAAAGTGCCTACCAAAAAAGGAAAGGAAGCGAGGACGGGGAGATTACTCGCCCTTGGTCTTCACAACCTTGCGGCCACGGTAGAAGCCGTTCGGGCTGATGTGGTGACGCAGGTGGGCTTCACCGGTGCTGGCTTCAACTGCCAGAGCCGGAGCGGTCAGAAAATCGTGTGCACGATGCATGCCGCGCTTGGACGGGGACTTTTTGTTCTGTTGAACAGCCATGGTCGACTCCTAAGAAATTCAAGTAGATTCTAATGCGAATCCGGGTTACTCGGACTTGGGTCTCTTAAGCGCCGCCAGCACCGCAAACGGGTTGGGCTTGTCAGCCTTGGCGAGCGAGAGAGTATCCCTGTCGCATTCGTCGTGTTTCGGCGAATGCGGCAAGCCCATGATGATTTCGTCTTCGATCAGCGCAATCACGTCCAGTTCGGGTTCGGCGAGAACCGCGTCCAGCTCTTCATCCTGCTCGCAGGCCTCGTCCAGCTTTTCCTGGCTGGCGAACAGCGTGACCACCGAATCGGTGTCCAGGCTGAACGGCATGCCGTCCAGGCAGCGCTGGCAGGTGACTCGCAGGTCCGCCGTCAGGCGGATGCGCAGCGTAAAACGCTGCAGCTCGTCGCGAGAGCCGTCGAGCTGATAAGACACCTCGCCAGAGGTGTCCGACAGGTCGCTATGAACGCGCTCGTCCAACCCGCCAACCGGCAGTTTGCCGGACAGCGAGCGCCCCTCCCGGGCGAACTTGAGCGGATCGATCAAAATCGGTTTAGACATAAACTCCGCATGGTACAATCCATTCCCCTGATTTGTCAAAAGAAACAAGGCAAGGCCGAACCGTGGCCGCCGGCCGACTCGGCCGCGCCGCCGGCGTTGCCGTCAACCGGCTCGCATCATGCATATCGTACTGGCTTCCACCTCCCGCTACCGCCAAGAAATCATCGCCCGCCTGGGCCTGCCCTTCAGCGCCGAACCGCCCATCTGCGACGAAACGCCGCTAGCCGGCGAAACCGCGCTGGAAACCGCAGTGCGCCTGGCCCGCACCAAGGCGCAATCGCTGGCCGGCAAGCATCCCGGCGCGCTGATCATAGGCTCCGATCAGGTGGCGCTGCTGGACGGCAAGCAGATCGGCAAGCCCGGCGGCTTCGAACAAGGCGTGGAGATGCTGAAATGGATGAGCGGCCGCACGGTGATCTTCCATTCGGCGCTGGCGTTGTACAACAGCGACAGCGGCCGGCTGCAGGAATGCGTGGGCATCACCCGCGTCACGCTGCGCGCGCTGACCGAGGCTCAGATCCACAACTACCTCACCCGCGAACCAGACGCCCTCCACTGCGCGGGCAGCGCCAAAAGCGAGGGACTGGGCGGCGCGCTGCTGGAAAAAGTGGAATCCGACGACCCCAACGCGCTGATCGGCGTGCCGCTGTTCCAGTTGATCTCCATGCTGGGCAACGAGGGCGTGGAGGTGCTGAAATGAGCGGCGCCCTGTTCCTGATCCCCGCTCCGCTGGGCGACGAAAACATCGCCTGGCTGCCGGAAGGCGAGCGCGCCAAAGTCGTCCACATCAGCCATTTCGTCGTCGAGGCGGAAAAAACCGCGCGCAAGCACCTGAAAGCGCTGGGCGTGACGACGCCGATCCGCGAGCTATCCATGAGCACGCTGAACGAGCACACCAAAGAGGCGGATGTCGCCGCGCTGCTGGCGCCGCTGAAGGCCGGACACGATGTCGGCCTGATCTCCGAGGCCGGCTGCCCGGCCGTGGCCGACCCAGGCGCGCAGCTGGTGGCGCTGGCGCACAAGCACGGCATCCGCGTCGAGCCGCTGATCGGCCCCTCCTCCATTCTGCTGGCGCTGATGGCCAGCGGCGCCAATGGCCAATGCTTCGCCTTCCACGGCTACCTGCCGGTGGACGCCGCCGAAAAGGCCAAACTGGTGAAAGCGCTGGAGCAACGCTCTCGCCAAAACAACGAGACCCAGCTGTTCATCGAAACGCCCTACCGCAACAACGCGCTGCTGCAACAGCTGCGCGAAACGCTGGCGCCTTCGACCCGGCTCGCGGTAGCCTGCGACCTGACCCTGCCGACGCAGACCATCGTCAGCCATCGGGTGCAGGACTGGCCGCAAAACCCGCCCGATCTGCACAAGCGGCCGGCCATCTTCGTGATCCACGCCGCCTGAGAAGCGCCATGCCCAAGAACACGCCCATCATCCAGTCGCTGCTGGATACCGATCTTTACAAGTTCACCATGCTGCAAGTGGTGCTGCACCAGTTCCCCGCCGCTCACGGCGAATACGAATTCCGTTGCCGCAACCATCCGGACACGCCGCTGACCCAGCTGAGACAGCAACTGGAGGCGCAGCTGGACATGCTGTGCGAACTGCGCTTCAGCCAGGACGAGCTGGATTACCTGCGCGGCCTGCGCTTCATCAAAAGCGATTATGTCGACTATCTGGAACTGTTCCACCTGCAACGCCGCTTCATCAGCGTGAGCGAGGAAGGCGAGCAGCTGGCCATCCGGATCAATGGCCCGATGGTGCAGGCGATGTTCTTCGAGATCTTCGTGCTGGCCATCGTCAACGAGCTGTATTTCCGCCCACTGGACGACAAAGCCGTGCGCGAGGAAGGCCATCGCCGGCTGGAAGCCAAGCTGGCCGAGCTGGAGCGCTTCCAGCGCGAGGAGGCCGCCGGCCAGCGCTTTCCGCTGCTGATCGCCGACTTCGGCACCCGCCGCCGTTTCAGCCGCGACTGGCAGGCCCACGTGGTGGAGCGGCTGAACCTCGCGCTGCCCGAGGTGTTCCGCGGCACCAGCAACGTCTACCTGGCGCGCAAGCTGGGCATCACGCCGATCGGCACCATGGCCCACGAATTCTTCCAAGCATTTCAGGCGCTGGGCGTGCGGCTGCGGGACTTCCAGAAAGCGGCGCTAGAATCGTGGGTGCAGGAATACCGCGGCGACCTGGGCATCGCCCTGACCGACGTGGTCGGCATGGACGCTTTCCTCGCCGATTTCGACCTCTATTTCGCCAAGCTGTTCGACGGCCTGCGCCACGACAGCGGCGATCCTTATATATGGGGAGAGCGGGCGATCGCCCATTACCGCAAGCTGCGGATCGACCCGGCAACCAAGATGCTGACCTTCAGCGACGGCCTCAGCGTCGACAGCGCGCTGGCGCTGCAGCGCCACTTCAGCCCGCACATCCAGGTCAGCTTCGGCATCGGCACCCACTTCACCAACGACATGGGGCTGGAGCCGCTGCAGATCGTGCTGAAGCTGGTCAGCTGCAATGGCCAGCCGGTGGCCAAGCTATCCGACAGCCCGGGCAAAACCATGTGCAGCGACGAAACCTTCCTCGCCTACCTCCGCCAGGTATTCAAGGTGCCCGCCCCGCGCCAAGATCCGCCAGCTGCCCCCTGATCCAGCGCTGCGCCTGCCCTACTGGCATCGCCTGCGTCTGACACAACTTGGCTCAGGCTCTCCGCGAGCTTTTATCAGGGCGCCAAGCCGGCTCAGTACAGTAGCGCCAGCAACTGCTGGCGCGCCGGTTCCTGCAGGCGATCTCCGGCCAGCGCCACCACCTGGCGGCCCAGCGCGCGGTAGGCGGGAAGCAAGCCGGTATCGGCCAGCACCTCCAGATGGCGCTCGACGGTGCCGATATCGCCGCGCAGGATAGGCCCGGTCAGCGCGTCGTACGGCCCCATCTCCAGCGCATTGTCCAGCGTCTGCCGCATCAAGCCGCCCAACAAAAGCTGTGTCAACTCCGGCGGCACGCCGGCGCGGGCCGTCAGCTGCCGCGCCATATCGGTCAGCGCCACCAGAAAATTGGACGCCACCGACAAGCCGGCGTGATAGGCGGCCTTGCCGCCGGGCGCCAGCCGGAACGGCCGCCCGCCCAGCGCGCGCGCGAAAGCCTCCAGCCTGCGGCAGGCTTCCTCGTCGCCCTCCAGCGCGCACAGCGTGCCGGCAAAGCCCTCCACCGCCCGCCCGGGATCGGCGAAGGAAAATGCCGGGTGCAGGCTGGCGGTCAATGCCCCCTGCTCCGCCAGCGGCTGCAACAACGAAGCGTCGCCCACGCCGCTGGCGTGAAACACCACAGAGCCCTCAGGCGTCACGCCCGCCGCAGCCAGCGCGCGGGCGCAGGATGCGATGGCGGCATCCGGCACCGCCAGCAGATACAGGTCGGCCGGTGCCAACTGCCTCATGTCGCTCACCAGCCGCCCGGCGCCGACAAAGGCGCGCGCCTCCTCCAGCGGCGGCAAGCGCCGCCCCATCACATCGAGCAGACGATACGCGCCGCTCAGCGCCGCCAGCTTGGCCACGCTGCGCCCCAATCTGCCCAGCCCCACCACTGTCAGTGTTTGCATACCTATATATACCTGGCCGCAGCCTCGGATCCGAAGGCGACATTGTAGGGGATTTCCGCCATTACCAGCCGCCGCGCCAAGCGGCCATCCAACCAAAATGCGCCCGATTCCGTAGCCAAAACGCATCACCGCCCGGCGACAGATGCGTATTTATGCAACTTACTCAATATGTAAATTTTCTAATAAAATCAATATGTTGAATACAATCTGCATTAACAAGTAATTCAAAAATGGAATATCTACTCCATTTACAGAGTCAACGCTTTCTTTTATCATGATTGAAAGCGAATTCACGTGGATGCAATCCGCGCCTGCTGGATTCACTTCAAGTCACGTTGATTTTTCAGCCCGCCCCTTCCGGACGGGCTATTTTTTTGCCCATTGCAGGCAGCACTCCTTACAAAACCCAATAATCATAAGCATTTCATAACATTGATGCTTTTTTGCAACAGCACACATCGCATCATAAAATCACAGTAACAATACTGACAATTCAGCAACTTACAACAAACAAAATCGAATTTAAGGATGTGCAAAACACAACATTAGTTGCTTGATAGCAACACAATTCGGCAGGCGAAGTTGCATTTTCACAACCCAGCCAATAGCATTTGCTCACATTCCTAAACCTAAAAAAGGATGACTTGACCATGAAAAAGAGTCTGATCGCCCTGCTGGTAGCCACCCTGCCGGCTGCCGCATTCGCCGACGTAACCATCTACGGCAAAATCAAAGGCGGCGTTGAATACGTCGACAACGGCACCACCAAGCAAACCAACGTTGAAGATCTGGGTTCCCGCATCGGCTTCAAGGGTACTGAAGATCTGGGCAACGGCCTGAAGACCATCTGGCAAGTTGAAACCGGTTTCGGCATCGACGGCCAAACCCGCAGCGCCTCCAAGAACGGCAACCTCGCCAACCGCGAATCCTTCATCGGTCTGCAAGGCGGCTTCGGCACCGTGCGCCTGGGCAACGTGTCCAACTTCCTGGACAGCGACATGGGCACTGTTGATACTTGGGAATACGCCAGCGACGCTCTGGGCCTGAGCATCTTCACCCGCGACGGCGACCGTCTGAAGAACTCCGTGCGCTACGATCTGCCGACCGTGGTTCCGGGCCTGACCGCCGCTCTGCAATACGGCGTGAAGGAAAACAAGGGCACCGCCATCGGCCAGCCTAACGAAGATCGCGAAACCACCGTTCTGGGCCTGGGCTACGAGAACAGCGGCTTCTTCGGCAAGTACGCTTACACCCATCAGAGCAAGGCAACTTCTTCGGTTAGCGCCTCCATCGATGGCGTTACTCTGAATAACACCGCCAACGACAAGCATCGCCTGGAAGTTGGTTACAATGCCAACAACCTGTTCGTAGGCTTCGGCTACCAACAAGCCAAGGGCGGCGCTGACGTTGCCGGCGCTTCTTGGTTCGACCGGGTTAGCAAAGACCTGACCTTCTCCGCCGTTCCGGATGTAAATGGCAAGGTCAAGACCCGCGAATACGCTCTGACCGCTGCCTACACCTTCGGCGCCATCACTCCGAAGTTCTCCTACGTGCACGGCGACAAGGTTGAAGTTGGCGGCGTGAAGGTGGGCAACTCCCAGTACGACCAGTACGTTCTGGGCGCTGACTACGCCATCTCCAAGCGCACCACCTTCGGCGCTCAATACGGCCAGATCGCCGTTAAGGGCAAGAACGAAGACCTGAAGGCCTTCGGCCTGAACATGGTTCACAAGTTCTAATAGCTGGTTCGACGCAAGAACCTGCGAACTTAGACGCAAAAAAGACCCGCTTCGGCGGGTCTTTTTTCATGTCCGTTTCAAATGGATGAATAGAACAATCCGAGCGGCCAGCGCCGCACAATCACATGCCCCTTCCCTGCTAGCGGATCAATTCCAAATCCAATAGATAAAGAAAACCCCGCCGCAAGCGACGGGGTTTTCAGCTGAAAAACGGATATTCAGAACGGCAACTGATACACCGGGTTGCGGGTATCCGCCCCTTCCTGCCGTATCCGCTCCAGCTCGGCTCTCAATGCGGACAGCAGCCACTGCTCGCGCATCTTGTCGCCTTCCGGGTGCTCGGCCAGCGTGCGGTACAGCGCCATGCCGTGCATCGTGGTCATCATGGTGAGCAGCGTGGCGAAGAAGCCGGTGGAGATCGCATAGCGCGGGAACAGCGAGGCCATCATCGCGACGAAGCGGTCGCGGAAATAGGTGCTGGAGCTGCCCAGGAAGATGTCGCGCAGATCCGGCGTGGTGCGCGCCGCCATCAGCAGCTCCAACAACACGATGTGGCGCGGCGACATCACCAGCGCCTTCATCAGCGCGATGATGCGCTCCTCCTCGGACATGCCGGCCGGCAATTGCGCCGCCAGCGTCAGAGCGGATTCGAAGATGTCGTCCACCACCTTCCGCCCCACCGGCTGCATCAGCTCGTTCTTGGTGGCGAAATGGCGGAACAGCGCGCCTTGGGACACGCCGGCCCGGCCGCAAATCAATTGCACGCTGGTGCCGTGGTAGCCGCTTTCCAGCAGGCATTCGATCGCCGCCTCCACCAGTTTGCCTATGGTGGACTCCCTGCGGCTTTGCTGTGTTCGTCTAGTTTGCATCTATTGTTTTATCATTTATCGGCCCGAGCCCGGCGCATGATACGCGAAAGCGCATGCTCAAGCGAGGGCGGGCACATTCTAAGAACAAGCAAGACACGCCAACGGCAAGGCGCTCCTCTCTCTCCTGACGGCCGCGCCAAACGCGACCGCTCCAGCAATACTACCAAATCCCGGCATCCCGCATGCAACTGGCAACGCGGCTCAACGCCAAGCATAAGCACTTTGTCGCGGCAACCACTCATCCTGCGCGCCAACGAGCATTATCTCCGCCCGGAACGAATACGGCTTTGCTTTGGCGCAAGCCCCAAAAAAAAGAAAGAGACCACTCCGTTTATAAAAACGGAGTGGTCTATTTTTACTCGGGAAACCGCTTATTTCAAGCCAACACTAGTGAAACTGACCCGTCCATAAGGATTAACCGCGTAACCCGTCACCTCCTTGCGCGCCAGGCCATAAGCGATAGGATGCGCCAGCGGCAGCCACAACGCTTGCTCGTGGATCGCGTGCTGGGCCGCCTGATATAGCTTGGCTCTAGCCTTGAAGTCGCTGGTTTTCTTGCCGTCGGCGATCAGCTTGTCCAGCTTGCCGTCGCAATAACGAGCGAAATTGGTGCCGGACTGCACCGCGGAGCAGGAAAACTGCGGCGTCAGGAAGTTGTCCGGATCGCCGTTGTCGCCGGCCCAGCCCATGAACAGCATCTCGTGCTCGCCGGCCTTGCCGCGCTTGATCAGCTCGCCCCACTCCAGCACCTTGATCTGCAGCCGGATGCCCACTTTGGCCAAATCGGCCTGCAACAGCTCCGCGCCAGCCTTGGGATTGGGGTTCAGCGTGCTGCCGCTGGGCCGCACCCACACCGAAACATCAAAACCGTTGGGGTAGCCCGCCTGGGCCAGCAGCTTCTTCGCCTGCGCCGGATCATAGGCGTAGGGCTTGATAGTCTTGTCGTAGCTCCAGGTATTGGGCGGATAGACCAGGTTGGCGGCGCTGGCGGCATTGCCGAACACCGTCTTCAAATAACTTGCCTTGTCGAAGGCGAGATTGATCGCCTGCCGCACCTGCGGATTGTCCAACGGCTTCTTCTGGCTGTTGAAGGCGACGAAGGCGGTCATGAAGGCAGGCGTCTGCGATATCTGCAGCTTGCCGTCCGCCTTGGCCGCCTGCACGTCCTGCGGCTTGGGCGACAGCGCGATCTGGCATTCGCCGGCGCGCAGCTTCTGCAGACGCACATTGGAATCCGGCGTGATCGCGTAGATCAGCGCGGATACTTTGGGCTTCTCGCCGAAATAAGCCGGATTGGGCGCGTAGCGCACCAAGGCATCCTTGGCGAAGCTCTTGAACACGAAAGGCCCGGTGCCGACAGGCTTGCTGTTGAGCTCGCCGGTCTTGCCGGCGGCCAACAGCTGCGACATGTATTCGGCGGAATAGATGGAGGCGAAGCCCATGGTCAGGCTGGACAGGAAGGTGGCTTCCGGATAATTGAGCTCGAAGCGCACCGTCAGCGGATCGAGCTTGCGCACCGCCTTGATCAGCTTGGGAAACTGCATCGCCTGCGCATGCGGATAGCCGGCCGGCGCGGTCTTGTACCAGGGATTGTCCGGATTCAGCATCCGGTCGAAGGTGAGCGCCACGTCGTCGGCGTTCAGCTTGCGCGTCGGCTTGAAGTAGTCGGTGCTGTGGAAGCCGACGTTGGGCCGCAGGTGGAAGGTGTAGCTCAGGCCATCCGCGCTCACTTCCCAGCTGCTGGCCAGCCCCGGCTGCAGCTTGCCGGCGGCGGCGTCGTACTCCACCAGGCGGTTCATCAATACGTCGGCGGAAGCGTTGGTGGTGACCAGCGAGTTGTACTGCACCACGTCAAAGCCTTCCGGATTGGCGTCGGTGCATACGGTCAGGGGCTTGGCCGCGAAAGCGGCCATCGGCAGCAGGGCCGCCAGCGTGGCGGCGCTCAATGTCTTCATCTCATTCTCCTTGCCGCAGGCCGGAACATGCCGCCTGCATTACCGGCATAGGGTAAGCGAAGAATGCCGCGAATCCAACGATTTAATCCACATATTGATATAAAGACGCCGTCCATGGCACCCGGCGGCCATGCAGGGGAAACAATAATCGGGGGCCGCTCTCGCCTCCCCCGCTATCGATAGCGCTAGAACAAGCGCTGCAGAAATTCCTGCGCCGACAGCGCCGGGCTGCACAAATAGCCCTGGTATTCCTGGCAGCCGCGCTCGGCCAGCCAGGCCAGCTGCGCTTCGGTCTCCACGCCTTCCGCCACCATGTTCAGCCCCATCATCCGGCACAGAGTCGTGATCAGTTCGGTGATGGCCGGCTTGTCGTCCAGATCGGCGATGAAGGAACGGTCTATCTTCAGCGAGGTAAGCGGATAGCGCTGCAGGTAGGCCAGATTGGAATAGCCGGTGCCGAAATCGTCCACCGCGATGCGCAGCCCCAGCGCGCGCAAGGCCTGCAAGGTGTGCATGGTTTGCTCATCGTGCCCCAGCAATACCGATTCGGTGATCTCCAGCTCCAGCTTGTCCGGCTGGCAGCCGCTGTCGGCGAGTATCTGCTCCACCAGGCCAGGCAGGCCGGGATCGACAAACTGGCTGGCGGACAGGTTGACCGACACCAGCAAGTCCAGCCCGCGGTCGCGCCACAGGCGCTGCTGGCGCGCGGCCTGAACCAGAATCTGCCGGCCCAGCTCCATCACCATGCCGCAGTCCTCGCAAATGGGAATGAAGCTGTCCGGCATCAACAGGCCGCGCAAGGGATGGCGCCAGCGCGCCAAGGCCTCGGCGCCGACCACCTGCCCGCTGGCGATGTCCACCCGCGGCTGGAAATAGGCGATGAATTCGCCTTGCTCCAGGCCCCGGCGGATGTCGTTCTCCAGCGCCAATTGCGCCTGGCTGCGCGCCTCCAGCGCCGGCGTGAAGAACATCAGGTTGTTGCGCCCCGCGTCCTTGGCGGCGTACATCGCCAGGTCGGCGTGGCGCATCATCTGCTCCAGGTCCAGCGTCCGGCCCTCGCACACGCTGACGCCGATGGACGCCGACACGCCGACGTCCATGCCCTCCAGCCGCATCGGCACCGCCAGCGCCTGCAGGATGCGGCGCCCCAGCGCCTCGGCCCGCTCCGCCACCTGCGGCGCGCTCAGCATCACCAGGAACTCGTCGCCGCCCAGCCGCGCCGCCTTCTCGTCATGGCCAAGCAAGCCGACCAGCCGCCCGGCCATCCGGATCAGCAGCTCGTCGCCGCAGGCGTGGCCCAGCGAATCGTTGACGTTCTTGAAGCGGTCCAGGTCGATGAACATCAACGCCACCTGGCGGCCATTGCGCAGCGCCTGCTGCAGATGCGGCAGCAACTCGCTGCGGATGCCGTTGCGGTTGGGCAAGCCGGTCAGCACGTCGTGATTGGCCAGGAAGCTGGCGCGCGCCTCGGCGTGCTTGAGATCGGTGATGTCCACCTCGCTGACCAGCAGCGCGTCTTGCCCGGTGACCGCGTCGCGGCAGGCTCGGGCCGACACTTCGTGCCAGCGCATGCCTTCCCGCGTATTCACCCGCGCCAGCAGCCGCGATTCGCCGCACGCGGCCACGCCTTGCCGCAACTGCTGCCAGTCGCTGTCGTGGACGAAATGCTGGCGCCAGCCTTCGCCAGCCACCGCCACCTGCTCGCGCGAGGCGGGGTTGCGATACAGCGCGCCGCCGTTGCCGTCGTAAAGCGTGATCAGCACCGAGGTATGCAATAGCGCTTCCGTGCTGCGCAGGGACGCCGGGTCGGCGCTGAGGCTGTTCTGCGCCTCGCAGAACATCAGCATCCGGCCATTCACCCGTATGCCGCGGAACTTCACCTTGAGCACGCTGGGCCGGCCGTTGGGATACAGCGTCCAGCTTTCCACGAAACAAGCGCCTTCGCGTTCGAAGTCCTGCTGATACTGGGCCAGCCTTTGCGCCACCGACACCGACATGTCCTGCGACATGTCGCGCGCCTGCAATTCCAGCAGGCTGGCCGCTCCCCACACCTGCAGCCCGGCCTCGTTGGCCCAGAACACCCGCTTGTGGTCGATATCGAAAATCCATACCGGCAGGCTCAAGGCCTCCAGCAGTTCCAGGTCGCCCCCCTGCCAGGAAAGTACGCTTCTTATCGGCATGTCCGCCGCTAACCTTTTATTTATTCATCAAAAAAGCGCCGCGCGACTGCCATCGCGGGCGCTTGCCATTGTAACAAACACGTCTCATTTCCTGACGCGTTTTTTGCTCATCGGGGAATCAGGCTCGGGCGATCCAGGCCCGATGCGCATTCCCGCTATGCATTCCCGCAATGAGAAACAGGGCTGACGCCCTGTTTTCTTGGTTTGCGATCGCGCGCTCAGGCGGCCTGCTTATGAGCGAACAGCCTGGCCATGCTGTGATGGTGCGGATGCCCATGGCTGAGATCCAGCGCGAACTCCTCCTGGTAAGCCAGAGGCGTCAATCCGGAAAACTGGTCGCGCAACTCGCCCGGCTGGTAGTAGTGGCGGACATAAGCCGCGGTCTCGCTGACGTCCCCGCCCGTTCCGGCGCAGCCGGGGTCGTCCACCATGAACACCGCGGCGAACAGATAGCCGCCCGGCTCCAGCCCTTCCATCATCGCCTGGGCCAGCCGCTCGCCGGCGGCGGCGTCGACATGGTCCAGCGCGGTATAGGCGACAATGATGCGGTAACGCTGCGGCTCGATTTCCAGCTCAGTCAGATTGACCACCTTGCCGCTGACATCCAGGCGCCGCCTATCGGCCTGCTCGCCCATCTTGGACACGGCCTCGGACGACTCGTCCACGCCGAACATGGAGAATCCCCGGTTCGCCAGGTACAGCGCGTTGCGTCCCTGGCCGCAAGCTAGGTCCAGCCCCCTGCCGCCTCCGCCCACGCCGTACTTCTCCAGGAAATACATCAGCGACAGCGCCGGCCTGTCACCGTAAAAGGAGTCGTTTCCGCGATAGAAAGCATCAAAATTAGCGACACACATTTCCACTCACTCCCGCTTGTCTCTTGCCCCAGATATGCGCCTGCGCGCCATCCCCGCAGGCCGCTTTGCATCCCCCTTAGTGATAGTTCGCACACGAACGTATGACTACTTAGTTATTATTTCTAAGTATTTACCCTTACACATTTATCAGACATAAAAAAACCCACCGGCTAAAACCGGCGGGTTGAGGCTGAACCGACGAGGCCGGCAGGCGGTTACGCGTAGTTTTCCATGCCCGGGCAACTGCATACCACGTTGCGGTCGCCGTAGACGTCGTCGATTCGGTTCACGCTCGGCCAGAACTTGTTTTCCAGCACATAAGGCAGCGGGAACAGGCCCTGCTCGCGGCTGTACGGGCGGTTCCAGTCGCCGGCGATGTCGGCCTTGCTGTGCGGCGCGTTGCAGAGCGGATTGTTGTCCGCCGGCCATGCGCCGCTTTGCACCTGGTCGATCTCGGCGCGAATGGAAGCCATCGCCGCGATGAAGCGGTCCAGCTCGGCCTTGGGCTCGGACTCAGTCGGCTCGATCATCAGCGTGCCTGGCACCGGGAAGCTCATGGTCGGCGCGTGGAAGCCGTAGTCCATCAGGCGCTTGGCCACGTCCACTTCGGTCACGCCGGAGGCGGCCTTCAGCGGGCGCAGGTCGATGATGCACTCGTGCGCGACGCGGCCATTGGCGCCGGTGTACAGCACCGGGAAGTGCTCGGCCAGGCGGGTGGCCAGGTAGTTGGCCGACAGCAGCGCGTTCTCGGTGGCCTGTTTCATGCCCTCGGCGCCCATCATCGCGATGTACATATAGGAGATCGGCAGGATGGAGGCCGAGCCGAACGGCGCGGCCGACACCGCGGTCTGGCCTTCCACCGCGCCCGGCACCGGTGCCACCACGTGGTTGGCGATGAACGGCGCCAAGTGGGCTTTCAGGCCGATAGGCCCCATGCCCGGTCCGCCGCCGCCGTGCGGGATGCAGAAGGTCTTGTGCAGATTCATGTGCGACACGTCGGCGCCGATGTCGGCCGGACGGGTCAGGCCCACTTGGGCGTTCAGGTTGGCGCCGTCCATGTAGACCTGGCCGCCGTGGGCGTGAACGATCTCGCAGATCTGTTTGATGCCCTGCTCGAACACGCCGTGGGTGGACGGATAGGTGATCATCAGCGCGGCCAGATTGGCGGCGTGCTGCTCGGCCTTGGCCTTCAGATCGGCCACGTCGACGTTGCCGGCATCGTCGCACTTCACCACCACCACCTGCATATTCATCATCTGCGCGGTGGCCGGATTGGTGCCATGCGCCGACTGCGGGATCAGGCAGATGTCGCGGTGGCCTTCGCCGCGCGACTCATGGTAGCGGCTGATCGCCAACAGGCCGGCGTATTCGCCCTGGGCGCCGGAGTTGGGCTGCATCGAGATCGCGTCGAAGCCGGTGATCGCCTTCAGCTGCGTTTGCAGACCTTCGATCAGCTGCAGATAGCCGACGGTCTGCTCGCGCGGCGCGAACGGGTGCATATTGGCGAATTCCGGCCAGGTGATCGGGATCATCTCGCTGGTGGCGTTCAGCTTCATGGTGCAGCTGCCCAGCGAGATCATCGAGTGGTTCATCGCCAGGTCGCGGTTTTCCAGCTTCTTCATATAGCGCAGCATCTCGTGCTCGCTATGGTGGGTGTTGAACACCGGGTGGGTCAGGATGGCAGATTCGCGCTTCAGCGCCGCCGGGATGGCGTCCTGGGCAGCGGCGTCCAAGGCGGCGATATCCGCCGGCTTGCCGGTGAACAGCTCGATCAGCTTGGCCAAGTCGGCTTCGGTGGCGGCCTCATGGAAGGCCACGCCCAGCACGGTCTTGCCGACGCGGCGCAGGTTGTAGCCGGCGGCCAACGCGGCGGCGTAGATGGCGTCGGCCTTGGGGGCGTCCACCTGCACGGTGTCGAAGAAGCGGTCGAAGACCAGCTTGCCGCCGGCCTCTTTCACCGCGTGGGCGAAGATGGCGGCCAGGCGATGGATGCGGGCGGCGATGCGCTGCACGCCTTCCGCGCCGTGGTAAACGGCGTACAGGCCGGCGATATTGGCCAGCAACACCTGGCTGGTGCAGATGTTGGAATTGGCCTTCTCGCGGCGGATGTGCTGCTCGCGGGTTTGCAACGCCATGCGCAGCGCGGTCTTGCCCTTGGCGTCGATGGACACGCCGATGATGCGGCCCGGCGCCGAGCGCTTCATCTCGTCCTTGAACGCGAAGTAAGCTGCGTGCGGGCCGCCGAAGCCCATCGGCACGCCGAAGCGCTGGGTATTGCCCAGGGCGATGTCGGCGCCCATTTCCGCCGGCGACTTCAGCGCCACCAGCGCCATCACGTCGGCGGCGACGGCGACCACGCCGCCCTTGGACTTGATAGCAGCGATGTGCGGGGTCAGGTCGATCAGATCGCCCGCTTCGCCCGGATACTGGAACAGCGCGCCGAAGTAGTCGCCGTTGCCGGCCTCTTCCGGATGGCCCTGCACCAGCTCGAAGCCGAAGTACTTGGCGCGGGTCTTCATCACGTCCAGCGTCTGCGGCAACACGCGGCTATCGACGAAGAAGCTGACGGATTTGGACTTGGACACGCGCTTGGCCATCGCCATCGCCTCGGCGGCGGCGGTAGCCTCGTCCAGCAGCGACGCGTTGGCCATTTCCAGGCCGGTCAGGTCTATCACCATCTGCTGGAAGTTCAGCAATGCTTCCAGACGGCCCTGTGCGATCTCGGCCTGGTACGGGGTGTAAGCGGTGTACCAGCCCGGGTTCTCCAGCACATTGCGCAGGATGACGGTGGGCGTCAGCACCGGATAGTAGCCCAGGCCGATGAAGGATTTGTTGACCACGTTCTTGGACGCTACCGCCTTCAGCGCGGCCAGCGCCTCGGCTTCCGGCTGCGGCGAGGGCAGATCCAGGCGGCGGTTCAGGCGGATGTCGGCCGGCAGGGTCTGGTCGACCAGCGCGTCGATGGACGGCAGGCCGACGGCGGCCAGCATCTCGGCGCGCTCGGCGTCGGACGGGCCAATGTGGCGGGCGATGAATTCGTGGCGATTGAAGAGTGCAGCAAGAGACATACAAAACCTTTCTTTTGCCACGAAAACCACGAAAGAACACGAACTGCATGGCGTCAAGCGCGCAGAGCCCCGTCAAAGAAGCAATATCGCACGTTTGCCTGTTTCGTGTTTTCCGTGGTTTTCGTAGCCAAAAAAAAGCCCCTGTCTGACGACCAGGGGCGTATCACATCAGGCGCCGATTTCCTTGGCGTAGGCGGCGGCGTCCATCAGGCCGTCCAGATCCGCGGCGTTGGCCGGCTTGATCTTGAAGAACCAGCCGTCGCCGTACGGATCGCTGTTGGCCAGCTCCGGCTCGCCTTCCAGCTCCTCGTTGACGGCGAGCACTTCGCCGGCGATCGGACAGTAGACGTCGGAAGCGGCCTTCACCGACTCCACCACGCCGGCCTGCTCATCCTTTGCCAGATTCTCGCCGGCTTTCGGCAGCTCGACGAAGACGATGTCGCCCAGCAATTCCTGCGCGTGCGCGGTGATGCCCACGGTGACGGAACCGTCGGCTTCCAGGCGCAGCCACTCGTGGCTGTCGACGTATTTCAGTTCGGCGGGAATGTTGCTCATCTTGAAGTTCTCCAGCTTAAGATCAGATCAATGGTGACGGCAGTCGCCTCAAGGCGCTGCCCGATTATTCGAAAACTTTCTTGCCGTTGCGCACGAAAGGCATCTTCACCACGCGCACATCGGTCAGCGTGCCGCGCAGATCCACCTGGGCGGCGGCGCCGGTGGCGGCCGGCACGCGGGCGATGGCGACGGAATGCTTCAGCGTCGGCGAGAAGGTGCCGCTGGTGATCACGCCTTCGCCCACGCCCTCCACCACCACCTTCAGGCCTTCGCGCAGCACGCCGCGGCCTTCCAGCACCAAGCCCACCTGCTTCATCTTCACGCCGGCGGCCTTTTGCGCCTCCAGCGCCTCGCGGCCGTTGAACTTGCGCTCGGCCGGCTCCCAGGCGATGGTCCAGCCCATGCCGGCTTCCAGCGGCGACACGGTCTCGTCCATGTCGTGGCCGTACAGATTCATGCCGGCCTCCAGGCGCAGCGTGTCGCGCGCGCCCAGGCCGATGGGAGAAACGCCGGCGGCTTGCAGTTGATTGAAGAAAGCGATGGCCTGGTCGGCCGGAACCATGATTTCCAGGCCGTCTTCGCCGGTATAGCCGGTGCGGGCATAGAACCATTCATCCTGCGGCAGACCCTGGAACACTTTCAGCGCGCGGATGGCGTCGGCCAGTTCCGGCTTCACGGCGCAGACTTTGTCTATGGCTTGCGGGCCCTGCACCGCCAGCATCGCCAGATCGCGGCGCACCTTCAGCGCCACGTCGAAGCCGGCCTTCTGGCTCTCCATCCAGGCCAAGTCTTTTTCGGTGGTGCCGGCGTTGACCACCATGCGGTAGCCGTAGGAAGTGAGATAGACGATCAGGTCGTCGACGACGGTGCCTTCCGGGGTCAGCATGCCGGAATACAGCGCCTTGCCCTCGAAGCCGAGCTTGGCAACGTCGTTGGCGATCAGTTTTTGCAGCCAGGCTTTGGCGTCGGAGCCGGTGATGTCGACCACCGTCATGTGGGAAACGTCGAACATGCCCGCGTCGGTGCGGACAATCTCATGCTCTTTCAGCTGGGAACCATAATGGATGGGCATTTCCCAACCGGCGAAATCGACCATCTTGGCGCCGGCGGCGAGGTGGGCTTCATACAGCGGAGTACGTTTCGGGGCCGTCATGGCGCGGTTCCTTCGAGCAAAGTGTGGATATCCTCTATCAACCACACCCCTCTGTCCCTGCACCTGAGATTTTCCGGCCGGATAAGCCGTTAGCCCCTTCGGTGGACGCCGCGCGGGCGCCGCTCTCCAGATTGCGCGAACCGGCTGCCGCCGGCCCGATGATACAGTCCTTTTGCCTGAGCGATTGCGGGTGCGCTTGCGCCTTCGGCGGCGGCCGAAAAGCCGCTCTCTCCTGTATGATCCGGCGATTATGGTGTCAATATCCGGGCCTTGGCAAGCCAATATTATTTCTATATCAAACAGTCTGGATAAATGTTTTTCAAGGAAAAAAACCGCTCATTTTCATGCATCAAAATGGTTCGAAAACGAAAAAAGCGCAGGCTATCGCGCTGCGCTTTTTCGCTCATCGGGACACCGGTCAATCTCCAGCGAACCGCTCCTTCAACTGCCAGACATAGATGGGCAGACCCATCAGCAACAGCAGCATGCCCCACATCACGATGTCGGCGCCGGAGCCGTACAGCGCCCACAGCGAATAGACGAAGCCGATGCCGGCGAAGAAGCCGGGCGCGACGTAATCCTTGGGCGAGAACTCCTTGCCGCGCATCAGCATGATCGCGATCAGCGCCATCGAGCAGAAGGCATACGGCAACAGCGTGGTGGCGGTGGCCAGCAGGATGATGAACTCGAAGATCTTCACGCCGCTGTCGCCGCCGGCATACTTCATCGCCATCAGAATGGTGACCAGCGCGCTGGACAGCACCAGGCCGAAGATGGGCACGCCGGCCGCGTTGCGCTGGTCGAAACGGCTGGGGAACAGGCCATCCTTGGCCGCGGCCGCCGGCACGTGCGCCTGCATCAGGCTCCAGCCGTTGAGCGCGCCGAAGCAGGACACCACCGCGCCGAAGCCCACCAGCCAGTAGCCCCAGTCGCCCCACATCAGTTTGGCCGCGTCGGCGAACGGCGCCTGCGAAGCCGCCAACGTATCCGCCGGCATCAGGCCCATCAACGACACCGTGGACAAGATATAAAGCACGGTGGCCAGCAAAGTGCCGATCACGGTGGCGCGTGGGATGGTCTTCTCCGGCTCCACCACGTCGCCGGCCGGCACCGATGCCGACTCCAGGCCGAGGAAGGCCCACAAGGTCAGCGCCATTGTCGCGGACAACGAAGACAGCAGCGGCTTGTTGTGCGGATTGAATGCCAGGTTTTCCGGCTGGAAATGGAAGAAGCCGATGAAGGTGACCGCCGCCAACGGCAGCAGCTTCAGCAGCGTGGTCACCACCGCCACCACGCCGGAGCTGCGCGCGCCGCGGCTGTTGATCCAGGTGACGATCCAGATCAGGCCGATGGCGACCGCCCCCGCCAGCGGCTCGTTGTGCCCCAATACCGGGAAAAACACCTGCATATAGCTGGTGGCCGCCACCGCCAGCGCGGCGTTGCCGGCCCATAGCGCGATCCAGTAGCCCCAGGCGATCCAAAAGCCGGCGAAATCGCCGAAGCCCGCGTGGATGTAGGCGTAAGGTCCGCCCTCGCGCGGCAGAATGGCCGACAGGCGGGCGAACACCAGCGCCAGGCAGATGGCGCCGCAGGAGGTCAGCAGCCAGCCCAGCATCGACACGCCGCCGAACGGCGCCAACGAGGCCGGTAGCAGGAAAACGCCGGAGCCTATCATATTGCCCACCACCAGGGCGGTGCACATCCAGACTCCGAGCGAGCCCTTCTTTTGAGTGGAACTGTTTTCGTTCAAACCTGACTCTCCGTGGGAACGAAAGCATCGCGCGCCGGGATAGTCACACCCGGCGTCAGACATGCGGAAAAGGTCAAAACCGCATCGACAGGCCTATGGGCCATGGCTTCAAGATAGCCGAAGCCAGAACGCTCGGCTGCGCCGCAACCGGGTGCGGCCTGCCGCCGCGCCAAAAAAAGGGCGCATTAAAACACAGTTTTGACGTAAAAACATGTCGCATTGACGATTTTTTTCATCAAAAAACCGTTAGCAGGCAGATGCTTATGTCATTAACGTGGAAAATCGTCAGGAATGAGGAAGTTGCAAGGGGCCGGCCGGCACGCGGCTCAATGACCAATTCGCCGCCGCCCAGCGCCACAGATCGTCCAGGCTCTCGCAACCCGCCGGCGGGACATGGCCCAGCAGCTCAAGCGCCGCGCGCAACTGCCGCGCGGCATCGCCAGTCGATATCGCCGGCGCCAGCGTCTGCTTGGACAATTTCTCGCCGGCTGCGTTGGTCAGCACCGGCAGGTGGCAATAACCTGGCGCGGGCAGGCCGAGCGCGTCGTAAACCGCCAGCTGGCGCGGCGTGGACACCAGCAGATCGGCGCCGCGGACGATGTCGGTGACGCCCTGCTCCGCGTCATCCACCACCACCGCGAGTTGATAGGCCCAGAAGCCGTCGGCGCGCAGCAACACGAAATCGCCGATGTCGCGCGCCAGGTCCTGCCGGTACGCGCCCTGCAGCCTGTCGTCCACCACCCGCTCCCCTTCGGCCACGGCCAAACGCCAGGCCCGGCCCTCGCGGCCGCCGGGGCAGCCGCGCCGGCAGGTGCCCGGGTAAACATAGCCATCCAAGCCGCGCCGGGCATGCGCGGCGATTTCCTTGCGGGTGCAGCAGCAGGCGTAAGCTTGGCCGGAGGCGGCCAACCGTTCCAGCGCGGCGCGGTACAAGCCATGGCGGCGGCTCTGGTACGCCACCTCGCCGTCCCACTCGAAGCCGAAAGCCTCCAGCGTGCGCAGGATGTCGTCGGCCGCGCCCGGCACCTCGCGTGGCGGATCCAGATCCTCCATCCGCAGCAGCCATTCGCCGCCGCGGCTGCGCGCTTCCAGGTAGCTGCCGACGGCGGTGCTGAGCGAGCCCGCGTGCAGCAGGCCGGTGGGACTGGGGGCGAAACGGCCCCGGTAGATCGCATTGGACATCTTGAGGAATTTGCCGGAGCGTCAGAAAGGAAATTTACCGCTAAAATGACGATTATCCCGAATCACGATCCAGCCTTACTGAGGATACACGAATGGCGTACGTTGTAACCGATGCCTGTATCAAATGCAAATACACCGACTGCGTCGAGGTCTGCCCGGTCGACTGCTTCCGCGAAGGCCCCAACTTCCTGGCGATAGACCCGGACGAGTGCATCGACTGCTCGCTGTGCGTGCCTGAATGCCCTGTCAGCGCCATCTACGCTGAAGACGACGTGCCCAAGGACCAGCAAGGATTCATCGCGCTCAACGCGGAACTGGCCAAGAACTGGCCTAGCATCGTCGAGCGCATCGATCCGCTGCCCGACCACGCGGACTGGGCCGACGTGAAGGACAAGCTGCCCCATCTGGAACGCTAACCCGCATTCCGCTCAAAACCAGAGGCGGCCTTCCGGCCGCCTTTTTCGTTCCGGGCCCGCTCGCCGGCTCAGATGAACAGATCGATGTCGCCGGTCCTGGCTCCTTCGTTCTGATCCACGATGCGGCCGCGATACGGCTGCTCTTGCTTGATCGCCGCGCTGGTGCGCTTCAATTTCTTGATCAGCACCTTGCCCGTCTCCGTGAAGAAATACACCTTGCGCGCGTACTCCCCCAATAAATCCTCGGCCAAGATGGGAATCTGCTCGTTGGCCAGGTAGGTGCGGATGAAATGGCTGTTGCGCTCCCCCACCCTGACCATCGTCATGCCGTCCAGCACATTGCCGGCTCCGAAAATCTTGGCCTCCAACCGGTTGCGCATCGCGCCGAGCTTTTGCATGTCGGTGATCAGCAACTCCATCGCGTTGACGCCGAAGCGGGCGGCAGACGCGCCGGAACCCAGCTCCAGCGAGCCTTCGGGCAACAAAAAGTGGTTCATGCCGGCCACGCCGGAGAGGCGGTCGCTCAGGCATACCGATACGCAAGAACCCAGCAGCGTCACCAGCAGCCTGGGTTGGTTGGTGGCGTGGAACTCGCCGGGAAACACCTTGACCGCCATGATCTGGAAATGCTTGTCGTAGTACTGGTGGCTGTAGCTGGGCGCCGGATCGGCATGGCTCATGTAATCGCCCCTTCGGCGTGGCCCTGCAGGCACTCGACCACCTTTTCCGCCAACCGGCTCAAAGGATGCACATGCATCACCGCGCCTATCTTGAACGCCTCGCGCGGCATGCCGTATACCACGCAGCTGGCCTCATCCTGCCCGAAGGTGGCGGCGCCGGCGTGGCGCATCTGCAACAAGCCTTCCGCGCCGTCCTTGCCCATGCCGGTGAGGATCACGCCGATGGCCTTCTTGCCCAACAGCCTGGCCGCGGATTCGAACAAGGGATCCACCGCCGGGCGATGGCGGTTGACCCTCTCCCCCTGGTCCAGCGCGATCCGGTAACCGCCGCCGGCGGCCGGGGCCACCCGCATGTGGGAGTGGCCCGGCGCGATGTAGGCGACCCCGGGCCGCACCGCCTCGCCCTCCTCAGCCTCCTTCACCCGTATCGGGCATAGCCTGTCCAGGCGCATCGCGAAAGTGAAAGTGAAATGCTCGGGCATGTGCTGAACGATCAGAATGGGCGGTCCATCGGCCGGCATGCCCATCAGAAAGTCCTTGATCGCCTCGGTTCCTCCGGTAGAGGCCCCGACGAATACCAGCACATCCTTTCTCAGCGGCGCGGCCACTCCCATCCTCCTCGCCGACCTCGGCGGGAGGAAGCGGCGTGGTTGTCTCAACCTGGCCTCGGCGGCCGCTCTGAGCTTCTCGCGTATGTCCTCCGCGTATTCCTGCATATGCCGCGCGATGTCGTTGGCCGGTTTGTGGATGAAATCGACGGCGCCGATCTCGAGCGCCGCGAGCGTGGTTTCCGATCCCGCATCGGTGAAGGACGAGATCATCAGCACCGGCGTCGGCCTCAGCCGCATCAGGCGGCGCAGGAACTCCAGCCCGTCCATCCGCGGCATTTCCACATCCAGCGTCACCACGTCGGGATTGGTTTCCCGTATTTTCTCCCGGGCGATGATGGGATCGGCCGCCGTCGCCACCACCTCCATGTCCGGCGCCTCGTTGACGATGGCGGTCAGCAGGCTGCGCACCAGCGCAGAATCGTCGACCACCACCACCCGTATCTTCCTGCCCGCCGCGCTCATTCGCCCTCCTCCCCTGCGCCAGGGCGCGCCAGCCGATAGGTGGTTCTGCCGCACCCGGCGTAGGCGTCGGTCAGGTGCGTGATGCTTTCCGAATGCCCGAGCATCAGCAAACCATCCGGCCTCAGGCAGGCTGCCAGCCGGTTCAGGATAGCCGCCTGGGTGGGCTTGTCGAAATAGATCATCACATTGCGGCAGAAGATCGCGTCGAAACGGCCGATATCCGGCCAGCTTGGCGCCACCAGATTGAACTGGAAGAAGGACACCGCGTCCCTCACCTGCCGCTTGAGCCGGATCATGCCCTCGTTGCGGCCCACGCCCTTGTCGAAATATCGCCGGAGCTGGGCGTCGGACACCTTCTCGGCCCGATCTCTGGCATAAACGCCATGCGCAGCCTGCTGCAACACATTGGTATCGATATCGGACGCCAGCAGTTGAAAGGCCCCGCCGCCGGCCTCCCGCCACAGTTCGAGCAAGATGATGGCGATCGAGTACGGCTCCTCCCCGGTGGACGAAGCCGCGCTCCACACCCTGAGCGTTTCACCGCTTTTCCGGCGCGCCCGGGCGTGCTCGCGCAGAATGTCGAAATGATGGGACTCCCGGAAGAACGAGGTCAGATTGGTGGTCAGCGCATTGATGAAACCCTGCCACTCGTCGCTTTCCTCGCTATGCTGCAACAGGTCCAGGTAATCGGAAAAGCTGCGCAGCCCGCGCGAGCGCACCCGCTTGGACAGTCGGGCATACGCCATATGGGTCTTGGAATCGCTGAGCGAAATGCCTACCCGCTGATAGATCATCTCGCGGACCCGCTTGAAGTCGTTGCGGGTGAACTTGAGTTCCGTTTCGTCGGCCATGCCGCATCCCCCCGCGCAGCCGCCATCGCGGCGGCTGCGCATCCCATGTCCAGCCAATCTTCAAGTCCTCAGAACTCCTCCCAGCCGTCTTCGCCGTCTTTTTGCGGCTGGATGGGTTCGATCGCCTTGGGCTTGATCTGGTAGCGGCCAGGATGCTGGCTGGCTTTGCGCTCCACCGCTCCAGCCAAGCCTATCTGCGGCAGCGCTCCGCCCGCCGGGCGAGAAGCCAGCCTGGGCGCGACGGGCGGCTTGCCGTGCAATGGCTTGTCGTCCAGCTTGAACACCGCCACCGCGTCGGACAGATAACGGGCCTGCTCCTCCAGCGACTCCGCCGCCGCCGCCGCCTGCTCGACCAGCGCCGCGTTTTTCTGAGTGTTCTCGTCCATCTGGGTGACGGCGAGATTGACTTGCTCGATGCCGGAGCTCTGCTCCATCGACGCCGCCGAAATATCGCTCATGATGTCGGCGACGCGACGGATCGACACCACGATCTCGTTCATCGTGCGGCCGGCTTCATCCACCAGCCGGCTGCCGGACTCCACCTTGTCAACCGAGTTGCCGATCAGCGACTTGATCTCCTTGGCCGCAGCCGCGGAACGCTGCGCCAGGTTCCGCACCTCGCTCGCCACCACCGCGAAACCCCGGCCCTGCTCCCCGGCCCGCGCGGCCTCCACCGCGGCGTTCAGCGCCAGGATATTGGTCTGGAACGCGATGCCGTCGATCACGCTGATGATGTCGACGATCTTCTTGGCGCTCTCGTTGATCTCGTTCATCGTCGACACCACGTCGCCGACCACCTTGCCGCCGCGCGCGGCGATGTCCGACGCGCCGGTGGCCAGCGAATTGGCCTTCCTGGCGTTTTCCGCGTTCTGTTTAACGGTGCTGGTGATCTCCTCCATGCTGGACGCGGTTTCCTCCAGGCTGGCCGCCTGCTGCTCGGTGCGGTTGGACAGATTGGCGTTGCCGGCTGCGATTTCCTTGGCCGCGGTGTTGATCGCGTCGGTGGAGTCCTTGATATTGGTGACGATCTCCAGCAAACGCTCGACCGTGGTGTTGCTGTCCGCCTTCAATTGGCCAAACAGGCCATCGTAATCGGCGCTGATGGTCTTGGTCAGATCGCCGCCCGCCAGCGCGCCCAGCACGTTGGCGATATCGTTCAGGCCGCGGCTGGTGACATCCAGCAACTGGTTGATGCCCTCGCCCAGCAGGCGGAAGAAGCCCTGCTTGCCTTCCGCTGCGATCCGCTTGCCGAACTCGCCCGCCGACGCGGCTCTGACGATCTCCGACACCTCGCGTTCGATGTCCACCTCGGCGGTGCGGTCCTTCCATTCCACCACCGAACCCAGGCGCGCGCCGTCGGCGTCGAACACCGGATTGGCCACCAGCGAGAAGGTCCGGCCCGCCACCTGGATTTCAGTGCGATAGGTGGAGCGCAAATTGGCCAGCAGCTCGCGCTGATGGGCCGGGCTCTTGTGGAATTCGTCGATGGTGGCGCCTATCAGCCGGCGCACGTCGAAATTGGGCAGCGCCTTGCGCAAATCCGACTCCACCCCGCGCAGCATGTCGGTCACGCTGTGGTTCATGTAGATGATCTTGCGCTCGTTGTCGGCAATCATCACATTGGTGGTGCAGTTGTCGAGCGCGCTGCGGATGCGCGCATTCTCGCCCGCGACGCGGGCCGCCTCGACCGCCCTGGCATCCGCCTCGGCCTGCAAGCGCAGCGTCTCGGTGTTGTCCTGCCACTCGACCACCGCGCCCAGCCGTTCGCCCTCTGCATTGACGATGGGCGACAGGATCAGGCTGAAAGTCCGCCCGCCGACCACGATGGATGAACGGTGCGTGCTTCTGACCTGCTGCAACACACCGTGCTGGTAAGATGGATTCTTGTGGAATTCGTCTATCTTGCCGCCCAGCAACCCGGTGGCCGAGAAGCGGGGAATTTCGCGCCGGATGTCGGCTTCCGCCTGCTGGAACATGCTCAGCACCGCCTGGTTGGCGTAGATGATGTGATGGGTCTCGTCCGCGATCATCACATTGGTGGTGCACACGTCCAGCGCGCTGCGGATGCGGGCGTTCTCCGCCGCCAGCTTGCTTGCCTTTTCGGCGCGCAGGTCGGCCTCGCGCTTCAGCCTGAGCATCTCGGTATTGTCCTGCCACTCCACCACATCCCCCAGACGCTCTCCCTTAATGCCGATGATGGGCGTCAGGATCAGGCCGAAGGTGCGGCCGCCGACGGCGATGGATGAGCGGTGCGTCTCCCTCACCTGCTGCAGCAGGCCCCGCTGATACGACGGGTTCTTGTGGAAGTCGTCGATATTGCTGCCGATCAAGCCGGCGACCGAGAAACGGGGAATGTCGCGGCGGATGTCGGCCTCCGCCTGCTGGAACATTTTCAGCACCGACTGGTTGGTATAGATGATGCAATGGTCCTCATCCGCGATCATCACATTGGTGGTGCAGACATCCAGCGCGTTGCGCACCCGCAGGTTTTCCCGGGCATGCGCGACCACCTCGGCCAGACAGGCCAGCAGGCTGCTCCGATCGCCCGGCCGCACCTGGAATTCGGTACGCACCTCGCCGTCGGCCAGTTCGCGCAGCACGGCGGCCAGCAATTGCGGATCGCCGCCGAACTGCCGGTCCAGCGCGCGGCGCAACAGCCAGGCCAGCGCGGCGGCCAACAACAGCAGCGCGGCACCCATGCTGATCAGCTCGTTGCTTATCATCCCGGCGGAAACGGCGCCGTCCTCGGGCGCTACGTTGGCCGCCTGCTCGCCTTCGAAGCGGGAGTACTGGGCGATGGCGTCCTGATACTTGATCGCCGCCGGCCACAGCGCGGTCGACAGGTAGCCGCTCGCCTCCTCCGTCTTTCCGCCCGCTAGCAACTGGCGGTAGGCGGCGATCTGGTTGCGCAGCGGGCCGTCGAGATTGCGAGCCGCATCCAGCCTGGCCTTGGCGTCGGCGGAAGCATGCGCCGACAGGCTGTTGAGTCGTCCGGTCACGCCGTCCAGCGCATTGTCCAGCGGCGTTTGGGCCGCGCGCTGCGCCGCCAGCTCGGCCCCGGGCAGCAAGCCGCCCAACTGCCGCACCAGCAATTGCGATGCCTGCTGGGCCTGGCCGGCCAGCGCCAACTGGCTGATCCGCGCCGCCTGGCCGCCGGCCAGATCGTCGGCGGCGCCCTGCAGGCGGTGCAGCTGCGCCTGGGCAAGATACAGGGCGGCCGCCATCGCTACCATCAGCAAGCCGATACCCAGCGTCAACTGCTGCTTCAACTTGATGTCGCTCATGCTCTCCTCCCTACTCGGTACCCGGCTTCAGGCCCGGGCAGCCACTTCGTCGGTCAGCGCCATTTCCTCGCTGCGCATCAGACGCTCGATATCGACAACGATGATCATCTGCTCCCCCACCGTGCCCAGCCCCTCGATATAGGCGGTATCGACGGTCGAGCCGAATTCCGGCGGCGCGCGCATCGCCCCCTCGCCCAGCTGGATCACATCGGACACGCCGTCCACCACGATGCCGACCGTGCGCTTGCCGATATTGAGGATGATCACCACGGTGAATTCGTTGTAATGCGGCTCGCCCAGTCCGAACTTGAGGCGCAGGTCGACGATGGGCACGATGCTGCCGCGCAGGTTGATCACGCCCTTGATGAACTCCGGCGCGTTGGCGATGCGGGTGACCGTGTCGTAGCCGCGTATCTCCTGCACCTTGAGGATGTCCAGCCCGTACTCCTCGTTGCCCAGCGTGAACACCAGCAGCTCTCTGGCGCCCTCGCCCCTCGCCTGGGCATCGCTCAGATTGTCCAGTTGCATATCGCGTCTCCGGCTGTCATTCCGCGGCGGCCGCCATTTGCGCGGCCGATCCGCGCAGGCCGCCGTTGCTGCGGGCGATGGTGGAAATATCGAGGATCAGCGCCACCTGCCCATCCCCCAGTATCGTGGCGCCGGACAAGCCATCCACCTTGCGGTAGTTGGTTTCCAGATTCTTCACCACGAACTGCTGCTGCCCGATCAGATCGTCCACCAGCAAGGCCACCCTGGCGCCGGACGCCTCCACGATCACCAGAATGCCCTCGTCCGCCCGCTGTCTGGCCGTGCCCACATTGAAATACCGCCCCAGCGCGACGATAGGCAGGTATTCGCCGCGGATGTGCACCACTTCGCCGCGTCCGGCCACCGTCTTGATCGCCGCCGGCTCCGGCTGCAGCGACTCCAGGATGAAGCCCAGCGGCAATACGTAGATCTCGTGCCCCACCCTAACCGACATGCCGTCCATGATCGCCAGCGTCAGCGGCAGCCGTATGCTCATCGTGGTGCCGACATCGGCCATGGAGTCGATCTCGATCCGGCCGCCCATGTTCTGGATGTTGCGCTTGACCACGTCCATGCCTACGCCGCGGCCGGACACGTCGGTCACTTCGGCCGCGGTGGAGAAGCCGGCCTCGAAGATCAGTCCCCACACTTCGGCATCGGACATATTGTCGCTGACCGGCATGCCGCGCTCGCGCGCCTTGGCCAGGATGCGTTCGCGGCTAAGCCCCGCGCCGTCGTCGCTGACCTCGATCACAATGCTGCCGCCCTGGTGGAAAGCCCGCAGCGTCAGCCGGCCGGCCGGCGACTTGCCCTTGGCCACCCGCGCGTCCGGCGGCTCGATGCCGTGGTCCAGGCTGTTGCGCACCAAGTGGGTCAAAGGGTCGGATAGTTTTTCGATGAAGCCCTTGTCCAGCTCGGTGTTCTCGCCCACCATTTTCAGGTCGATCTGTTTCCCCAGCTTGCCTGCCAGATCGCGGACTACGCGGGGGAAGCGGTTGAACACGAAGGCGATGGGCGTCATGCGGATGGACATCACCGCTTCCTGCAGTTCGCGCGAGTTGCGCTGCAGGGAACTGATGCCGTTGAGCAGGCGTTCATGCTCCACCGGGTCCAGCGCGCTGCCGGACTGCATCAGCATGGACTGGGTGATCACCAGCTCGCCCACCAGATTCAGCAGCATGTCAACTTTCTCGATATTGACCCGGATCGAGTTTTCGCCCGCGGCCGCGACCCTGTCCGGCTGCGGCCGCGCCGGCGCTGCCGGCTTCGCCTCCGAAGGCGTTGCATCAAGCGCCTTTTCGACGCCCACGCCCGGCGCGCCGCCGAACAAGCCGAAGCCATCGCCATCGACATCCTGCGCGCCGTCCCCGCCCGGAGCAGTCAGCGGTTCGAACAGCCCGAAACTGCCATCGCGCTCCATCTGCGCCAGTCTCCTCGATCTGGAGTCTCCATCTGGCGCATGCTGCCTGGGCAGCGGTTCGAACAAGCCGAAACCGCCATCCTCGTCCATATAGGACACACCTCCCGCCGTCGCACGCTTGCCTGGCTCCACGCGATCATCCGGCAGGAAAAAGCCGTACTCATCCCCTCCTTCGCCGCCACGGTCCACACTGACGCGGAACTGCTCCGGCGACAGCGTGAACGCCAGCGACTCGGCGACCTCGTCCGCGGCCAGAGACGAGGTGAATACCGCTACCCAAGGCAGCTCGTCATCCAGCCGGCCCTCCTGCACGATGGTCAGATCGCCCTGCGCCGCCAGATTCGCCAACAAGGGATGGATATCCTGGCCAGCAGCTGGCGTCAGTTCGAGAAACAGCGTCCATAGCGACTCCGCCGCCTGGATGGTTTCCTGCGCGGACGCCGGGACGCTGATTTCCGCCGCCCGGCCTTCGATCTCTTCCAGGCGCCGTTGAATTTCGCCCTGCCGCTCGCCATCCAGCGCCTCGCCGTTTTTATACGCGGCCAGCATCGCCTGCAGCGCGTCTTTCGCCTGCAGAAAGGCATCCACCATCTGCGCGGTCAGTTCCATCGCGCCTTTGCGCACCCTGTCCAGCAGGTTTTCCAATACATGAGTCAGTTCGGCCATCTCGGCGAAGCCGAAAGTGGCGGCGCCGCCCTTGATCGAATGGGCGGCGCGGAATATCGCATGAAGATCTTCTTGTTCCGGCTGAGCCACATCCATCGCCAACAGAAGCGACTCCATCGTGGCCAGATGCTCTTCCGCCTCGTCGAAGAATACTTGGTGAAACTGGGACATATCGATCGTCACAATCGTCCCCTCTTGGCGATGGCCGCGTTAGCCGACCAGGCGCTTCACGACGTCCAACAGCTTCTGCGGATCGAATGGCTTGACCAGCCAGCCGGAAGCGCCAGCGGCTCTGCCCAGCGCCTTCATCTGATCGCTGGACTCCGTAGTCAGCATCAGGATAGGGGTGGCGTTGTAGGAAGGTTGCTTGCGCAGCGAACGGATCAGCGTCAACCCATCCATGCCCGGCATGTTCTGGTCGGTCAGAACCAGATCGAACTGCGTGCCCTGCGCCTTGCTCAAGCCCGCATTGCCGTCCACCGCCTCCGCCACGTCATAGCCGGCGCTCTTCAGCGTGAAACTGACCATTTGGCGAATCGACGCGGAGTCGTCCACCGTGAGAATTTTCTTAGGCATGGCGTTCCCGCTATCGAGAGACTCCAGTTGAAATACACATGGCCCCATGCGCACGGCTTCCAGCGGACCAGCCGTGCCGGCTCGGGCAATCATCGGGATCGTGCCCGGTCCGGAGAGCAAGCAGCGGCCTGCCAACACAAGCTGGCGCGCCACCGCAATGTCATCAATCCTCAACGGAAATATCGGAATAACACAATGAGGCGGTCTCGCCATCCGTCTCCCCGAATGGATAACCGAGCGCCTCGAACCTGCTGTCGCCTTTAATTACGTGATCAACCATAAAGACGGGTGAATCAAGCGGCACATGCTGAAAATCAAGAGTTTTGCACGGATGGCATGTCTCAGCGACAGAAAACAGGCATTCCCGGCAAAACCTAAAGCCGCTAACCTGCAGCCGCGAGAATGCTCTGGCTGCGCCATAAAGCGCCTCTGGCCCTGGGCCCGAAGCCCGGCTAGACCACTAGGAAGAAACGCTCGCGCGCCGCTCAAGCATGCCGACGGCGGCGCAAGCGATGGTCATGCTCAGGCCGCCGGCCGGATCGTGAACATCTTGTTGAAGCAGGCGATCTCGAAGACCTGCATCACCGCTTCCCGGCAATTGACCAGCACCATCGTTTTCTTCTGTCCCGCAGCCCGCTCCTTCAACAGCAACAACATGCCCAGCGCGGAGCTGTCAAGA
This sequence comes from Chromobacterium indicum, assembly GCF_039708975.1. Classification (NCBI taxonomy): domain Bacteria; kingdom Pseudomonadati; phylum Pseudomonadota; class Betaproteobacteria; order Neisseriales; family Chromobacteriaceae; genus Chromobacterium; species Chromobacterium indicum. The sequence goes on from NZ_JAYFSJ010000003.1 coordinate 230,767, forward strand.
AACGGCACCTGATCGAAATCGACCTGGATTTCCTGAACATCGGGGGTGTCCAGCAATTCCTGGCTGGCTTGGCGGAATTCCTTGTGCAGGTTGAAATCAAACTGCCCAATCAGCACCATCTTCCCGACACTCCCCTCTACTTTGACTATCGGTCTCATCACTGATCCTCGGCTTTCCATAGGTTCGCTGACAAATTGAACGGGCGCCTCCGCCGCATCCGGCCTCACTTCCGGGATGCCGGCAGCCGCAATTCGAAACAGGCGCCGCCCGCCACCTTGTTGTAACAACGTACACTCCCCCCCAACTCTTCAGCCACCTTCTTCACGATCGCCAGTCCCAGGCCAGTTCCACCGGGACGCTGCGTGAAGAATGGTTCGAAAATCCGCTCCAGCACCGCGTCATCCACCCCCGGGCCATCGTCATCGACACAGAATACGACGTCATCGCCATCGGGGGCCACCGCCAAACCGACCCTTCCGCCGGGCGACGCGAACTGCAAAGCGTTTTCCAGCAGATTGATCAACGCTCCCTGCAGCGCCTTGCGGTCTATCAAGACCGTTATGGCAGAATCGGCAGGCAGATTGCAATCAAAAAACACACCTTTGTCATGACATTGCGGCGCCAGCACCGCGCAAACATCCTCCAGCAGCGGAGCCACTTTCGCCGTCTCCAGCGACGACACCTGGCCGCGCACGAACCCCAGCATGTTCTGGATCAGCCCCTCCAGCGCCCGCATCCGCGCCAAGCTCTTGTCGACAAAGCGCGCCCGGTCTTCCGGACGGGGAATATCCTGCTTCAAGTTGGCCGTATACAACATTGCGCTGGCCAGCGGCGTGCGCAGCTGATGCGCCAGTGATGCCGCCATGCTGCCCATAGACGCCAGATTCTGCTGCTGAGCGAGCTCGCTATTGAGTTGATGCAGCCGGGTCACGTCGTGAATAAGCACAATTCGCCCGCCCGACGCCGGCAGGTCCTGATACTGCAGCGTCAAGCGCCTGGACTCGCCATCTCCGCCCAGAGCGAAGCTGCCATCCGCTTCCTGACTCAGCAAGCGTCCCAGCAGGCCGCTCCACTCTTCTCCTATATAACAACCACTTAGCAGAGACTCCGCCGCCAGATTCTCAGCAGTCACCCGGCCCTCCGGCGATAGCTCCACCACGCCTGCCGGCAGCATCTTGAGCAATGACGCCAGTCGTTCGGCGAGCTCGGCATTCTCATCGCGCTGTTTTCGCAACTGACTGTTCGCCTCATCCAGCTGGGCGTTCAAAACATTGACCTGAACCTCAAGTTGTCTATATGCATCAATGAGTTGACTGGAAACCGCATTGAACTGTTCGAACGCGGCCTCGAGTTGCTGCTGATCCTTCAGGCTTGAAACCATAGTAGGCATCGCTTCACTGTCATTTGTAAAAACCACTTAAACGGTATGATAATGATCAGCCCATAGCGCGCCAACATGCAGTTGACGTCGCCAAGAGCAAAAAAAAACGGGAAAAACCAATATCTGGCGTATAAAGGGAAGTAGTGCGCCATTCCAAAAGATGCTGTGGAGGTTTCTGTGTCAGAGCTTCTCAAAAAAATCGACGCCAGAACCAAACTGGCAGGCACCAACAAGCTGGAAATCCTTCTGTTTTCCTTGGGGCATGACCAGCGTACCGGTCGCAAAGAAATTTTTGGTATCAACGTATTCAAGGTCCGCGAAGTGATGCGCACCCCGGAGATTACCTCCGCTCCGGAAATGCCCTCTTCAGTGGAAGGCATGGTCAGCCTGCGTGGCGCGCTGGTTCCCGTGATCGACTTGGCCAAATACTCCGGTATCGTGACCAGCAATCGGCCGGAAATCATGATCGTTACCGAGTACAACGGTCATACCCAGGGTTTCCTGGTTGAAGCCGTGGACACCATTCTGCGCCTGGATTGGTCTGCGATGCGCGTGCCGCCGGACATGATCACCAACCGCATGGCCGGCCTGGTGACCGCTGTCACCGAGCTGGACAACGGCACGCTGGTGATGATGATGGACGTGGAAAAGGTGCTGGCGGAAACCAGCATCATCGACGACGGCCACAGCTTCATCAATATCGAGCCGGTCAAGGAAGACCGCCGCATCTTCTTCGCCGACGACAGCGCAGTCGCCCGCAAGCAGATCGAGCGCACGCTGGAAGTGATGAACATCCGCTACACCTCGGCGATCAACGGCATGCGCGGCTGGGAAGATCTGCAGAAGATGGCTCAGCAGGCGGAAGCCGCCGGGCGCAAGCTGTCCGACGAGCTGCACCTGGTGCTGACCGACGTGGAAATGCCCGAGATGGACGGCTATATGCTGACCAAGATGATCAAGAGCGACCCGCGCTTCGCCGGCATTCCGGTGCTGATGCACTCCTCGCTTTCCGGTTCGTCCAATCAGAAGCTGGGGGAATCTGTCGGTGTGGATGCCTATGTATCAAAGTTTGAACCGCAGAAGCTCGCCAGCAAGCTGCGCCAGATGCTGAAACTGGAACCCAGCAACTAACAGGCCTTCTTCAAGATTTTCAAGGGATAGGGATACGACATGCCTAGCACCGACGCCTCCTTGCTCGCCAGTGTTGACGCCAGGACCAAGCTAGCCGGCTCCAACAAGATGGAGATTCTGCTGTTCTCGCTGGGAACGCGCGAAACATTCGGCATCAATGTGTTCAAGGTGCGCGAAGTCTCGCAGACGCCGACCATCACCAAGACGCCCAATATGCCGTTCGGGGTGGAAGGCGTGCTGTCGTTGCGCGGCAATATCATCCCGGTGATCTCGCTGGCCAAGTTCATCGGCCATGACCACGGCGGCAGCAAGTTCGACACGATGATCGTCACCGAGTTCAACAAAAGCACGCAAGCTTTTCTGGTGGACTCGGTTGACCGCATCATCCGCGTCGATTGGGACAAGGTGCGGGCGCCGGAAAACATCATGGCGGCAGCCGGCACCAATCAAACCCTGATCACTGCGGTTACCGAACTGGAAAATGGCAAGCTAGTTTCCATTCTGGACGTCGAACAGATCCTGGCCAGCGTAGTCGGCGAGCCCCGGCTGCCCGATGTGCCCACTGCCCAGCTGGAAACCGACCAGTACATCTTCTTCGTCGACGACTCGGTGGTCGCCCGCAAGGAAATCACCGGCGTGCTGGAAAAGATGGGCATCAAATTCCAGCAGGCGACCAATGGCCGCGAAGCCTGGGATCGCCTGCAGGTGCTGGCCGGCCGAAACTGGGCCGATGGAGAATGCCTGCACGACTACCTGAAAATCATTCTGGTCGATGCCGAAATGCCGGAAATGGACGGCTACGTGCTGACCAAGCTGATCAAATCCGATCAGCGCTTCAAGGGCATTCCGGTGATCATGCACTCGTCGCTGTCGTCCAACGCCAACCGTGCGATGGGCTCCAGTGTCGGGGTGGATTCCTACGTTGCCAAGTTCGACCCGGGCGTACTGGCAGAAACTTTGATTCCATTCCTGCAAAGGTAGTCGCTACAATGTGCGCCTTGATGGAACATAGATAATTCAGGATATACCTCGATGTCAGACAAGAATATGCGATTCCTGGTCGTGGACGACTTCTCCACCATGCGCAGAATCGTCCGCAACCTGTTGAAAGAATTGGGTTTCACCAACGTCGACGAGGCCGAAGACGGCCAGGTCGCGCTGCACAAGTTGAAAACCCAAAGCTTCGACTTCGTCGTCTCCGACTGGAACATGCCCAATATGACGGGCATCGAGCTCCTCAAAGCAGTGCGGGCGGATCCCCAACTGAAGCATCTGCCGTTCATGATGATCACCGCCGAGGCCAAAAGAGAAAACATCATCGAGGCGGCCATGGCTGGTGCCAGCGGCTACATCGTAAAACCGTTCACCGCCGCCACCATGGAAGAGAAGATGAGCAAAATCTTCCAGAACATGAACAAACCAGCCTGAGCATCGCGCAAGGTTGCCCGCATTTGCATTGAGGAGGATTGAACGTGCCGGACCATATTATGGAGAACGGAGACTCGCCGGAACTGGAGGCGCTGTTCAACAGCATCGCCCAGCAGCAAGGTAGCGAACCCGAACCGCCCGCCGCTGCCGCCCCCGCGGGCGAAGAGGCTGGTGCCAAATTGTTCTCGAGCGAGACCAGTCCTTCGACGATGTATGAGCATATCGGACAGATGACCCGCAAGATGCACGACGCCCTGCGCGATCTGGGCTACGACAAGTCGCTGGAAAAAGTGGCTGAAACCATTCCCGACGCGAAAGACCGCTTGGCCTACATCGCCACGCTGACTGAAAACTCGGCGGAACGCGTGCTGAACGCCACCGATATCGCCAAGCCATTCCAGGACAAACTGGAAAGCCAGGCCGCGGCGCTGAGCGAGCGCTGGGAAAAGCTGTTCGCCAATCTGCTGAGCATCGAAGAGTTCAAAAACCTGGCAGCCGAAACCCAGCTGTATTTGAAAGACGTGCCCAATCAAACCCAGGCTACCAATGCCCAGCTGCTTGAGATCGTCATGGCTCAGGACTTTCAGGATCTGACGGGCCAAGTGATCAAAAAAATGATGGGCATGGTCAAGATCCTGGAAACCGAGTTGGTCAGCTTCCTGATTGAGTTCTCCCCCGATGAAAAGAAGGGAGAGCTGAATACCAGCCTGCTCAACGGTCCGGTCATCAATCCGGAAGGCAGGACCGATGTGGTGAACAGCCAGCAGCAAGTGGACGACCTGCTGGAAAGCCTGGGCTTCTAAAGCAACGCAAGCAAGACAACGCAGAACGCGTGGGGTGGAAAAATGAGCGAATTTGGCGGCATGGAAGAGTTGCTAGGTGACTTCCTGATGGAGTCTACCGACCTCCTGTCCGATGTGGACAACAAGCTGGTCGAACTTGAAAAGCGCCCGGAAGACAAGGCTCTGCTCAATGACATCTTCCGCGGCTTCCATACCATCAAGGGCGGTGCAGGTTTCCTCAACGTCATCCCGATGGTGAATTTGTGCCACCGCACGGAAAACCTGTTCGACAAGCTGCGCAACGGAGAAATGCACATCACGTCGGAAGTGATGGATGTGATCCTCGACGCCACCGGCATTGTCCGCGACATGTTCGGCACGCTGGGCCAAGGCTTGATGCCCGGCGACGCGGACGCCCGCGTGCTCGCCGCGCTTGACGCCGCGTTGGCCGGCCAGCCCGTCACTGCAGAAGCTCCAGCGGAGCCCGCCGCCGCGGCACCCGCACCCGCAGCGCCTTCCGCTCCCGCCGGCAACGGCCCCGACTGGAATCAGCTGTATCAGGCCGTAGCCCCGGCCTCTGCCGCTCCTGCCGCGACGCCCGCAGCGCCCGCGCCCGCTGCAGCCCCGGCCGCAGCAGCTCCGGCCCCCGCCGCCCAGCCGCCTGCAGTCGCAAAACCGGCGCCCAAGCCCGCCCCCGCCAAAACCGGCGGCGGCCCGGCCGCCAGCGGCCCGCAGGAAAACACCATCCGCATCGATACCGTGCGCCTGGACATGGTGCTGAACCTGTCCGGCGAAATCGGCCTGACCAAAAACCGTCTGACCACGCTGCGCACTGAAATTCTGCAAGGCAACCGCGACACCAACACGCTGCGCTCGCTGGACGAAGCGATCAGCCAGTTGGACCTGCTGGTCGGAGACCTGCAAAACGCGGTGATGAAAACCCGCATGCAGCCGATCGGCCGCTTGTTCCAGAAATACCCGCGCTTGGCGCGCGATCTGGCTCGCCAATTGGGCAAGGAAGTGGAGCTGGTATTGTCCGGCGAGGAAACCGAGCTCGACAAGACCATGATCGAAGATCTGAACGATCCGCTGGTCCACTTGGTCCGCAACGCGGTCGATCACGGCATCGAATCTCCCGAGGAGCGCATCGCCGCCGGCAAAAAGCCGCAGGCGCTGGTTCAGCTGACCGCGGAGCAAGTGGGCGATCACATCCTGATCGAGATCACCGACGACGGCAAGGGCATGAACCCGGACGCGTTGCGCCGCAAGGCGATCGAGAAGGGACTGATCGATCAGGAAACCGCCAACTCCCTCGACGAGAAGCAATGCCTGCAGCTGATCTTCCTGCCCGGCTTCTCCACCAAGGACCAGATTTCCAGCGTGTCCGGCCGCGGCGTCGGCATGGACGTGGTGCGCACCAACATCCAGAAGCTGAACGGCCGGATCGACATCAGCTCGGCGGCGGGCGAAGGCACCCGCATCAGCATCTCGCTGCCGCTGACTTTGGCCATCTTGCCCGTACTGGTGGTCCGCGCCTGCAACCAGCCGTTCGCCGTGCCGCTGGCGATGGTTCGCGAAATCATCACCATCGACGGCAGCGCCATCCAGGAGGTGTCGGGCAAGCCCACCATCGTGGTGCGCGACGAAATCCTGCCGCTGAAGACCCTGGCCAGCCTGCTGAGCTGGGAGCCCACACAGAAGCCTTACTTCGGCGTACTGATGCAGTCCGCGGAAAAATCCTTCATTCTGGCAATCGATTCTTTTGTCGGCCGTGACGACGTGGTAATCAAGCCGTTGCAGAACATCCGCCCGAAAGGCGTGGCCGGCGCCACCCTGTCCGGCGACGGCTCCGTCGTGCTGGTACTCGACATGGAAGATCTTCTCGCCTCCAGCGAGAGCAACAATACCCAGGCGCGGACGACGGATATGATTGCCACCTAAAACACAGGGTGCAGTGATGACCACCAACACCGCCTTCATCGGAAGGCAGCCGGTACTGAACCGCAACCAGCAGCTCATAGGTTATGAGCTGCTTTTTCGTCCCAACGGGGATGCGGTCGGCGTCGGCCGCCACACAGAGCTTCAGGCCGACACCGACGTGCTGGTCAACACGCTCAACAATATGGGCACCAGCTGGCTGATCGGCAACAAGCTGGCCTTCATCAACGTCGGCGAAACCATGCTCAACAGCGACTTTCTGGAGCTGCTGCCGCCTCGCCGCATCATCCTGGACCTGTCGCCCCGCATCGTGCCCAGCAACGAGCTGCTGTCCCGCGCGCGCCATCTGCGCTCAATGGGTTTCGGCATCGCGCTGGACGACTTCAGCTTCGAGTCGCCAGCCGCCGCCTTTCTGGAGCTCGCCAACTACGTCAAGCTGGACATACAGACTCAGGACACCACCCGCTTCCAGATGCTGGCCGCGCGATTGCGGAGCTATCCGCTGATCCGCATCGCCGAACGGGTGGAAACCCACGCCCAATTCCACCTGTGCAAGGAACTGGGCATGGACGGCTTTCAGGGTTATTACTTCGCCCGCCCCGAAACGCTGGCGGCAAAGGTGATTCATCCGGCCTTCAGCAACACGCTGGAGCTGCTGAACCTGCTGCGCATAGACGCCGACATCCGCGACATCGAGCAGGTGCTCAAACGTGACGTCGCCCTATCCTATAAGCTGCTGCGCTACGTCAACTCCGCCGCCGCCGGCCTCAATACCACGATCAGCTCCTTCTCCCATGCCGTCACGGTTCTGGGTTACCAGAAACTCTACCGCTGGCTGACCCTGTTGCTGGTGACCGCCTCCGACGACAACAACGCCCCACCCGCCCTGCAAAAGACCGCCATCACCCGCGGCCGCTTCATGGAGTTGCTGGGCGTGGAGCTTGGCGAGCGCCACGACGTCAACGACAATCTGTTCATCGTCGGCCTGTTCAGCCTGCTGGATGTGCTGTTCGACATGCCGATGGACAAGATCATCGAGCATCTGCAGCTTCCGCCCCAAGTCATGGACGCCCTGCTGCACGAGCGCGGCGCGATCAGCCTCTACCTGAAGCTGGCCCGCGCCTGCGAGGATGGGGAAATGGACGGCGTGCCGCAATTGTGCGACCAATTGGGCCTGTCCAGCGAACAGCTGAACCAGGCGCACATCTCCGCGCTCGCCTGGGTGGAGGAACTGGGCTTATAATTCCCTGCCTTGCAAGGTCGCATCACGTCCAATGAAACTGTTAGCCCTAGACACCTCCACCACCTATCTTTCCCTGGCGCTGAGCCTGGAAACGGAAACGCTGGTCTTCCACGAATGCGTCGCGCAAAAGCACGCCGAGCGCACGCTGCCGGAGGTGTCACGCCTGCTCGCCGAAGCCGGCATCGCGTTATCGTCGCTGGACGGCATCGTATTCGGACAGGGTCCAGGCTCGTTCACCGGCCTGCGCATCGCCTGCGGCGTCGCCCAAGGCCTGGCTTACTCCGCCGACCTGCCCATCACCGCCATTCCCACGCTGGACAATCTGGCCTGGCAGGCCGGCGATGGACTGGTGCAGGTCTGTTTCGACGCCCGCATGCAGCAAGTCTACAGCGCGCTATACCGCGTCGGACCTGACTGGGAACGGCTTAGCCCGATCGCGGTCGTCTCACCTGAAGAGGTGTCGCTGCCAGAAGGCGCCACCATGCTTGCCGGCGACGGCTTCGACAGCTACCCCCAGCTGCTGGCCGACGCCCGGGAACGCCTGCCGCTGTCGCTCCACCCCCGCCCTCATGCCGCCGCCTATATCCGGCTGGCGGAAAGCGGCCGCTACCCCGCGCGCCATCCGCGCGAGGCGGAGCTGCTCTACGTGCGCAACAAGGTGGCGCTGACCTCGATCGAACAACAGCAGGCGCGCAGCCGATGAGCTCAGTCCGCCTCTTCCACCCCACCGATCCGCAGCAACTAGCCGACCTGGAACAACAGGCGACGCAACACCCCTGGCGAGTCGGGCAGTACCGTGACAGCCTGGCCGCCGGCTATCCCTGCTATGGCCTGTTTGGCGACGACGGCTCGCTGATGGGCTTCGCGCTGATCATGCGTGTGCTGGATGAGGCGGAAATTCTCAATATCGTCATCGCCAAAGAACACCAAGGCCAAGGCTTCGGGCTGCAGCTGATGCAATCCATGCTGCATAACCTGCGCGACGATTGCTGCCACAGACTGTTTCTGGAAGTGCGGGAAAGCAATGCGCCGGCCCGCAAGCTCTACCAGCGCTGCGGCTTCCGCCAGTGCGGGCTGCGCAAGAACTACTACCCCGTCAGCGGCGGCCGCGAGCATGCGATCCTGATGGAGGCATCCCTATGAGCCGCGCCAGCCTGCAGCAACAGGAAATGGGCCTGGGACCGGCCTGGCAGCCCCGCGCCGGATGGTTTGAGCAGCACCCGGCGCAACTGCTGCGCCAGTCGCAGCAAACAGATGCCGTACCCGCTGAGCCGCCCGTCTTGGCCATCTCAGCCCCTCCGTCCGAACTCCTTTCCGCCCGTGACGCAAAACTGACCGCTCCGCCGGAAGCGCCGCAGATCGCAGCGCAGGCTCCCGAGCCGGCGCCCATCACCCCAGTACCCGTCGAGCCAACGCCAACGGCGGAGCCGCTGCGCGCCGAGGTTGGCGCCGAGCTCGCCCCGGTAGACTGGCCCCTGCTGCAACGCGAGGTGGCCGATTGCCACGACTGCCGCCTGTGCGAAACCCGCACCCAGACGGTATTCGGCCGCGGCAACCCCCAGGCGCGCTGGATGCTGATAGGCGAGGCGCCGGGCGAAAACGAAGACCGCCAGGGCCTGCCCTTTGTCGGCCGCGCCGGCCAGCTGCTGGACAATATGCTGTCCGCCGCCGGGCTGGAGCGGGATCAGGACGTCTATATCGCCAACGTGCTCAAGTGCCGCCCGCCGGGCAACCGCAATCCGGCACCGGACGAAATCGCCGCCTGCAACGGCTACCTGCTGCAACAGATTCGCCATATCCAGCCGACGCTGATCATCGCGCTAGGCCGCTTCGCCGCCCAAACGCTGCTGGAAACCGAAGACTCCATCGGCCGGCTGCGCGGCAAGGTGCATCGCTACCAGGGCGTGCCGCTGGTGGTCAGTTACCACCCCGCCTACCTGCTCCGCAATCAGCCGGACAAGGCCAAGGCCTGGCAGGATCTGCTGCTGGCGAGAAAAATATTCCGCCAAGCCGAGTCCTGACAAAACCCGCCGCCCAATGAAAAAAGCCAGTCGCATGACTGGCTTTTTCGCGCACTGCCGGCAAAACCAGCCGGCTAGACAAACAAAAAACCCTTCTCCGTGCACCAGAGAAGGGCTCTTTACCAACCAGAAAACCAGCTTATTTCAGCTTGGTTTCCTTGTACAGAACGTGCTTGCGGGCGACGGGATCAAACTTCTTGATCTCCATCTTTTCCGGCATGGTGCGCTTGTTCTTGGTGGTGGTGTAGAAGTGGCCGGTACCAGCAGTGGATTCCAGCTTGATCTTATCGCGCATGATGTATACCTCAGTGCTTTATCTGGTTGACCGCTTAGATCTCGCCGCGAGCGCGCAGATCAGCCAGCACTACATCAATGCCCACCTTGTCGATGGTACGCAGTGCAGCGTTGGATACGCGCAGGCGCACCCAGCGGTTTTCGCTTTCCACCCAGAACTTGCGATATTGCAGGTTCGGCAGGAAACGACGTTTAGTCTTGTTATTGGCGTGGGAAACATTGTTCCCGGTCATCGGACGCTTGCCGGTGACTTTGCAAACACGCGCCATGGTTAAACTCCCAAAACCGGTAAAAGCTGGCTTTATAACATATAAAAAGCCAGTAATTCAAGCGGAACGAGCACCCGACGCGTTGACGGGCGCTCTCTCAATTAATGAAACAGTCGGCGGGCATTGTAACGGATTCGCCACAGCCACGCGAGCTTTATCGCCGGGTGTCTATAGTGAGTGTTGCATTCTGCGCCGGCCAAGGGTGGCAACAAGATGCAGCAAGTGATTCAACTTCGTTCGATTTCAGGGTAAAATCCCGGATTCCCACAGAGCCGTAATCTCATGACCAAGTACATCTTCGTAACCGGTGGCGTGGTGTCCTCCCTGGGCAAGGGCATTGCCGCTGCGTCCATCGCCGCGATCCTCGAATCCCGCGGGCTGAAAGTCACCATGCTGAAGCTCGACCCCTACATCAATGTCGACCCGGGCACCATGAGCCCCTTCCAGCACGGCGAAGTGTTCGTCACCGAAGACGGCGCGGAAACCGACCTCGACCTCGGCCACTACGAGCGCTTCATCCACGCCAAGATGAAGAAGAGCAACAACTTCACCACCGGCCAGGTGTACGAATCGGTCATTACCAAGGAACGCCGCGGCGACTACCTGGGCGGCACCGTCCAGGTGATCCCGCACATCACCGACGAAATCAAGCTGAAGATGGGCGAAGGCGCGGCTGACGCCGACGTCGCCATCGTCGAGATCGGCGGCACCGTGGGCGACATCGAATCGCTGCCCTTCCTGGAAGCCATCCGCCAAATGCGCTCCAACCACGGCCGCAAGAACACGCTGTACGTGCACCTGTCCTACGTGCCGTACATCGCCACCGCCGGCGAGATCAAGACCAAACCGACTCAGCACTCGGTGAAGGAACTGCGCGAGATCGGCATTCAGCCGGACATCCTGCTGTGCCGGATGGACCGCGAGTTGCCGGAAGACGAAAAACGCAAGATCGCGCTGTTCTGCAATGTGGAAGAGAACGCGGTGATCGGCTGCTACGACTCCGACTCCATCTACAAAGTGCCGGCCATGCTGCACGGCCAAGGCATAGACGACATCATCGCCGAACAACTGCAACTGGATCTGCCCAAGGCCGACCTGTCCGCTTGGGAAGGCATCATCGACGCGATCGAGAAGCCTGACCACGCGATCAAGATCGCGATGGTGGGCAAGTACGTCGATCTGACCGAGTCGTACAAGTCGCTGACCGAAGCGCTGAAGCACGCCGGCATCCACACTCGCACCAAGGTCGACATCATCTACGTCGACTCGGAAGAGATCGAGCGCGACGGCGCCGAATCGCTGCGCGACATGGACGCCATCCTGGTCCCGGGCGGCTTCGGCAAGCGCGGCGTGGAAGGCAAGATCAAGGCGGTGAAGTTCGCCCGCGAGAACGACATCCCCTACCTCGGCATTTGTCTGGGCATGCAGATCGCGCTGATCGAGTACGCACGCGACGTGGCCGGCATGGCCGGCGCCAACTCCACCGAGTTCGACCTCGACACCAACTTCCCGGTGGTGGCGCTGATCGACGAGTGGGTGAACCACGACGGCAAGATCGAAAAACGCGACGAGAACTCCAATATGGGCGGCACCATGCGCCTGGGCGGCCAGCAATGCGACCTGGTTCCCGGCTCGCTGGCCGCGCGCGTGTACGGCAATGCCGAGATCACCGAGCGCCACCGCCACCGCTACGAAGTCAACAACTACTACATCCAGCGCCTGGAACAGGCGGGGCTGACCATCAGCGGCCGCTCCGCCGGCCACGAGAAGCTGGTCGAGACCATCGAGCTGTCCAATCACCGCTGGTTCTTCGCCTGTCAGTTCCACCCGGAATTCACCTCCACTCCGCGTGACGGCCACCCGCTGTTCATCGCCTACGTGAAGGCCGCGCTGGCGCACCAGGCCGACAAGCAAGCCGGCTGATCGGCGATTGCTGACCACGCTCAATGCGCAGGACGAGCGTGCGAGGCACAATCCCAAGCTGAGCGCTCGCTGTAATACACAGCTGGTAATGTCCGCCCGATCCGTCGGGCGGGCCGCCCTCTGCAAGTTCAACTGAAAGCTATGAAGGGAAAGACAATGAGTTCGATCGTTGACGTGGTAGCTCGCGAAATCCTGGACTCCCGCGGCAATCCGACCGTGGAAGCGGACGTGCTGCTGGAATCCGGCGTCATGGGCCGCGCGGCGGTGCCGTCCGGCGCCTCCACCGGCACCCGGGAAGCCCTGGAACTGCGCGATGGAGACAAGAGCCGCTACCTGGGCAAAGGCGTGCTGAAGGCCGTTGACAACATCAACACCGAGATTTGCGAAGCCATCATCGGCCTGGATGCCTCCGACCAGACCTTCATCGACAAAACCCTGATCGAACTCGACGGCACCGAGACCAAGTCCCGCCTCGGCGCCAACGCCATGCTGGCCGTCTCCATGGCCGTGGCCCGCGCCGCCGCCGAAGACGCCGGCCTGCCGCTGTACCGCTACCTGGGCGGCGCCGGCCCGATGGCGCTGCCGGTGCCGATGATGAACGTCATCAACGGCGGCGAACACGCCAACAACACCCTGGATATCCAGGAATTCATGATCATCCCGGTCGGCGCGCAAACCTTCCGCGAAGCGCTGCGCATGGGCGCCGAGATCTTCCATCACCTGAAGAAGATCTGCGACCGTCACGGCTACGCCACCACCGTCGGCGACGAAGGCGGCTTCGCGCCCAACCTGGAAAGCCACGAAGACGCGATCAAGCTGATCCTGGAAGCCGTCGACGCGGCAGGCTACGTGGCCGGCCAGGACGTGATGATCGCGCTGGACTGCGCCGCTTCGGAATTCTTCCGCGACGGCAAGTACCACCTGACCGCCGAAAAACTGTCGCTGAGCTCGGAAGAGTTCGCCGACTACCTGGAAAACCTGGCCGACAAATACCCGATCATCTCGATCGAAGACGGCATGGCCGAACAGGACTGGGCAGGCTGGAAGCTGCTGACCGAACGCCTGGGCCAGACAGTGCAGATCGTCGGCGACGACGTATTCGTCACCAATCCCAAAATCCTGGCAGACGGCATCGCCAAGGGCGTAGCCAACTCGCTGCTGGTGAAGGTCAACCAGATCGGCACGTTGTCGGAAACCCTGAAAGCAGTTGATCTGGCCAAGCGTTCCCGCTATACCTGCGTTATGAGCCACCGCTCCGGCGAAACCGAGGACAGCACCATTGCCGACCTCGCCGTCGCCACCAACTGCATGCAGATCAAGACCGGCTCGCTGTCGCGCTCGGACCGCATGGCCAAGTACAACCAACTGCTGCGCATCGAGGAAGAACTGGGCGACGCCGCCCACTACCCCGGCCGTGCCGCTTTCTACCATTTGAAGTAATTGCATGCGCTGGCTGACCGTGACCCTGGTAACCGTGATCCTCGCCCTGCAATGGCCGCTTTGGTTCGGCAAGGGCAGTTGGCTCAGGGTCTGGCAGCTGGACAAGCAGCTGCAGGAACAGCGGGCGACCACCCAAAAGCTGGTCGCCCGCAACGCCGCCCTGGATGCAGAAGTGCGCGATCTGAAACAAGGCAGTGACGCGATCGAAGAAAGAGCTAGGAACGAACTTGGCATGATTCGCAACGGCGAGGTGTTTTTCCAGTTGCTGGATCCCAGCAAGTCCTCCTCTCCGGCGAACCGTCGATAACGCACACCCACCCACTGACGACCGATGATGGCAGGCCGCCTTAAAAGCACCAAGGTTTGGGCAATGACGACACAGAATCCCATCGAAGTGGCAAGAGAAACCCTGAAGCAGCTGTCCATGCGCAAGCTGCTTCCGACACCTGAAAACTTCGAGCGGGTCTACCATGAGTTGACGCAAACCCCCATCGGGCGCGACAACAAACTGGCAGTGCTGCTGTTGCGAGCTCTGGAAACGCTGCCCCAGGACAATGTCCAGGCCAAGGTCACCATGACCCGCTTGCGCCAGGTGCTGGATGAAAACCGCTGGGAACAAGCCCCCCAGTTGATCATCGATCTCCTGCGCGGCATTTTCTCGGCCCAGCAATTGACGCAAAGCTGGGGCCAACTGATCCAGACTCTGGTCAAGAGCTGGGATCTGCGCCAGCCCGACCTCCCCCAGCACCACAAGCAAAGCACGCTGGAGCGGGTGCTGATCAATTACGGCAACCAACCCGAAGAGCTCAACCAGAAGCTGGTCGCCCTGCTGCAAAACTGGAACGCCGCGCCGTCCAGCCGCACTCTGCCGCCTCCCGACCCTCTGCCCGCGCTAGACGCCGACGACGAACAGCCCGCAGAGACCGCAAGCAGCTGGCAGGCATGGCAGCGTACGCTGTCCTTCGCGCTCAAGCATGGCCTGGAGCCGCGCCTGGCCGACTACCCCGATCTGGTGGACGGCCTGGAAACGCTGTTGCAAGAACTGGACGGCATCGCCGACGACGCCAGCCTGAACGTGTTCATGCCCAAACTCCGGGCGTTCATGATCAAGCTGGAGCTGCAATCCCAGCAGGAGGGACGCCTGGCCACCGGCCTCGCCAACCTGCTCAAGCTGATGCTGGACAATGTCGCCGAGCTGAATCGCTCCGACGAATACCTGCTCGGCCAGGTCAGCTCGCTGCAGGAAATCCTGTCTCACGAACCACTGTCGATGCAGCAGATCTACCAGCTGGAAACCAGTCTGAAAGAGGTGATCCGCAAGCAGGGCATGCTGAAGACCTCGCTGGACGAAGCCGCCAGCTCGCTGCGCGCGCTGCTGGACCGCTTCGTCAGCCGGCTGGCGATGATGACCGACAGCACCGACGAATTCCACGGCAAGATCCAGGCCCACAGCGAAAAGTTGAAGCAGATGCCCGGCGTCGACGAATTGAGCGGCATCATAGGCTCGCTGATGGAAGACACCTCCATCATGCAGCTGGACCTGACCCGCTCCCGCGACGAGCTGGTTTCCGCCAAAGAGCAGGTGGAGGCGGCCGAGCATCGCATCAGCGAGTTGGAAACCGCGCTGGAGGCCGCCAGCGCCAAAGTGAAGGAAGACCAGCTGACCGGCGCCTACAACCGCCGCGGCCTGGCCGAATACTTCCAGCGCGAGATCGGCCGCGCCGAGCGCACCGCCGCGCCGCTGTCGGTCGCGCTGATCGACGTCGACAACTTCAAGCAGTTGAACGACCGCTACGGCCACCTGGCCGGCGACGACGCGCTGAAATATCTGGTGGACACCATCAAGCTCACCCTGCGCCCGGCCGACATCGTCGCCCGCTTCGGCGGCGAGGAGTTCGTGATCCTGATGCCGGACACGCCGGAAACCGAAGCGGTGCAAGCCGTGCAACGGCTGCAGCGCGAGCTGACCAAAACCTTCTTCCTGGCCAACAACGACAAGCTCTTGATCACCTTCAGCGCCGGCGTCGCGCGCTGGCACCTGGGCGAGCAGGAAGCCGACGTGCTGGAGCGAGCCGACCACGCGATGTACCAGGCCAAGATCAACGGCAAGAACCGCGTCTGCTCGGCCGAAGACATGCCAGGCTGAGCCACGCTTCCCCAATAAAAAAGGATGGCCTCCAGGCCATCCTTTTTTTCTCCCATCCGCCAGGCTCAACCGCCCTTTTTCATCGTCTTACCGGCTTCCGCGCGCTGGCGGCGCACTTCCTTGGGATCGGCCAACAACGGCCGGTAAACCTCCACCCGGTCATGATCGCGCAAGGCGGCGTCAGGCTTGGCGGCCTTGCCGAACACGCCCAGCTTCAACGCCGCCTCATCCAGCTCCGGGCACGACGCCAGAATGCCTGATGCGCGCACCGCGTCCAGCGCGACAGCTCCGGCCGGCAGGCTCACCTCGACCAGCCACTGCCGATCAGGCCGGGCATAGGCCACTTCCACGCTCAACCCCTCAGTCATCGCCGTACTTCCTGTCCGCTTCCTTGATGAAGGCATCCACCAGCGAGCCGGAAATGTGGCCAAACACCGGCCCGATCAGCTTTTCCAGAATGCGGCTGGAGAATTGATAACGCAGGCTGAATTCTATCTTGCAGCCGAAATCGCCTAGCGGCTTGAAGTGCCACAAGCCCTCCAGCAACTCGAACGGCCCCTCCACCAATTCCATCCGGATCGATTCGTTCTCCACGTTGTGGTTGCGAGTGGTGAAGTGCTGGCGCACCTTCAGATAATCGATGTGCAGGCTGGCCACCACCTGGCCGCCGTCGCGCGACAGCACCTCGGTCTTGCCGCACCAGGGCAGGAAGCGGCTGTAGTGTTCGATATCATCCACCAGCGCGTACATCTGCGCCGGCGTATGCGCCACCAGGACGCTCTTTTCGACAAGCTGCATCGGCAAAAACCCGGCCTGGCCGGGGTCTCGAAACTGACAATCAAGCCGCAATTCTAGCAAAAAGCGCTTGCTGCCGCCCATCCGGGCTTCACGGCGCGCCCGCGGCCAAGTGCTTTCACATCAAGCCACTGAAAAGACACGATTTTGGTTGCGGCCCGGCTTCTGATACAATGTCGGATTCAAAGGAACCCGCCACACATGAGCATCATCCAGAACCGCAAGGCTTTCCACGACTACTTCATCGAGGAAAAACTCGAGGCCGGGCTTGTGCTGGAAGGGTGGGAAGTCAAGGCCATCCGCGCCGGCCGCGTCCAGTTGAAAGAAAGCTACGTCGACTGGAAAAACGGCGCCTTCTGGCTGATCGGCTGCCACATCACTCCGCTGCAGTCCGCCTCCACCCACGTCAATCCGGACCCTGTCCGCCCGCGCAAACTGCTGATGTCGCAAGAGCAGATCAACCGCTTCATCGGCAAGGTGGAACGCGCCGGCTACACCATGATGGCGCTGGATCTGCACTACGCCAAAGGCAATGTGAAGGCCGAAGTCGGCCTCGCCAAAGGCAAGAAGCTGCACGACAAGCGCGACACCGAAAAAGACCGCGAATGGCAGCGCGAGAAGCAGCGCGTGATGAAGAACCAGCGGGGCGCGGCATGATGAAGCGCGGCGCGGCTCTTCCCATCGCCCTGATCTGCGTCGGCAGCGTATGGCTGCTGAAAAGCACCGCCCTGCTGCCCAATACCTCCACCCTGCTCGCCCTGCTGCTGTTCGCGGCGGGCTTGTTGCTATTCGCGCTGGACGGTTTCAACAAGTCCACGCTGGTCACCAGCCCGATGCTGGCCTATGCCGGCGCCAGCGTCTACGCGATAGACCAGCTTGGCCTTCGCGCCACCCACTTCGTGGCGCTGGGCATGGTGCTGATGGGCGTGCTGCTGCTGGCCGCGCGCAGCGACCGCGTGCCGGAACGCGTGGAACCACCGCGCAGGCTGCCGCCCAGCGAAGACTGAGCGGCGAAACCACTGAATTATTTTTAGCATTGACGATAATGGCCTTAACGGCCTGCATTACTTTTCAAGGATAGGCATGGACAAGATCCTCATTCTCGACTTCGGCTCCCAGGTCACCCAACTGATCGCCCGCCGCGTACGCGAAGCTCACGTTTACTGTGAGCTTCATTCTTTCGACATGCCCATCGAAGAGATCAAGGCCTTCGCGCCCAAAGCCATCATCCTGTCCGGCGGCCCGAATTCGGTGTACGAGTCCGACTATCAGGCCGATCCCAAACTGTTCGAGCTGGGCGTGCCGGTGCTGGGCATCTGCTACGGCATGCAGTTCATGGCCCAGACCCTGGGCGGCAAGGTGGAAAGCGGCGACAAGCGCGAGTTCGGCTACGCCCAGATCAAGGCCCGCCACCACTCCAAGCTGCTGGAAGGCCTGCAGGACCAGATCGACGACGCCGGCAACGGCTTCCTCGACGTCTGGATGAGCCACGGCGACAAGGTGACCGCGCTGCCGGCCGGCTTCCAGGTGATCGCCGAAACCCCGTCCTGCCCCTACGCGGCGATGGCTGACGAGGCCCGCGGCTTCTACGGCGTGCAGTTCCACCCGGAAGTGACCCACACCAAGCGCGGCACCGAGATGATCCACCGCTTCGTGCTGCACGTGGCCGGCTGCAAGCCCAGCTGGACCATGCCGAACTACATCGACGAAGCGGTGAAGAAGATCCGCGACCAAGTCGGCGATGAAGAAGTCATCCTCGGCCTGTCCGGCGGCGTGGACTCCTCCGTGGCCGCCGCGCTGATCCACCGCGCCATCGGCGACCAGCTGACCTGCGTCTTCGTCGACCACGGCCTCTTGCGCCTGAACGAAGGCAAGATGGTGATGGAAATGTTCGCCCAGAACCTGGGCGTCAAGGTTGTCCACGTGCAGGCCGAAGCCGATTTCATGGCCAAGCTGGCCGGCGAGAGCGACCCAGAGAAGAAGCGCAAGATCATCGGCGCGGAATTCATCGAAGTCTTCGACCGCGAATCCGGCAAGCTGACCAACGCCAAATGGCTGGCTCAGGGCACCATCTACCCGGACGTGATCGAATCGGCCGGCGCCAAGACCAAGAAGGCGCACACCATCAAGAGCCACCACAATGTGGGCGGCCTGCCGGAAGACATGAACCTGAAGCTGCTGGAGCCGCTGCGCGAGCTATTCAAGGATGAAGTGCGCCAGCTGGGCGTGGCGCTTGGCCTGCCGCACGACATGGTCTACCGCCACCCGTTCCCGGGCCCGGGCCTGGGCGTGCGCATCCTGGGCGAAGTGAAGAAGGAATACGCCGACCTGCTGCGCCAGGCCGACGCCATCTTCATCGAAGAGCTGCGCAACACCGTGGACGAGAAAACCGGCAAGAACTGGTACGAGCTGACCAGCCAGGCCTTCGCCGTGTTCCTGCCGGTGAAGTCGGTCGGCGTGATGGGCGACGGCCGCACTTACGACTACGTCGTCGCATTGCGCGCCGTGGTGACCAGCGACTTCATGACCGCGCACTGGGCCGAGCTGCCGTACAGCCTGCTGGGCCGCGCGTCCAACCGCATCATCAACGAAGTGCGCGGCATCAACCGCGTGGTCTACGATGTGAGCGGCAAGCCGCCGGCGACGATCGAGTGGGAATGATTCCACGTTAAGCAATGACTGGCAGTTGCCAGCATACAACACCCCTGAAGCCCGCGTCACAGCGGGCTTTTTGCATTTTCTGTCTGGCAATATCTGGTACGATTTGGCACCAGCAAGCAGCTATTTTTCATGGCATGAACCATGGCATAGCAGCTCGACATACTTCCTTCTTCCTCGAATACCATACCATGAAATTACGTGCGATCATGGTATCAATATCTCTAATATCCTTTATCCACGGGCTTTTAGCAGAAATTCATCGGCAATTTTTCTCATGGTATTTTTTAGGTTTATAGAACGACAATCATGCTCACCGATACCAAGCTGCGCAACCTCAAGCCCCAGGACAAGCTCTACAAAGTGAATGACCGAGACGGACTGTACGTGGCCGTCACGCCTGCCGGCTCCATCTCATTCCGCTACAACTACTCGATCAACGGCCGCCAAGAGACCATCACTTTCGGACGCTACTGCGTTGGCGGCGTCACCCTGGCGGAGGCGCGTGAACGGCTAAGCGAAGCCAAGAAGCTCATTGCTACGGGGAAATCGCCGGCCAAGGAGAAAGCGCGGAACAAAGCACGGGTGAAGGGTGCGGAAACGTTCGGAGCCTGGGCAGATAAATGGCTGCGCGGCTATCAGATGGCCGACTCAACTCGTGACATGCGTAGGTCGATCTACGAACGCGAGTTAAAGCCGAAATTCGGTAACCAGAAGCTGGTGGAAATCACGCACGAGGACTTGCGGGCACTGACCAACGCCATCGTCGAACGCGGTGCACCGGCCACTGCAGTACATGTCCGCGAGGTAGTATTACAGGTCTATCGCTGGGCCATCGAACGCGGCCAGAAAGTCGAAAACCCGGCAGAAATGGTGCGCCCGACCACCATCGCCAAATTTGAGCCGCGCGACCGGGCGCTGACGCCGGATGAAATCGCCCTGATGTACCAATACATCGAGCGCATCGGCACCACGCCTTCCATCCGAGCTGCCAGCAAGCTCCTGCTGCTAACGATGGTGCGTAAAAGCGAGCTGACAGATGCGACGTGGAGCGAAATCAATTTCAGCGAGGCGCTGTGGACGATTCCTAAGGAGCGGATGAAGCGCCGCAACCCGCACCTTGTGTTCCTGTCCCGGCAGGTGCTGGATATCTTCATCGCGCTGAAGACCTTTGCCGGTGGATCAGACTACGTACTGCCCTCCCGCTACGATAGCGACAAACCGATGAGCAGCGCAACGCTCAACCAGGTGCTGACGCTGACCTATAAGCTGGCACAGAAAGAAGGAAAGACGCTTGCCAAGTTTGGCCCGCATGACTTGCGGCGGACAGCGAGCACACTGCTACACGAAGCTGGGTACAACACAGACTGGATCGAGAAATGCCTTGCTCACGAGCAGCGAGGCGTACGGGCGGTCTACAACAAGGCTGAATACCGAGAGCAGCGCACATCTATGTTGCAGGATTGGGCGGACATGATCGACGAGTGGACAGCCCGCAAATCGTGAAACACAAGGAAGTTTTGCCGGAACCGCCCTAGCTTATTGGCAAATACTCCTCTACCCACAGCAGTTTTTAGGCCTGGTCTCTATTATTTTCAGATGGCAATCCTATCCGACGCGTCTCAATTCATGAAAATTTTTCACCCCGCCTCTTTGGTACTATTTCTTAATTTGATCTTATTCAAGACAAATCTTAGAATGGCCAATATAATACCGCAACCTAAACAAACCGCACCCATATACACCAGAAAAAAGGATAACCACTCCCAACCTGGCAAGCTTGATGGAATAAGGGGAGCTGGTATAATAAGGGAAATAAATGCAGAAACAAATAAAATTATCGGGACACCGAAATAAACAAAAATATCAAACTTAGTTAACTTCAGCTCACCCCTCATTATAGTGAGCAAAAAATAAACCAATTGCGGCAAAAAACTCCATTTGATATTAAACATCACAAATTTACCCTCCTCCCACTATGCTGTATGCTCTAACTTAATTACGCAACACAGTAATATATTTAAAGATACTTCCATGAGCAAGAAAGCTTGACAAAATTTAACCGCGATGTTGCATGTTGTTGACTTATACAACAAGGCGGCCAAACATATCAACCTTCACGCTTCATGTAGACGTAGAACCAATTGCTCGGAATTGCTGCATTCTCGTCGTATTGATCTTTAAGAACGCCAAACACCACTGTGAGCGGAACGGAGTTTCTTGTCGTGGTGAATTTGTAGAACGCAAAATTGGCAGCATTATCGCCAGACTCTGAAAATTTCTTATAATCCGTCGATCGGTAGAAATCTAAAATTCGCTTTCCTGATTTTAAGTCAGACAGAAAGAATTTCTCGGAAAATTTTAGACCAAGTCGATCAAATACTTTTTGATCATACCTTGTCAAGGTCGGTATATTTTCACCATTTCTTAGAGAAATGTAGCCATACTCCCACGGCGCGTTTTCGTCCTTTCTCTCCACGGAACTGAAGAAATCACCCACGATACCTTTTGCAGTTGGCATTGGCTTTGTCACAACAAACGTATACCGCATATCCGCAACCGTGACAGGAACCGTAGGTAATTTTGGCACAAAATATTCAAACTGAACGTTTGGGTCACGTTCAATCATCTCCTTATCAGAGACTGCGCCCGCTAGTATATCCATATTTTTTGAAATAAAACTCTCCAAATTTTCCCTCTCGATGGAATTGAAAATCTTCTTACTCATTCCATCATTAGTGAAGGGGGCATAGTCAGTTATCGCGCCGCTCTGATCTCTAATCTGATTAACGATTTTTATAGATTGGCTATTACTGCTTGTATTATTCATGGCTACCACTCCCAAAAGCACGGCACATATAACTAACAAAATCAGTATGAGTGATCTCTTTTTACTCATCAGCAGTCTTCTTCATTGGCCAAGATGCCGGATACAAAGAGGGGTCCGACTCTGTTCCAGGGTAGTCATTTGAACTCGACATCAACTCCTGCCACTTTCCCCTGTTCTCTGGCAGCACAACCTCTCCATTTGGAAACTTGTTGCGGATTGCTTCATAAAAAGCGTATGGGTTTACATAGTCCTCCCTTGTTGGGATAGGAGTGCCTATCGGACTAGCGCCAGCTGGAACGCCTGGCCAGCCAGCCGCGATGATGTCCCTCGCGCTTCTGGCGCAGGTGAAGTTTTTGAAGATATTGTAATACCGCTTGCCGGCTAGGACGTCATTACGATACTCTTTGCCCTTAGCAAGCATCTTCTCGTATTGAGACCCGGTGATAATGAGCCTATACAAACGAGTTAAGCCGGGGATCTTATACTCTGGCGTGCCCTTCCCCATCATTCGTTCCGCCGTCGAGGCACCGATATGCGGACCAAGGCTAAAAAAGAATGTGACCTTCAAATTCTTTGTCAGATACATGAAGGTGTGGCCTGGGTCTTCTAGGACGTAGTGAACTTTTCTGGTCACACCAAATTCAATTGGCGTTTCACGATAGACCGGATTATTGACCTCAAATCCGATCACCAGCACATACACATCATCACGGTGTTCGACTACCGCATTTTTCTCTTTTGGCTGAGTCTTTGCCGTCGTTGTCTTTGGTTGTGCCATAGCCCTTAATCTTCCAAACTGTTTCCCATTGCACCGAGGTCTAAATGCGCAGAGAGGTCATTTGGATTGCTGGTATGTATCTGCTGCGTCCGGCCGTGCTTGTCGGTGATGCCCTTGAAAAGCTGCCCCTTTCCATCTTTGAGGACATAGGGGGTGTTTTTCATGATATTGCCCTGGCTGTCCTTCACCAAGAAGGAAAGGCTGTGCAGATCGCCAGAAGGCATACCCTGCATATTCATGCCAATTTGCGCCGGCCCAGAGAGCGCAATATTCTGCCCACGGATACTAACTTGTCCTGGGCAATGCACTTCAATATTGCCCCCTGCTATTCTGATGTAACCACCACCTGACATTTTGCCCTCCAGGGTAGAATGGTTCGGATTAGAAAATCAAATACATCATTCGCTCAGCATGACATTCATCATTGCAATGCAGGCCGAAGACAGCCTTATCGTCTCCGCCGACAACACAACGATCGCATTCAGCAATCGCACAGCCTTCAGGCGGAACATCGCCTCCAGGAAGCTCCACGACTGGTCAGGCGGCGTATTCACCGGCACCGGCGAGTATGGCGTCGTTCAGCACACACTGGGGCACCTCATCCACGGAGCCGCCCTATCGTCACTGCCGGCGCTGCTCGCACACGAGAAGGAGCATCGTCGCCAGGAGGCCGGGCCAAACGAGCAAATCGACATCACGCGGCTAATCCTGTCAGCCCCCACGCCACACGGCCCACGGCTGCACATCGTCACGGATGACGCTATCGAGCAGATCGGCCCAGGCGAGCTGCTAATGTTCTTCCCGCTCGACTATGACTTCTTTGCGGCCTCGTCAGAAGCCATCAGCGACCTGAACGCCACACTCAGGCCCAAATCTGCCTTTGCCACTCTTGATGAGTGGATCAGCTTCTATGCAGGCAAGTTCGCGGAAATCTACACGCTGCAGAGCGAGAACAACGAACTGATCAGCAGGAGCTTCCATGTCCACTTCCAGGCCGAAGAGCAGTCGTTGATGTTCTTCGCTGAGAACTCGCCCTAACGCAAGGCCTGTCGGTCTTTTGTAACCTAGCCAAGAGTGCTAATGAGCTTCGAGCCGCGGCTGATGGCATGTTCATCAGGGGCAACAACCTTGCCGAAGATGGTCGTAGCGCCGAATGCGCTTGTGACATCGCCACCGTGGTCTATCGGATCGCTGAGCCTCATGAAGTAGACGCACTAGCAAATTTTTTAAAATAGCAGATTAATAAAGTCTTGCCTGCTGTCATTAAGGTCGGGATGGATGCCATATTAGGTCTTGCAGTTCATCCGATGTCATTTCGTTTCATTCCAAATTGATTGATATCGAATGGGCCACACATCCCCAAGGCAAGGGCAAATTGACAGCCCCCACAGTAGCGACACCGAAAGTGGCGAACAACGCAGAGTATTTGGCCCCAGAGCCACAATCAAGCCCTGGCAACCATTGGAGTAAAACCGGGACGAGTAGGCTGACTTCCTGATACTTTCCGGGCTTCAATCCACTCCTCTATTTCTGCTAAATCCCAGGCCACATTGCGGCTGGTGAGCGCGATGCGTCGCGGGAACTCCCCACGTTGCTCCATGTTGAAGATCGTGCGCTCAGACAGCGGAATCATCGCCAGCAGCTTTTTGCGATTGATGAGCATCTTGGTTTTCATTTTTTCCCCATGCAAAACTTGTGTCGAACGATCAGCGGTTAAATCTTTGTGGCTTGCAGCAGCAGAAGCACTTCGGTGCGATTGCTGGACTGGCTGCTGGTGCGCATGAACTTGGGCAGGAAGGACAGGCCGGACGAGCCCTGGCTGTCCTTATCCGTGGTCAGGCCGCCCAAGACGATCAACTCGCCATCGGCGGCGGAAACGGTCGTTGTCAGCGCCCGCTTGGTGAGCGTGGGCGAGTCATTGACGCCGGTTTCAGTCTTGGCAAAATCGCTAATCTGCTGATCGACAGTCATGTCCACCGTCGCGCCGCGCACTACTGGCGACAGGTTGAGGATGACACCGGACGAGCGGTACTCGACCGATTGCACCGCGTTGCCGCCGCCCTGCGGATAGGTGACTGAACTCAGCGTCGGGACGTCCTGGCCGACTGTAAGGCGGGCGGTGGCGCCGGACTTCACCCGGACTCGCGGCGTCGAAACCACCTTGAAGCGAGAGTCGCCGGCCAGCGCGGAAAGCGCCATCTCGAAGTTCGCCGCCTTTAATGTCACCGTGTTGTTGAGCTTCGCCGCATCCGAGCCGACCGAAACACCGAACTTGCCGCCTAGCAGATTCAGCGCCAGCGAAAAGGCCGTGCCGTCAGTATTGCCGGTGCTGACCTCGTACACCACCGCTTTGACCGCCACCTCGCCACCTGCCGTATCCACTTGCGGCAGAATCTTTGTAAGCCGCTCAATCTCTATCGCCGTGCCTTGGAAAATCAGCGTATCGCTGTCCTGGTCGATCATCGCGGCCGCTGAGCCTTGCGGGGGAGTTATGGCCCCTGCCGGTATCTTGTCGCCTGCTGGCACCCGCACAGAGCGATTGGACGTGAAGCCACCAACGCTAAACAACGGCGTCAACAGGTCG
Organism: Chromobacterium indicum; assembly: GCF_039708975.1. NCBI lineage: Bacteria > Pseudomonadati > Pseudomonadota > Betaproteobacteria > Neisseriales > Chromobacteriaceae > Chromobacterium > Chromobacterium indicum. The sequence goes on from NZ_JAYFSJ010000003.1 coordinate 256,408, forward strand.
GTCAGATAGCCCGTTGACCGGTACTGTGGATGATAGATGTACACCTCGAAATTCGGCTTTGCCTGTTCTTCCGGCTTCTTGGCGGTCACGAAGTCCACACCACCGCGCGACTCCACTCGGAAGCCAAGCGAATCGAGAAACGAGCGCCAAAACGCCCGCAAATCGCCCTTGCTCGTATCGAAGCGAAACGACACAAGCCGTTCGTCCTTGAGAACAACAGGATCGATCACGTAAGGCTGCTTGATCGCTTCCATGTAGACCAGCCCCACCACCTGGGCAACACTGACCGCCTGAAAGTCGAACTTCACCGGCTTGACCGGGCTCGACCTGGCCAAATTCGGCAACGGCAGCGACTCGACCGCCTGCGCACCCATCGACACTGCCAACAACAACGCCGCTGGCCATTTCATTTGCTCACCCCCGACGCCGCAATCACCGGCCCTTTTTCTTCTTGTGAACCGCTCCAGCGCGTCACCTTGTCGCCGTCAATCTCCCCCAGCACCGCCATGCCTTCTCCGTGGAACATTGATGGGGACTCGATGCGCAAACGACCCGCTCCGCTTTTCACCACTATCCAGCGGTCGCCGTTCGCCTCGAACTCACCTACCACACGCCACTCATCGGAGAAATTCGGCTTTGCCGCCTTGATCGGTGTCACTGGCACCGTACCTGCATTGGCCGCACCCGCCGTGGATGCCGAGCCCGCAGGAGCCGACGCAGCAGCCGCCTTGTTGTAGGTGGCGGAACTCGGATGGAAGAATCGCCACGCCCCCCAGCCGGAAATGGACATCATCAGCAGCACGCCACCCGCGTAGTACCACAGCGTTTTATTGGCCAGGATGTTCTGTCGCTTGTCGATGGCCTTTTCTTGACCCTTGCCGCCGCTGTAGCTCTGATAAAGCGGGAAAATCTTCTTGTCGTAGGTTTTCTGATATGTGTCGATGCGCGTCTTACTATTGAGCTTCCAACCCTCATACAGCTCGACGCGATAGCGGGTGTTGAAGCCAAGCGACTTGTGTTTCTGCATCCGAAACACGAACTCGACCACGTTCTTGAGGTCGCGGTGCAAGCCGGAAATGTCCTGCGTCATCAGCACCACATCACAAGCCACCGCCGTTTCCGCATGCACGTAGTGCCGATGCATGCGGAAAAACTGCATGTGCTCGTGGCTCAGCTTATTGCCCCAGAAGCGCCACGCCTCATCGACCGCCACCATATCCCCACCCTTGACCACTGAATCGAGATCTGGCTTTTCCTCGTCCGGGAAAAACTGCGGCTCTAGAATGCGCTGGTTGGTTACATGGATGATGGCGCCGAGCTTCTCCGCGTCGGCCTGCCGTTCGTTGACCAAGTACTCGTGGATGCGCTCTTGGTTGATGCCGTCCACGTTGGTGACAACGCGGCGACCATTGGCCACTGCCTCGACGATCACCGAGCTGACCACCTCATAGGACTTGCCGGAGCCTTGCAGGCCCACATATGCATTGATCGCCATCGCCTTACCCGATCAACGGAATACGTCGAATGATGAAGCGGGTCGCGTAGGCCGACAGCACCACGGAAAACCCGGTGGACGCGCTGAAAAGGTCCAGGAAGTACCAGACATCGGCAGGCATGCCCGACAGCGCACTAGACAAGTTACTGGCCGCTGTCGCACCGGGGTACAGCTGGCTGTTGACCAGCACATTGACGAATTCCTTGACCACGAAAAACAGCGCAAAGAAGGTCACGAACTTAACCAGCACCGAGCGCAAAACAAAGCCAAGCGCGGTATTCAAGGCAGACAGCAGGATGCCAAACAGGGCAGCAGGCATGATTCACCTCATGCGGAAAGCAAGATAAACAGGCCGACCAGCAGCCAAACCACCAACATCGCCGCCGCTAGCGCCTGACGGTGCTGCTCCATCAGCGTGCAATGCTGATCCATCACGATGGACTTACCGAACACATCGAACACAGGTTTAGGACATTGCGACGCATGCCCTGGCGTCTGGAAGCCGCGCAACTCAGGAAATAACGACGTGAGCGGCTTTAGGATGATGTCCGCCGTGGGCGTATCCTCCAGCGTCGGCGCGGGTGTGTTTGGGTCAGGGCCCATGTCGATACGCGGCGAATTCATCACGTTAACGTTCTGACTCTGGCCCGGTATCGGTTGCGGGCCGGGCCCAGGGCCGGGATCTGGAACTGGCCCCGGATAGACCACAGGCGAAATCGGCACACCCGGAAAGCTCGGATTAGTCGCTGGCGCAAGCAGGTCACCCAGCGTCGGCATCTGGCCGGGATGAGCTGCTTGCCAGCTCGCCACGTCCTGCACAGTCAGCGGGTTAGTGGCGGAATAGGGTAACCCTTGGTAATTCGGGTCGCTTGCCGCCTTGCGCCATGCAGCGTTCGCCAAATCAGCCAATTGCTGCGCCTGCATCGGTAGCCCTTTGGAGGACGGGTCCATGTTGTTGTAGGCATCGTTCAGGTTGTCGAACTTCTGCGGCAAGAGCTGTGGATTTGGAAACCAAATCGAAGGTTCGGTAATCGTCGAAACGGAAGAAGTCCAAGTACCACCCGCTTGACTCCAATGCGTAACCTGTACCGTCTGCATAACACGTGGGTTCTGCCCCGTCATCGTCGGCTTTTCAATCGAAAACGAAACAAGCGTTCTCGGATAGCCATCGACATGAGGCGTACCCATCTGATTGATGGCTTGTTGTTCTTGGTACTGAAAATAAAGCTTGGTAAATCGAGCCGCGTCATCCAAGTTATTAACCACAACATCCTGCCCCTGTCGTCCAGCCGCCTGAAATACAAAATTACTGATAGTGATACCTGGAGGCATCACAGGATATGCATTGCAATCGCCGTCGCTGGCATGACACATAAAATTGCGGAAAACCAAACCACCAGAATTTGCAAACGTCATCCAAGGATCAATCACCGAAACCTGTACCGGCTTCGGCGGGACATATGGCATCGGCATATCGGCAGGCTTCGGCGTTACTTCAATCTTGCCATCCGCCGATACCTTGACCATCGACTGATTGACAGAAGATGCGGGGCCGGGTATCGGCGTTGGCGCATTACTGGTGAAATACCACGCAGCCCCTGCCGTAATCGCCAAAGACGCCGCAATGGTCATCCAGACCGGAGCTCCAGCAATAGCCAGAGCACCACCAGCCACCGTTGACACCACATTCGCCGCCGTCATTTGCGAACTGATGCCCTCCATCGTCGCCTTGAACACTGGGTCATTGGCTGCTTTTGCCAACCAGAGCGCATCATTGGCCGCCACCCCTTCCGCCGCCGCTATGCGATTGGCGACGACACCGGCAATTGCCCGATTCACTACAAAATTTTCGACCGGCGCGAGTACCGCGTTCGCGTAAACAACCTGCTGACCGAGCATCGAAAACAGGCAAAAGGCTAACAACCACGTTTTCCAAGGCCGCATAAACCCTCCCTACTGATTCGACATACCCTTGATGACCGCCCAGGCGCACGCAATACCCCAGGTAAACATCACCAAATACCAAAGCTGATTGATTGTCATGCATTCAATCCCGCAGCGAATCGCGCCGCACTTTAGCCAACCACCCGGCAAACAAATCTGTAAGTCTGGCAATCAGATGAAAGCACGGGCCGAGCACCACAACAAACGGGATTTGCCACCACGGGTAATCCTCAAAGCGCCAACTTTCTTCAAGCCACCACCAGCACGCCAAAATGACAAGCGCGCCCAAGACGAACCCAACCACCACACCCAAATTGAACATCTCAGGGAAATAAGCCATGTCACACCTCCAAGAAAAAAAGGGGAGGCAAACGCCCCCCGTTTCAGATTGGCGTTGCCGTCGATCAACGACCGCGAATCATACCCAGCACGGTCTTGGAGGCCTTAATTGCGATGTACAGGCCAGCCAGCAGACCAGAAATCGCCAATACGGCAGCGATGGTGGTGGTGAAATCCACTTGACCGCTGAGCGCGGTCAAGTCGGGACCGCCTGCAGCTTTGGCCGGGCCTGCAGCGAACGACAGCACCGGAACGATGGACAGAGCAACGAGCTTGGAGCCTTTGGAAGCCAGATTCTTGAACATTGGAAATTCCTCATGTGTTGAGAGTAAAACCGGGAAACGCCCGGACGTATCATCAGCCCCGGCGAATAAAGCCGAGAACTAAACCAATAGAGTGAGAAACAAAATACAGACCGACGACAGTGCTAAATGCGAGAGTCCATAAGCCTCCGGCATACGCATAGTCAAATGGTCCCAACGCAGCCTCAATGCCGGATTGCTGCGCGGCATCCATCAAATAAGCTTGTGTTTTCTGGGGTGCATACTGCTGGCCGTTGTCGTCGGGTGGGCAAAACATCCGCTGCGCCGACGACGCACTTTCGACAGGGATGCAGACCAGCACTTGCTGAATGCTGCCGACGCTCATGTCACGCCTCCTGCTCTTTGTTCGTGGACGGCGACGGTTGAAGGCCAACTTTTATCACCAACTCGGCGCATCGTGGCCGTGGGGGGGACGCGCGTCGTTCCGCCGCGCTGTGCCGCCGTACAGTTATTGACACGAGTCCAAGGCTCGCTCCGCTCGCGATTTGGCGCGAACTCGACTGTCCATTCGTGGAGCCGGGATTTGATGAAGACACCATCGGCACAATCGGCCACGCCCAGGATGCGGACGCCGACATCCTCGCCATAGCGGTTGGTGCGGCCGGTTTCACGGCTCAGGCGGATGGGCAAATCACCCAGCTTCAGCCCCGTTCCACCCAGCACCCGCACGAAGCCCGCCCAATCTCCAGCGTCGGCGGCTTCCGCTGCGCGGCATATCACCTCGCTGTCGATTTCGGTGCCGTCGTTCGCGGCGATGCGGCGCAGCTCGCGCCACAGCGTAACGGGCGCGACGCCCACCTGCTGGAACTGTCGAATACCCCAGCACGACGCCCAGGCCAGTACGCGCGCAGCCGCAGTGACCGTATCCATGCCGTCGAAGTTGACGCCCACCGGCTCGCCATCGCTTTTCATGCCATCCACGTTCTTGCAGACATACTTGGCGACGTACCCGGCAGCCGTGCCGCGCGCCCAATCGATTTCGACGCACTTGAAGCGGGCCTCTACATTGCCGGCCAGTTCCTCGCGGGCTTCACGAGTGGCGTATTCGCGAAAGATCGCGGCCAATTCGTCGGCCTGGTTGGTAGGAACAAAAAGCAGCAAGTGCCAGTGCGGGCAAGCATCGTGATGTGGCTCGGCAATGCGGAAGCCATAGGGGGAAATCTCGCGGCGATGCAGCTCCGCACGGATGCAGGCGTAAACGCCCGATAGGTATTGCTGGGCTTGGCGCGGCGTGCTGCCGCTATACTTGGCGTTCTCGATGACCCTGCGCTTGTCAAGCTTGCGGAAAGCATGAAAGCGAGATGGGCAGGTAATCGTCAGGAAAAGCGCCGCATGTTCCAGGGAACGGGCAATCGCCTCAAAACCGGCAATGCGGGTCATCAACTCCGCGCGGCGGTTATCTGGATTCGAAACTGACAGGTCAGCCAACTCGGCCAACGTGAACTCGTCGCCCAGCTCATTGAAAGCCACCAGGCTTTCCAACAATGAGCGGTTGCGGCAGCGCTGCGAGCGGAAGCGGGTCAAGGTGTCATCAGAGACATACAGCCCGGTTCGTTGATTAACCAGGCCGGTGCGGATGGCTTCCGCCTCTACCTTGCGGGCCACGCCACGCCGGAAAACCTTGCGCCAGAAGCCTTCATCGGTCAGGCGTTTGAAAATGCTTTCGTGGGTCACGCTCCGCTTGCCTGGCTGCGGTAGCCGCGTGCACCCTTCTGCTGCTTCTTCATCATCGAAGAAGAAAACATCGCGTTCCGCCAGATAGTCGGCCAAGCGCTGGAAAAGTGATATGTAGTCTGAGCCGTTGCACAGGCGCTGCACGGAGAGAATGTGCTGCACGGTTTCTTTGGCGGCTTGGCACAGTTCGGCATCGCTGGCGGCCAGATCGAGGCCACCGCCAATTTCCGCGAGATGATCGCGGCAGTCTTGCACGTACAGGTTGGCGGCACGACGGGCATCGCCGTCGTACCGGAACCCTTCGGAGAAAAGCAGCTTGTTATGCCGCCGCCGAATCCGCTTGGCGAACTGCTGGGGAACGGCGCGGAGCCAGCTATCCACCCACTCACGATCTTCCACAAGGCAGGCGCGGCGATACTCGAGCGACAGCGGGTGCAGCATGGTCAGTCCTCGATAGCGACGTAGCTGTTGACGACCGGGCGGCGGTTGAAACGCTCGCCGGTTTCCTTATCCGTGTACACGAACGACTTGCCACGGTAGCCACCGCAGGCGACCGGCACTTCGACCGTTTCACCTACCTGGCCGAGCCGCTTGCGACTACGGATTTCGACTGTTGCAGGCGGGCTGTATTGATCAGGTGCGGGAAGGGTTACCTCAGTGAAAACGGCGTCTTCGGCCTTACGGACGGCGTTAACTCGGCCAGCCAGAAGGGCCTGGTTGAAGCGGGGTTGATTCTTGGTTTCCACAACAGCGGGAGCACTCATTAGATAGTCCTCTTCAGGTTCATGACGAATCACCTCATGCAGGAGTCAGTCCTCGCGCCCTGCGCTGTGGGCTGACTCCTGCATGAGGGGGCATAGCAAGGCTCAACCAACAAAATTGACGTACAATTACCCATATCTTTGCCAATCAAGCCATGTTTTGTGTAGATTTACACAAAGAAATGGAAATGTAAACATTTTTGTGTATTTTTACCCACAAAGGGGAGGACTACTGCGTGACGAGGATCATGAAGAGCAAGGAAGTGAGTCAGAGACTTAAGAGCCTGATAGACAGGAAGTACCCTAGTAGAGGGCGCTTTGGTGTTCTAGCATCAACAAGCGCGATCACCGAGGCTCGTTGGCGTAACTTCTATTATGGTAAGCAAGAGGCTGCGCTCGATATGATTGACTTCTGGTGTAAAGCTTTTCCTGATGAGAAAAGCTGGCTACTCCAAGGGGATGATCCAGATGATAAATCAAACTACCCTTTCCATGCAGGCAGGATTCCAGTTAGCCGAGACGAACAAACAGTCGCTGAACGCTTAACATGGGTAATTTTTGAGTGGGCATCGCCAACTGGAGAAAAACTATTCCAATATTTAGAAGAAAAAGCAGATGGGCAGATTAAAGCTAATGAGTGGGCAAAAGTTATTCTAGGTGGGGAACAACCAAGACTTGAAATGGTTATATTAGTTGGCACATATAGACCTCATTTCACCGAGTGGATTTTGTACGGAATTGTGCGATCAAACTCTCAAGTTGACCCAACCGATATGACATCAGTTCGCCGGTGGATTGAGTCTGAAAAAGAGGCTCAAAATAAGCTTTACGAATATCTACGCAATGATGTATAAAAAATGAGCCTAGAGTATTACCTCACACTTACCATCAGTCTAAAAGAAAAGGCTTCACTCAATATTTTACATACAATTTGATAAACTTTTTTGGAATGTAAATATATTTCAACATGCAAGTCATTAAAATTTATTAACGAAAGAATACATGCGAATCCCTCCTGAATTACTTTCAGCCTTACCAATTGACCATTGTGGCGTCCACGTAGAAAACGAAATGGATGCACGCCAATTAATTTGGCTGATCGATAAGATAGGTGTAGAAAAAATAAGGAGGTCAGCCCAGAAGTACAAATACTACCCAGAAAGCAAGATTTTTGTATCAGTGCTATTAAAGCGATTTCAATTAAAGGTACCTGCTGCCATTTACGCTCCAGTCAGTAGGCCAATTTACCGCGTGTACATTGTCCCTTCATCAAGAGGCGCTGCTTTCAAAGTCGGCTATACCGGAAATTTGTTGGATCGTTTAAAAAGATTCGTACCCCATGGATGCCCACTGGATGATGCCTTTGACATTTCAAAAGGCACATACATTCAAGTTTCTAACAAGTCAGAAGCCATAGCATTGGAAAAGAAACTAAAGGCTTGTTGCGCCAACCTCCCTATAGAAGATGCATATAGCATGGGATATGCACCCTTTGGCGCAGGAGGCCACAAAGAATGGTTCACATCAGAAGCACTACCGCTGGCGAAAGCTGAACTTTGCACGCTAGGCTATACCTCTCGCAAAATAAGCGACGCATTAGGGTGGCCAGACCTACGGAGCAATTCAGAGACATTGGGTAGCTGTTGAGGGCGCACTTGCCCCTTCTCCATTCAATCTCCGATTCCGGTATTATTGAACAAGCTAAATTCAAAGGGAAAAGTCAAAATGCTTGGCTGGTGGATCATTATCGCGGCGCAGTCGCCTACGGAACTTGACGCATCCGCAACAACCATCCTTGCGAAATGGGAAGTCGCACCGGAAGGAATCAATTGGATTGTTGACTTGGTAGAGGCTGGCAAGGCAGAGCAGATCAAGTATGGCGGCTATCCTAATCGCTATGCCGTCAGAGCCACTCATGCCTTACCGGTGCTTGCAGATAAGCTCTTATCCGACACCTTCCCAACCACCAATGACAAAATGCAGCCCACATGGCTCAAGAATGTCGAGCTACATCCTGACCACATTGCATTGTGCTCACCAGATCAACTTTTGGTAATTGAAGCCTGGGATCAATCCTGAGGCCCCTGGCCAGTTGATACTGACCTACGCCTGGCCAACCAAGCGGTCTAAGCTAGGAATTTCGGCTTCAGAGTACCCACATAAAGAACAGCACTTCAGCCGCCTGCAAGACTGCCATGATGACTATCCAGCGGATTACCCCGGCCTTCATCTCAGCCATTCTCTGACGGAAATCAGGCTTTAGTTGCCGTAAGCATTGCATAGTTCAAAGCTCATCCAGGCTGGTCGGCACCGGCTCCGTGCCGTCTGCCAGCCTCTCATTCGCAATCGTGAGCTGATCTGCGCCTTCGTCACTTACCTTGCAGACCAGCAGCGTGCCGTCCCCGCGATCCTCAAAACTCAAAACGTCACCGATCATCCAGCCTACCTGAGCTAGCAGCTCATCGGATAGCTCCAGCACCTAGCCTCCACTATCATCACCGGCATCATTGAGTGGTATCACCCATCTATTGCTTGTTTCGTTCTCCATAAGCACTCACCCACCCCGTTGTAGCGACTTGTTTTAAATGGCAATTCAACTGACACCATCAGTGCATCGTACTTGCTCATGAAGTCCGCTCCAAGTGCAAAAATATGCAAACCTTGGGGCGCTGCCCCAAACCCTGCCACGGCCGCGTGGACCTCGGGGAACGGGGAAGAAAACCTTTCCCCGCCCCGAGGTTGAGCCTTGGGTCACTCCGAAGGCGTCAAGGAGCGTCCGCCGCTTCGCGGTCTCCCGAGCCGCCCCTTGACCCCTTCTCCGTTTCTTGAGGGGCTGCACAATATCAATTCTACTCTGTGGCGAGGGAGGGACCGAGCAGCAAACGATAGTTCCTTGATGCCTCAGAGTTGCATGCTGAACGGCTGCCAGAAATACACTAATCTGTTAAAATTCCCATCATTTTTTCAACGTCCGGCAACTGTCAATGAATCAACGGATCGGTTATGCCCGCGTATCTACAGATGATCAGAACCTGGATCAGCAACGTAACGCGCTGCGCCTGGCTGGGGTTTACTCCATCTACGAAGAGGCCTCGAGCGGCAAGACGGCTGTTCGACAGGAGCTTGACCATTGCCTGAAAGCGCTGCGAGCGGGAGACACTCTCGTGGTATGGAGACTGGATAGACTCGGTCGTAGCCTGCCAGACCTTGTGCAGATCGTCGCGAATTTGGAAGAAAAGGCGATTAGCTTCGAGAGCATCACCGAGAGGATCGAGACCACTAGCGCGGCAGGGAAGCTGGTCTTCCATGTGTTCGCGGCGTTGGCAGAGTTCGAGCGCAATCTGATTCGGGAGCGAACACAGGCTGGCTTGGTTGCTGCACGAGCAAGGGGCCGCTCAGGAGGACGCAAACCGAAGCTGGATGCTCGACAAATCAGGGAGATCAAGCTTCTGATGTCTGACCTAACCATTCCAGTCAGCCAAATCGCGGAGCGCTACAAGGTTTCACGGACAACTATTTACAAAGTGGCCCCTCGCAGCTCTATCCCAGGTAGCGAGTCTCAATCAGACGCAAACAGAAAAAAGTCACGTAGGCAAGGTGCCGAATGAACGCAGTAGGAATCGAACAAGCCATCACAGACCTTTCGGAGCAAGGGTATGCTGAATTTTATGTAACCGGACAATTCATCGCCGGTGCAAGCCGACCTATCCGTAAGTACTATGACCTCCAAGAACCACGAACTGCTGTCCAGAGTTGGACTTTCGAGGCGTGCCAAGGACAGGACTTTAAGGGGAACAACGATGGCGCAAGCTGATACTTTGGTTGCTCTGGTGAAAGCAGCCAGCACCGGTGACCACACTACATTTCAGAAATCGGCTGAGGCGTTGATTCAAGAAGAACGTGGCAAAGGGCATCGTATCCTTGCCGATCGCCTTGAGAAGGCGCTTCAATCAGTTTCTCGTCAGGCACCCCTATTTCAATCTCAAGTGGTTAGGCAGGGTTCGGCAGGCAGTAGTCCTCAGAAGGATCTAATTGTTGAAACAACACCGGAGCGCTCACTAGACAGCTTGGTGCTTGCCAACAACATACGCGAGCAAATACAAGAGTTCATCGAAGAGCAACACCGATCTGAATTGTTGCATGCTCACGGCCTAAGTCCAAGACATCGTATTCTGTTGGCGGGGCCACCTGGCAATGGAAAGACTTCTGTTGCCGAAGCGCTGGCGTTTGAACTCATGGTTCCTCTGATTGCGGTGCGCTATGAATCAATTATTGGTAGTTTTCTAGGTGAAACCGCCGGCCGTTTAAGAGCCTTGATTGATTACGCCAAAACCAGGCGTTGCGTGCTGTTTTTCGATGAGTTTGAGACGCTAGGTAAGGAGCGCGGGGACACACACGAGACTGGTGAGATTAAGCGGGTTGTTAGTTCTTTATTGCTCCAGCTTGATGAGCTACCTGATTATGTGGTGGTCGTTGCTGCAAGCAATCATGCAGAGCTGCTTGACAGAGCCGTCTGGCGCCGATTCCAGATGCGCCTAGAGTTACCTCGCCCAACTCGATCACAGCTAACGGCGTACATAACTGCAATCAGTGAACGCTGTAACGTGAAATTTGGGCTGGCTGCCGAGACTATGGCGAAGCGACTACTCGGGCTTAGTTTTGCAGAGGTTGAAGAGTTTTGCTTAGGTGTAGTTCGACGTGCGGTACTCGACCAAAAAGTCGATGATGCAAGAATGATTTCCACATCCAGGCTTGATCAATGGAAGACGCGACTATCACCTAAGAATCAAGAAAGATCAGACGAATAAGAGCCAAAGGGAAACGTATGCCTGCTGACTATTTGCCATTGCTTGTTTTTCCAGAAAAGCAAGTCCTACAGCCAGAAAAGGGAAAGGGGTTTCCACCCGGTGAGCAAAGGGTTCCGATACATGGAATACAAGTAACGCGTGTTGGCAGGCAAGTTGAAAAACTTGAGGATGACTTCGTACGATATCAGGCAAGCCTGACCGGCGGTTTAGCTGGACTCGAGCCTGAGATGGTGCTTGTGATTGAGATCGTTGGGCGGTTAGATGAGTTCAAACAGGCTGTCGAAGCTGTCGGGCTGGAGTGGCTAGGTGAAACAGAACTCGATGACCTTGAATCTGATGATGATGGCTTCTACGAAGTAGACGAATCTGGCCAGAGAGTTGGGCGCGCATTGAGTGGGCGCATGTTCCTAGCTATGAGCAATATGAACGGCTTGCGCAAAATCCTTTCACTGTGGGATCAGTGGAAGGAAAATCGACGGCTGCCGCATGGGAAGACGAAATGGGAAGTTGTCTTCAAACAACTTAACGTACTTCGCCGTTGGGGTATCGAAGAAACGCTGATCGAAACCCAAATGATTGACCAGTGGCGTAACTTTGTCGATCCCATAGAACCGGAGCAAAAGGTCGCTTTTCAAATTGAGCTTTTTTATCGTAAAAATCCTGAAAAGCGCAGAAAAAATGAAGCACTGATCCGTAGACTAGTGGCGAACTTGGAAGGAAGGACGCTCTCTGATTTTATCGACATGCCTCAGATTGCTTTTCACGCCGTCAAGGCTGAACTGCCTGCGCGCGCCATTCAGTCCCTTCTAAATCAGGTTACTGAAGGTGGAGCGAATATTGATATCGAGCTGTTTAAGTTTTCCGGCATCATGTATTTCCGACCTACAGGTCAAAGCCTAGCGATTTCTGATGATGGTGAAGGAGCGCCGGGCGCGTTCCCACAAGATGTAAGTGATCTAGCTCCAGTTGCTGCTTTGCTTGATGGCGCTCCTCTTCAGCTGCACGACGCGCTAAAGGATCGGCTTCTTGTTGATGACGTATTTGGCCTGGAGGATACCTATCAGCCAGGCGAGCGCAAGCATGGGACGGCGATGGCTTCCTTGATTCTGCATGGTGATCGCAGCAATTTAGAGTCAATTCCACTTCGCAGAAAACTGTACTGCATCCCCATAATGCAGCCTGACCATCAGACACTTTCACACAATGAGCACATGCCAGACGAAGTCTTCTTTGAAGACCGCATCCACATTGCTGTAAGACGTATGTTCGAAGGAACTGGTGACGTTCCAGCTCAGGCACCCTTGGTCAAGGTTATAAATTTGTCAATTGGTGACACCTCGAGAGCATTTATTCATACACCAAGTCCTTGGGCCAGGCTCTTGGACTGGCTTTCGTATCGGTATCGGGTACTGTTCTGCGTAAGCGCCGGAAATTATGATGACGGTATTGATATCGGGCTTAATCAGCAGCAGTTTGCTGCACTGTCCGAAGCAGACAAGATCAAAGCCTCAATCAAGGCCATTTCAAAAAATTTGTCTTTGAGGCGTTTGCTTTCACCCGCAGAGGCACTGAACGCAATCACAGTGGGGGCGGCACATACAGACAATTCCGGTGACGCTTATCCTCAGTTCGGCCAAAGAATGGATGTACTGCCATCGCAGTTGTTGTTTAGTCCCGCTAGTCGGTTTGGACTCGGTTTTCGGCGATCAATTAAGCCCGACATTCTGATGCAAGGAGGGCGGCAGCTTTATAAGGCTCCCATGCTTGCAGCCTCGTCGCAGTTTAGTATCGATAAGTCAGTTGCTGCTCCAGGCCAGAAAGTTGCAGTAGATAGCCGACAGCAAGGTGAATTAAGCAATGAAGTCTTTTCACGTGGTACCAGTAACGCGACTGCCTTAGCCACTCGAAGCGCAGCAAGGATCTACGACATGCTGGATAGTTTGCGCACGAACGAGGGAGAGAATATTCCTGAGACACTGATGTCTGTGCTCATAAAAACACTGCTTGTACACGGTGCGAAGCAAGATACAGAAGGTAAGAAACACATCGAAGCCGCACTGAAAGACAAAAGCAATTCGCACCAATTTAAGCAAGTGATTGCGCGTTATCTCGGTTATGGTGCGGTCGATATTGAACGCGTTCTCACATGCACTGCACAGCGAGCAACTGTTCTGGGGTGTGACGAGATTCGAGAGAATGAGGTGCACGAATACGCCTTTCCCATTCCAGTTGGCTTTTCTTCACAAAAAATCTGGCGGCGGCTAGTCGTAACCTTGGCGTGGTTTACGCCAATCAACACTGATCATCGTAATCTGCGAGAAGCCAAGCTCACCTTGGAACCTGGAAACGGTAATTGGTCCAGCCAACTGCTGAAGCTTGATCGTCAAGATGGCGATTACAACCAGGTTCAGCGCGGTACAGTACAGCATGAAGTGCTGGAAGGTAAGAGCCAGATTCAGGCTTTTGTAGATGGGATGAGTTTGCGCATTCGGGTTGTTTGCAAAAAAGATGCTACAGCTCGCCTAGACGCAATTATTCCTTATGGACTTGCCGTTACTTTGGAAGCCAAGGAAGATATACCGATCTATGAACAAGTTAGGTCTCGGATCAAACAGCCTATACGAATTGCACAAGGTATTCGTTGACCGGATCTGGAGAGGATAAGGGTCAGTTTCACAACACGTTGCTTGGGAGCCAGCTGCGAACTGCTGGAGATGGTATTTTTAATGGCATTACTGAATTCGTAATTTTCAACATGTTGTTATATAAAGTTTTTCCATAATTATTGATGACTGAGTGGGAATGATCTGACGTCGAGCCGACAGGCGCCAAAACATTCACAAGCCCGCATGATTGCGGGCTTTTTTCTTTTCCGTTTGGCAATATCGTCATCGGCCCTGCCGCTCTAGACACTCTTGAGTCGGGGGTGGACTGCGGCTTGCTCATGACGCCTCCTTGTTAGACCTGGCGCAAGGCTCTTGAGGTGTCTAGGAAAGGATAAACGATTCAGTTATTCTGCATGACCAATGGCATTGCGTGCCCGTTGGGTTGCCGAGCGATTGCGGCTGAGCTGGCTACTGAAACATCAAACCAAGGAAACGAGTCATGTGGAAATCAACGGCCGCTGCCCTTCCCCTGCTGATCCTCGCCGGCGCGGCCACTGCTGGCGCACAGAACTCCTGCGAACGCCTGCTTCGGAAACTGGACTCGCAACTCGCCGACGCCAGTTGCGTCGAAAGCCCCGATCTGACGACCCGAAACCCCAGCACTACGCCAAAAGATAACTCCTTGCCCGGCCTGCCTGATTTGGCGTTCATGCCGCGTGCCGACCGCGACATACTCGTGGCGGATCCCGCCCGCAGGCCGCCCATCAAGAAAGCAGTCCCCGGCCTGCAGATTCAGGCTCGCTTCGCCAAGGATCCGCTGGGGCAGGCGCGCTTCCTGCTGCGGCTGCCCAAGGACTGGAATGGCCGCCTCGTGGTGGCCGGCGCCTCTGGCGCCCGCAGCGAATTCAACGGCGACTTCGTCTGGAGCGATTACGTGCTGCAGCAGGGCTATGCCTATGCGTCGCAGAACAAGGGCGTGCTCAGCGCGCACGAGAGCACGGAGGCGGACCCGCTGGCCTGCCGAGCCGGGACTTCGGAGAATCCGCACTATGTCCACTACTACGACGACGATCCTGGCCAGGAATTCACCCGCTGGCGCGACTTCATGGTGATGGCCTCCGGCCTCGCGCGCCGCGGCGTAGAGGCGCAGTATGGCCGCAAGCCACGCTATACCTATGCGGTCGGCACCTCGAACGGCGGCTATCAGGTGCGCCGCGCGATCGAAACCGCGCCGGAATACTTCGACGGCGGCGTGGAGTGGGCGGGCACTTTCGTCGATCCCCGCGGACCGAACCTGCTGACTGGCCTGCCCCCGGCGATCCTCAACTACCCCGACTATCTCGCCACTGGCCGCTCGCCGACCAGCACCGCCGCGCTGAACATCATGGCGGCCGGCTATCCGCCCGACCTCGTCGCCGACACAGCGAATGGCCGGGTCTCGCTATGGGGCAATCACTATGGCTCATTCTGGCAGCCCACGCAGTGCCAATGGCAAAAACGCTTGGATCCTGGCTACAACACCTATGTAGCCGGGCTAGGCAAGTACAACTATTTGGCGAGGCTGTCCGCCTCGACAGTGGGCCGCAATGTGGCGGCCATCGCCACCAGCGGCAAGATCAAGCGTCCGCTGATCACGGTCGCCGGCACCATGGATGCGCTGCTGCCCATCGACCACCATGCGCGAGCCTATGCGCGACTGGTTGCCGCGGAAGGCGGCAAGCACGCCCAAGCCTATCGCCTCTACGAGATCCAGAACGGCAATCATGTCGAGAGCTACACGAACACATTCCCGCAGCTTGAGCTGATCGAGCCGCACGCGCAGCATGCCTTCGACCTGCTTGTCCGCTTTGTCGAACGGAAAACGCCGCTCCCGCCCGACCAGTGCGTCGCTCGCGGCGGCACGATCAGCGATGCGCCAGCGCAACTGCGGCACTGCCCAAATTTGCTGGCGCCTTGAGAAACGCCCCATCGGGGTTTGCGGGCGGATGTCGCGTCGCCCCAGGAACAATAGGCACGATCGCAAGTGTATTTAAAGGAATACGGAAATGTTGAAAGCCACCGCCGGGAAGATGCGAGCCGCTTCTTTCTGGACGTTCATTGGCGCAGGGATGGCGCTGTGCCATCTGATGATGAGCGCCAACGCTCGGGCCGACGACAACACCATCAGATGGCAAATGCCGGGCAATCCACCGGTCACCATCACCGACGGCCCCGACAAGGGCCAAGGGTACGCTGACGTTTTTCTGCGATATTTCATTGAGCGCACGCCCGAGTACAACAGCGTGATCGAACGCGCCAGCCTGGCTCGCGTTTCCGGCCTGATGAAGCAGGGCCAGCACGTTTGCCAGCCTAGCCTGCTCAAGACCAGCGAGCGCGAAGCGTATATGGAATTCAGCAACCCGGTCGAATTCGTGCTGCCGTATTACGTCGTCGTGCGATCCGATCGGGCGGCCCGCCTGGCGGCTTACCGCAATGCCGACGGGGCCGTAGACATCGCCCGGCTGATGCATGAGCTATCGTTGACCACCGTCCGCCAAGAGATGCGGGGATATACCCCTGTGATTCTGTCGGCTTTCACGGCTGCGGCCGGACAAAAGAACATCCTCCAGACGAGCGCCGACGACGTGGCGCCTTTCAGCCAGTTGGCCAGCGGGTGGGTGGACTACATCATCGCCTATCCGGACGAGGTCTATTGGTTCGCCAGGCATTTGAAACTGCCCACATCAGTCAAATTTATTTACCTTCCAATCGCCGGCCATTCTGAATACACGCTAGGGTATGCGGCTTGCACCAAGGGACCGTGGGGACGAAAGATCGTCAAGCGGGTCAATGAGATCGTCGCCAAGGCTGGCAGGCGTCCGCCATGGATCGAAGCGGAAGCCCGCTTGCTTGATCCGGAAGCCGCCAAACGGTACGAGGAGGTCTACGCCCGCTATTCGCCATTTCGTAGACAGGCCAAGTAAGCATGGACGCAAATCGCCAGACCAGAGATAGCGCCCGACTGCGCAATTTCCTTTTGATTTTCCTCGCCCCGCGTGGACTTGCGCGACGCATGCTGGTCTGGATCATCGGCATCAGCACGACGGCAGCGCTGATCGCGACCTCGGTACAACTATTCTTCGACTACCGAAGCGATGTGTCCGAACTCGAGCAGGGCATGCGCTACATCGAGCAGAGCCAGCTGCCTGGCCTTGCCGATGCGGCCTGGAACTTCAACGTCGCCGGCATGCAGGTGCAGCTCGATGGCATCGGTCATTCGCCCTGGGTCGCCGGCGCCACGATCCACTACGGCCCCAGCCAGTCGGCCGCGCTGAAAACCGGGAAGCTTGATCCCGACGCGGGGAGGCTCTTCGAGTACGTTTTGCGGCGCAATGGAGTGGTCGTCGGCAAGATCTACATTGAGCCCAATCTGCACACGCTCTATCGCCGCACCCTTGATCGCATCGGCATCGTGTTGGCGACACAGGGCGGCAAGTCGTTGGTGACTTCGATCAGCATCCTCTTGCTGATCTCATGGATGATCACGCGACATTTGACGCAGATGGCGGAGTTCGCCAAGTCCTTCGAGCCGGGGAAGCGTTTCACGCCCTTTGTGCTGCGCCGTGGCCCGCAGGGGCCGTACGATGAGCTGAGCGTGCTGGTCGATAGGCTCAACGATGCCTATGGCCGACTCCAAACCGCGCACGAATTCCAGGTTCGCCACAACGAGATCCTGAGCCAGGAAGTCACGCAGCGAACGACCGAGCTGCTCGAAGCACACCGGCAGCTAGCCCAGCTGGCCATAACCGACAAGCTGACCGGCGCGGTCAACCGACGAGGCCTGGATGAGGCTTTCAAGAGCGCCATCCCGCTGGCCGACCCTGACAGCCGCCCGCTTGCGGTGATCCTGGCCGACATCGACAAATTCAAGTCCGTCAACGACAGCCGTGGACATCTGGTTGGAGACATCCTGCTTCGGGAATTCACCGGCATCTTGAGACGCGCGGCGCGGGCGACCGACACCGTGGGTCGTTGGGGTGGCGAAGAGTTCCTGATACTTTGCCCTCAGACCACTCTGGAACAGGCGTTGCGCCTGGCCGAGCACTTGCGCGCCAGCGTGCAAGCGCATGCCTTCGACGAGATTGGCAGCAAGACCAGCAGCTTCGGCGTTGCGGTTCTGCGCAAGGGAGAAACAGCGGACGATCTGGTGAAGCGGGCAGATGAAGCCTTGTATCAGGCCAAGGAGGGGGGACGCAACAGAGTCTGCCCGGAAGCCCCGGATATCGAGAGCTGAGCTTGAAGGGAATTCGGATTCGCACGCAAACAAGAGCGTCGCGCTCTTCGCTCCCAAGCAGCCCTCACTTGAGATGCTTGTCAATGGACATGCACGGCGCCGAAGCCTCAACTTCACGCATCCAATCTTCATGGCGCCGCCTGAGTTCAAATAAATAATTCAAATTAAAATCAAATTATTGCACGCAAAGCTGGCCATCAAACGGAGCAAGCTCCTTAGGCCCACCATCTCGACGCCCCACTCATGCGGGGCGTTTTTTTCATTGCCCCCTTCAGGCAACGCCTGCCTCACCCTTGTTGCGCCCCAGCAAAACCAGCGCCATCAACGCCGACGACAGCGTCAAGGCGATCAACAGATACAGTAATCGCTGGAAAGCCCAGTCATAGGCATGAATCAACCGTCCGATGTCCGCCATCGGCAATAGCGCATGGGCCTGGGACAAATTGCCCGACGCCAGCCGCTGCACTGCGGCGGCCGGCGCGTTCAGGCCGGCATCGGCCAGCGCTCTGCCGGTAAGGCCTGCCATCAACGCGCCTATTGCGGCCAGCGCCATGCCCTCGCCCGCCACCCGGGTGGTGCTGAAGATGCCGCTGGCCATGCCGGCACGCTCTTTGGGCACCACGCTGACCGACAAGCCATCCATCAGTCCCCAAGGCAATCCGCTGCCGCCGCCGATCAATAGCAGCGCCAGCGCCATGGCGGGCGAGCCCGCCTGAGCCTGGCTGAGGCCGGCCAACCCCAGCGCAGCCGTCAGCAAGCCTGCCGCGGAAATGAAGCCGGCGGAACGCCAGCGCGTCAGCCATACCGCCAGCGACGGCATCGCCAGCATCGGCGCCGACAGCGCCAGCATCCACAAGCCCGCCTCGGCCTCCCCTTGCCCATCCACGCCGATGAAGCGCAAGGGCAGCAGCACCAGCAAGGCGACATAGCAATAGCTGGTTGCCAGCGGCAGGCACTGCACGCCGACAAAGGCCGGGTAGCGGAACAAGGACAAATCCAGCATCGGCCGCGCCGCCCGCCGCTCCAGCCAGATGAAGGCCAGCAGCAAGGCCAGCGCTCCCGCCAGCAGCGCCATCACCGGCAGGCTGCGCCATCCCTGCTGCGGCCCCTGCAGCAGCGCGGTCGTGAACAAGGCGAGCATCGAGGTGAAACTGAGCGCGCCCGGCCAATCCAGCCCCACTGCGTCCGGATCGCGCGATTCGCGCATGCGCGGCAGCGCCAGCAACAGCGCAGCCACGCCGATCGCCGCGCCGCAGGCGAAGATGGCGCGCCAGTCCAGCCATTGGATCAGGCCGCCGGACAACAGCGGGCCAAAGGCTAACCCCAAGCCGAAAGTCGTGCCCAACAGACTGAAGGCGCGCGTCCTCGCCTCTCCTTCATATTCCTGCGCCAATGCCGCCGAACCGCCGGCCATCGCAGCGGCGGCGGCCAGCCCCTGCGCGGCGCGCAAGCCATTCAGCCACCACAAATCCGGCGCCAGACTGATCGCCAGCGACGACGCCGCGAACAAGCCGATGCCGATGCCGAACAGGCGCTTGCGGCCATACTGATCGGCCAGCGCGCCGGCGGCCATCAGGCAACTGCCGAAACTCAGCATGAAGGCGCTGGTCACCCAACCCAGCGCCTGCGGGCTGCCGCCCAGCTCCCGCCCAATGGCCGGCGTCGCCACCGCGCCGCCGACAAAGCTCCACGGCAGCGCCAGCGCGGCCAGGCAGACCGCCGCCAGCACCGACCATTTCCCGCCATGCCGTTCCATTTGCTTCCTTTGCATTCGCCTCTCCTTTCATCCAGCGCGCGGCCATCGCCAAGCGCGGTTCTTGATGCGGCAAATGATAGGCAGGGCAATTGCATGGAAAAACAGGCACAATGTCATTTTTTTAATGAAATTTTGTCATCAAAGGAGGCGTTGCATGAACGGCATGGACAGCTTGAGCGGCCTGCTCGCCTTTGTCCGCGCGGCGGAGCTGGGCAGCTTCGTCGCCGCCGGCGAGCGCTTGGGCATTTCGGCCTCGGCCGTCAGCAAGAGCGTCAGCCGGCTGGAGGACAAGCTCGCCGCGCGGCTGTTTCACCGCAGCACCCGCCGCATCCGCCTGACCCAGGAAGGGCTGCTGCTGTTCGAACGCAGCCGCCGCATCCTGGCGGAACTGGACGAGGCCTCGGCGGAACTGGCGCACAGCGCCGCCGCGCCGCGCGGCCGCCTGAAAGTCAGCTTGCCGCTGATCGGCCACCGCATGCTGTCGCCGCTGCTGCCCGAATTCCACGCCCGTTACCCGGAAATCTCGCTGGAACTGGACTTCAGCGACCGCATGGTGGACCTGGTGGCGGAAGGCGTAGACGTGGCGGTGCGCAGCGGCGAACTGGACGACTCCAGGCTGCAGGCGCGGCTGCTGGGGCCGTTCCGCTTCGCGCTGGTCGGCTCGCCCGACTATTTCCGCCGCCGCGGCGAACCGCAGCGGCCCGATGATTTGCAGGCCCATGCCTGCCTGCGCTACCGCTTTCCCTACAACGGCCAATTGCAGCCATGGGCGCTGCGCGTCCCGGCCGGCTCGCCGCCGCAACCGAACGCCTTTCTCAGTTGCAACAGCATAGAAGCGCTGGCCGCCGCCGCCAGCGACGGCCTGGGCATCGCGTGGCTGCCGGACTTCGCGGTCCGCCGCGAGCTGGCCGACGGCCGCTTGCGGCCGGTGCTGGAGGATTGCGCGGCCGAACCCGGAAAGTTCTCCGCCGTCTGGCCCGCCAGCCGCCATCTGCCGCCCAAACAGCGGGTGTTCATCGACTTTCTCGCGGAAAACCTGCTGCCCACCCGATAAGGCGGACCTGATTTCATTCGGACGAGAAATGCAAACAGAATATGATTATTCCCGCAGGATGCGATTCCCGCGCTAAACTGGCGGCCATGCGCGAACGAGCCTCCGGCCAAGGCCTGGCTCGCTCTTTACCATAGCGATGCCGCAGACAGGCATCCCAGCACTCCGTGATTGATCCATGACTGACTCCCGCTCCACCCCGCTCACCCGCGCCGACTACCAGACCCTGGGCCTGGCCGCGCTGGGCGGCGCGCTGGAAATCTACGATTTCATCATCTTCGCCTTCTTCGCCACCACGCTGAGCAAGCTGTTCTTCCCGCCCGACATGCCCGAGTGGCTGCGCCTGCTGCAAACCTTCGGCATCTTCGCCACCGGTTATCTGGCTCGCCCGCTGGGCGGCATCCTGATGGCCCACTTCGCCGACCGCCTGGGCCGCAAGCGCGTGTTCAGCCTCACCATCCTGATGATGGCCGGCCCCTGTCTGCTGATCGGCCTGATGCCCACTTACGCCGACATCGGTATCCTGGCTCCGCTGCTGTTGCTGTCGCTGCGCATCCTGCAGGGCGCGGCGGTGGGCGGCGAGGTGCCCAGCGCCTGGTCCTTCGTCGCCGAGCACGCGCCGCGAGGCCGCCGCGGCTACGCGCTGGGCGTGCTGCAAGCCGGCCTGACCTTCGGCTATCTATTGGGCGCGCTGACCGCCACGCTGCTGGCGCGCGTGTTCACGCCGCAGGAGATGCTGGACTACGGCTGGCGCATTCCCTTCCTGCTGGGCGGCCCATTCGGCCTGCTCGGCGTCTGGCTGCGGCGCTGGCTGAGCGAGACGCCAGTGTTCCTGGCAATGAGGGATCGCCAGGACGAGCGCGCCGCCTACCCCTTGCTGAACGTGCTGCGCCGGCATAAGCACACGCTGCTGCCGGCGGCCGCGCTGACCTGCGTGCTCACCTCGGCGGTGGTGGTGCTGGTGGTGGTGACGCCCACCTTGCTGCAGCAACGCTTCGGCATGCACGCCGACCGTGCGTTCGCGCTCAGCAGCGTGGGCATCGTGTTTCTCAACATAGGCTGCGTGATCGCCGGCCATGTCTGCGACCGCATCGGCCAGCGCCGCAGCCTGATCCTCTACAGCCTGCTGCTGCCGGTCGGCATCGCCGCGCTGTACGCCGACCTGATCGCCGGCTGGGGCTGGCCCGGCCTCGCCTACGCCTTCGCCGGCCTGTGCTGCGGCATCGTCGGCGTGGTGCCGTCCATCATGGTGGCCATGTTTCCGGCCGAGGTGCGGGTATCGGGCATTTCCTTCACCTACAACGTCGCCTACTCGGCGTGGGCTAGCGTCACGCCGCTGCTGTTGATCGCCGCGATGCCCTGGAGCCCATGGATCTGCGTGCTCTACTGCGCGCTGATGGCGCTGGCCGGCCTGCTCTGCGTCCGCGCGGCCCAAAGCCCGCAGGAACCTTCGCTGGACGATGCGCTCTACCAACATGGGTAGACCGCCGCGCGGCGGTTTGACTCGGCCACGCCGGCCTGTTAGCTTGGACTCCGGCGCGGCGGGCCATGCCGCGTCGCGCCGGATCGCTTTATTTTCAATATTCGCCAGGAGGTAGTCATGTCCACCGCCGCTAGCGCCAAGGAAAAAGAGCAATTGCTGGATGATGTGCGCCAGGTGCTGAACAGCACCGAGGAATTGATCAACTCTACCGTCGATGATGGCAGCCAGCACGCCAAGGAGCTGCGCAAGCGCCTCTCCGACAAGCTGGGCACCGCCAAGGCCAAGCTGCGCGACGCCGAAGTCGCCGTGGTAGGCAAGGCCAAGGAAGCCGCCAAGGCCACCGACCAGTACGTCCACGACAATCCGTGGAAATCCATCGGCATCGCCGCCGGCGTCGCCTTCCTGCTGGGCATGCTGGTCTCCCGCCGCTGAGCCCCATGTCCGATCCCGCCCAAGCCCCCCGCCCCGGCACCCTGCGTTCGTTCGCGGGCGGCTTGGCGTCGCTGTTCCTGACCCGCGCCGAGCTGCTGGCGCTGGAAGCCCAGGAATTGAAGGACGAGATCGTCGGCAATCTGCTACAGGGCATGCTGGGCCTGGTTCTACTGGGCTGCGGCCTGATCGCCGCCGTGCTCGCCCTGTGGGCGCTGACGCCGCAGGAGTGGCGGATCGCAGTCATGGCCGGCCTCGCCCTGCTGTTGTGCGGCGGCGGCATCGCGCTGCTGCTGGGCCTGCGCAGGCGCCTGAGACAGCAATCCGCTCCGTTCTCAACCACCCTTCAGGAAATCCGGAAAGACTGGACAGCCTTGGGCCCTGGCGGGGAGCGCGCGTGACGCCGCAGGACCGGGAACTGAAGAAACAGCTGCTGGTGATGAAGGGCGAAGCCCTGCGCGTCAAACTGAAGCTGGAGAAGCAAAGGCTGCTCCAGCCGATGCGGCTGGCCGGCTCAGGCTTCTCCCTGTGGCGCGAAGGCTGGTTCGGTTCGACGCTGGAAACGCTGGGCAAACTATTGCCGAGTCCGCGCCTGCGCCGCTGGCTGCAGGGCGGCGCCCGGCTATGGGTGATCTGGCGGATTGTCCGGCGCGCCTTCGCGCGCTGAAGTCCGCAGCGTTCGAGGCTCAGGCAGTCACATTGATGTTGCTTGCGACATCGCTGATGTTGACGCTCATCTGCTCCCCCATCGCTGCTTCCGCCTCCGGTCCTCCCTTGAGTATCTTATCCACATCGCCCAGCGCCTTTTCCGCGCTCTGCAGATCGTCCTGCGTTTCCCGCTTGTCCTTCATCTGCTGCATTTGCTGCTTGATGAACTCCTTGACCATTTTCAGCGTCTGCACCATTTCCTGGATATCCGGATCCACCGCCCCCTGATTGCCCTTGCCGCCGGACTGGGCGCTCTGCTGCGCCGCACGGGGATCGGCGGCCTGGGCCTGGCTGTCTCCTGCCGGCTGGGCACCGCCGCCTTGCTCCTTCGCGTTCGCATCGCTTGCCGGGCGGTCGGCCGCGCTCTGTCCGTTGCTAGCCTGCTGCGCCGATGCGGCAGCCCCGCCCGCCTCCGACGCAGCCGCCGCAGTCGATGATGCGGCATCGGCCCCGGAGGATGCGCCGCCTCCCTCATCGGAAGATGCCGCCTCGCCGGCAGACGACGATGCCGCGCCGTCCGAGCTCTGGACTCCGTCCGCACCGCAACCCTGCGACGCCGCGTCGCCCGCCGCCTGATCGCCGCCGACATTCACCGTCATCTGGTTATCGGCCGAATTCTGGCTCATGCTCTCAACCAAACCCTTCAACTCCTTGGCCAAACGGGCCAGTTCGGAAGCCAGCGCGCGCAGACTGGCCTTGTCATGCGCCATCATCATCATCCGACGCAGCCCCTCCACCCGCTGCTTGAGCACGGTTTTCTGCATGGCGTCGGCCTCGCTGCTCTGGCGCTGGGCCGGACGGTTCAGATCCACTTTCAGCTTCTGCATATAGTCCTGCAAACCCTGGCTCAGCGATTTTTGCAGCTCGCTGCGCGGATCCGGCAGCTTGGGCTGCAATGGACTCTGCGCATCGGCGTCGCCATTGACGGCGGAAGAGGCTGGGGAAGAAGGCTGGCTAGCGCCATTGGACAGCGCTGACGGGAAAAGGCTTTGCCGCCAGATGCTGGGGCCTGACGGAGATGAGATCACGGACATGGGCGGACTTTCTGGTGTTTTCCAATCATATCGTCAACATCAGCGATTTCTTTATGCCAATATCAGCCGCATGCGCATAAAAAATTCTCTTCTGCATGATTTCCGTGGAGCCAAGCCCCCGCGCCCTCTCCCCCTGGTTTGGTTCGCGGCGGGAAACACGCGATAATGACGGCATTGCCGCAACCCTCTCGCTGCCAGACTCCGTGACGCTCACCTCCCCTCCGCTGCCTCCCGCCGCCATCGCCTGGCTGGCCGAGCTGGACATCCACACCCGCCAGCAACTGCTCGCTCGCGGCGCGGTCACCGCTTTTCTGCAACTAAAAGCGGCCGGCCACACCGCGACCCGCCGCTTGCTGTTCGCGCTGGAAGCCGCGGCGCGAGGCATTCATTGGCAACAACTGGAAGAAAGCGACAAGGCAGCATTGCTGCGCCAGCTGTCCGACCACCCCCCGGTGGCCCTGCCCCCGAACGAGGAAGAACGCCGGCGCTGCATGGGCATGGCCAGAGCGCTGGCCGAGCAAGCATCCGCCGAAGGCGAGGTGCCGGTGGGGGCGCTGGTGGTGAAGGATGGCGAGATCATAGGCCGCGGCTACAATCAGCCGATAGGCCGGCACGACCCCTCCGCCCATGCCGAAATGCAGGCGCTGCGCGACGCCGCCGCGCGCCTGGGCAACTACCGGCTGGACGGCTGCGACCTGTACGTGACGCTGGAGCCCTGCCCGATGTGCAGCGGCGCCATCCTGCACGCTCGCATCGCCCGCGTGATCTACGGCGCCGCCGACGCCAAGACCGGCGCGGCGGGCAGCACGGTCGACCTGTTCGCCGACGCGCGGCTCAACCACCATGCCGCGGTGTTCGGCGGTGTGGAGGCGGAAGCCTGCGCGGAACAGTTGTCCGCCTTCTTCCGCCAGCGGCGCCGATCCCCCGGGGAGGAATGAAATGCGCGCGAGACTCGCCATCCTGCTGACCTGCCTGGCACAGCCCTGTTTGGCCGCCGACGACGCGGCGCTCATCCTGCAGACGCAAACCGATGGCCCGCTGCAAGCCACCTACCCCAACGCCCGCCATTACGGCTCGCCCTGGATCTGGGTAGGCGTCAAGTCGCAGACGCTGCGCCTGCTCGACGATTGGGGCCGAGTCCAGAAGGAATACGTGGTGTCGACGGCGAAAAACGGCGTCGGCGAAACCAGCGGCAGCTACCAGACCCCACGCGGCTGGCACGCCGTGTGTGAAAAGCTGGGCGACGGCGCGGAAGCGAACACCATCATCTTCCGCCGCCAGGTGACGCCGTGGAAATACACGCCCGAGCTGCACGCGCAATACCCGAACAAGGACTGGATCCTCACCCGCATCCTGTGGCTGTGCGGCCAGGAGCCAGGCCTCAATCAGGGCGGCAATGTCGACAGCTACGAGCGCGCCATCTACATCCACGGCGCCGGCGATCATGTACCATGGGGCCGGCCCAGCTCGCTGGGCTGCGTCCGCATGAAAAACCGCGATGTGATTGAACTGTTCGATGCCGCGCCCAACGGCACCGACGTATGGATAGACGAGAACTCCTGATGCACTCCGCTCTGAACCTGGCCACCCCGGCCCTGCTGTTCCCCGCCATCTCGCTGCTGCTGCTGGCCTATACCAACCGCTTTCTCGGCCTGGCAAGCATCATCCGCAACCTGTACGAGGAATACCGCGACAGCCAGGACCCAAAAATCCTGCGCCAGATCGGCAACCTGCGCACCCGGATCACGCTGATCAAGTGGATGCAGTTCATGGGCATCGCCAGCCTGTTCCTGTGCACCGTGGCGATGTTCCAGATTTATACCGGCTGGCAGGCGACCGGGGAAGTCACCTTCGGCGCCAGCCTGCTGTGCATGATCGCCTCGCTGGCGGTGTCGCTGCTGGAGCTGGTGCGTTCGTCTGACGCGCTCAACATCCTGCTGTCCGACCTGCAGGCGGAATACGACCGCCGCCATTGACCCTTGCCGCAAACGACAAAGCGCCCGCGATCGGGCGCTTTTTTACGTCTATTTAACTCGCTCAGCCGATAAGGGCAGCCGCGCCATCCTTGCGCGCCACCATCACGTGCAGCGGCAGATCGACGCGCCGCACTTGGCTCCGCGGCCCCCAGGCCCGGGTGATGCGCTGACAGGAATCGTCCAGGATGCTCTCGCCCAGGGCCTGCTTGCACAACTTGCTGGCCGAGGTGGTGTTGAGGAAGCCCAGGAAATGATCCAGCGTCCAGTCGCTGCTGATGGTGAAGCTGGGCGCTTTCAGCAGCGGCAACGGACAGCCGCTGCCGCGGAAGTCATCCCACAGCAGCTGGCAGCGGCTGGACCAGAACGGCTCGATGATGGACCACAGCACGCTGCAGGCGCGGTCGATCTCCGGCGACACCACGCAGTGATGGTAGCCCCAGGCAGCGAAGATGCCTCCCGGCTTCAGCACCCTCTGCATCTCCGGCCAGAACGACGGCAAATGGAACCAGTGCAGCGCCTGCGACACGCAGATCAGGTCAAAGCAATCGTCGTCGAACGGCGTCACCTCGGCCGGGCACTCTCGGTAATACACCTGATTGTGCGGCTCGGCCGCCGACAGCTGCGACGAGCTGATGTCGGTGGCGTCGACGCGCGCGAAACTCTCCCCCAGCCTCACCGCGGTCTGGCCGCTGCCGGTCGCGCAGTCCCAGGCGCGTCCGCGCCCCGGACACAGTTGCAGCAGCCAATCGTACAGTTCCTCCGGATACGATGGGCGAAAGCGCGCATACAGGTCCGGGTACAGATTGAAGGTGGCGACGGAACCGAGTTCCATATTCATTACTCGCTAGGTAGAAACACTAAAACAATGCCGTGAACATTTTCAGTATTTATGCCGTAAGTCAAAGATTTGCAAGATAAAAAACGAAAATATGCTGCAGATTATCTGTCTGTGCCGCTAGTCTGCAACAGACCATCGTTTCAAATCCCCCAACACCGCTGATGCGCCATAAAAAATGCCGCTCCTATCGGAACGGCATTCCTCACTCAAAGGGACAGGCTCAGCCCGCACTCACCGGGATCTTCCCGATCTTCACCCGCCATTCCGCCGGGCCGGTGTTATGCACCGAGGTGCCACAGGAATCCACCGCCACCGTCACCGGCATGTCCTTGACCTCAAATTCGTAGATCGCTTCCATGCCCAAATCGGCGAAGCCCACCACCTTGGACGCCTTGATCGCCTTGGACACCAGATAAGCCGAACCGCCGACAGCCATCAGATACACCGCCTTGTTGTCCCGGATCGCCTCGATCGCCGCCGGGCCGCGCTCGGCCTTGCCTATCATGCCGAGCAAACCGGTCTCTTCCAGCATCTGGCGGGTGAACTTGTCCATGCGGGTGGCGGTGGTCGGGCCGGCCGGGCCAACAACCTCCTCGCGCACCGGATCGACCGGGCCGACGTAATAGATGAAGCGGTTGGTGAAATCCACCGGCAGCTTCTCGCCCTTGTTCAGCATGTCCACCATGCGCTTGTGGGCGGCGTCGCGGCCAGTGAGGATCTTGCCGTTGAGCAGCAGCACATCGCCCGGCTGCCAGCTGGCCACTTCTTCCTTGGTGATCTTGTCCAGATCCACGCGCTTGCCGTTGGACGGGTCGTAAGTGATGTCCGGCCAATCTTCCAGGCTAGGGGTTTCCAGATGGGCCGGGCCGCTGCCGTCCAGGTGGAAATGGATGTGGCGGGTGGCGGCGCAGTTCGGGATCATCGCCACCGGCAAAGATGCCGCGTGGGTCGGGTAATCCAGGATCTTCACGTCCAGCACCGTGGTCAGGCCGCCCAGGCCTTGCGCGCCGATGCCCAGCGCGTTGACCTTCTCGAACAACTCCAGGCGCAGCGCCTCGACGCGGGACAATTCCTCGCCGGCGGCGGCCTTGGCCTTCAGTTCGTGGATGTCGACGTGATCCATCAGCGATTCTTTCGCCAGCAGCATCGCCTTTTCCGGCGTGCCGCCGATGCCGAGGCCGAGGATGCCTGGCGGACACCAGCCGGCGCCCATGGTCGGCACGGTCTTCAGCACCCAGTCGACGATGGAGTCGGACGGGTTGAGCATCACCATCTTGGACTTGTTCTCCGAACCGCCGCCCTTGGCCGCGCAGATCACATCCACCTGATCGCCCTCGACGATCTCGAAGTGCACCACGGCCGGGGTGTTGTCCTTGGAGTTCTGGCGCTTGCCGGCCGGGTCCAGCAGTACCGAGGCGCGCAGCTTGTTGTCCGGATGGTTGTAAGCGCGGCGCACGCCTTCGTTGACCATCTCCTGCACGCTGAGCTGGGCGTCCCACTGCACTTTCATGCCCACTTTCAGG
This sequence comes from Chromobacterium indicum, assembly GCF_039708975.1. Taxonomy (NCBI): domain Bacteria; kingdom Pseudomonadati; phylum Pseudomonadota; class Betaproteobacteria; order Neisseriales; family Chromobacteriaceae; genus Chromobacterium; species Chromobacterium indicum. Next base: position 285,429 of record NZ_JAYFSJ010000003.1, read on the forward strand.
AACACCACGGCGATGCCGGTATCCTGGCAGATCGGGCGCTGCCCTTCCGCGCACATGCGGCTGTTGACCAGGATCTGCGCCATCGCGTCCTTGGCGGCGGCGCTCTCCTCGTTCAGGTAAGCCTGGTACAGCGCGTCGATATAATCTTTAGGGTGGTAGCAACTGATGTACTGGAAGGCATCGGCAATGCTCTGGATGAAGTCTTCCTGGCGGATGATGGTCATAAGGCTGTCTCGAGAAACCGGGCGCCGGTGGGGCCGCCCGTGGATTACCCCGCCGCCGGCGCCTGATTCTGGCTGCGCCCTGCGGCAACTAAAAACCTAGTGTTGATTGTAACACCGTCTGTCATGAACTTTGACCCCGGACAAGGCGCGCGGCCAACCATCCAACTCGGCATCGAATAGCAAAAGCCGCCGGGCTCTCGCCGCAGCGGCTTCAGCTTCGGGCAAGCCTGCGCTCACTCGCTGGTGCTGGTATTCCAGTAAGCCTGGCTGATGTACGGCTTGGCCGCCAATTCGGCGGCGATGCGATCCAGCTCGTCCGAATCCACCGAGGTGGCCAGCAGCGTGGCGGTCATCTCCACTTCGTCGTCGCCGAAGGCTTCGACATCCAGATCCCCCACCGGGTAATTGGCCTTTTCCAGCAATTGCCCCACCTGGGCCAGCGCCTGCTTCTGCTCCTCGCGGGTGGCGATCACGCATAGCTGGTAAGTGACTTCGCTGGCGTCGTCGTCTATCGGGCGGCGATTGATGGAATTGACCACCGGCCGCAGCAGCGTGTTGACCGCCAGCACGAACACCGTGGTCAGGATGGCCTGGCCCAGCATGCCCGCGCCGGCGCAGGCGCCGGTGGCCGCCGAGCCCCACAACGTGGCGGCGGTATTCAGGCCGCGCACATTCAGACCTTCCTTCATGATGGTGCCGGCGCCGAGGAAACCGACGCCGGAAACCACATAAGCCACCACCCGCGACGCGCTGCCGGAGCCATCCAGTTGCAAGGCCATATTGACGAAGGCCGCGGCGCTGACCGCTACCAGCGCGTTGGTGCGCAGGCCCGCCGTGCGCTGGCGGTATTGCCGCTCCAGGCCGATCACGGTGCCGCAGACGAAGGCCATGGCCAAACAGATCAACGAATGCAGCAGGCCGAACCAATCCAGCTCAAACATATTATGCAGATTGTAATGCATGTTCTCTCCTCAGCGCCGCCGGCAAAACCCCTGACTCTGCGCCTGAGCCTTGGCACGGGCACTTCTCGAGGTTTTGTAAACAGCTCTTGTTATCCGGTTTCTTATATAAGGAACATGCATGGTGGTTTTCCGTGAAAGCCACCATGCACCGGTCCCTAACATGGCAAAAGCCGGCGCCACGCCTCGCATGGCACCGGCTCCACCTTAACCCGACGCTTACTGGCCGAGCAAGGCGACCTGCGTCACCTTGTACACCACCATGATGACAGCTACCACCAGATAACCGCGCAACACAGCCATCCACATGCGGTTGCTGCGGGACAGTACCATCGGCTTGAGTTGAGCCAGCGGCGGCATGCGCCAGGTGTTCATGTACAGCTTGGTCGGCTTGGCCTCTTCCGCCAGATCGGCGCCGGTTTCTGCGTCGCGGCGCAGCTTGACGACATGCGCGGCGATCACCACGATGCCGCCGACGATGCCGCCACCGACCAGCACGTTGACGATGGTCTGGCTGGAGATGTCCGGCCACAATACCGACGCGGTCAGGATCACCGACAACAGCACCAGCACCGCCGCCACCAGGCCGGTGAACAGATTGGTCCAGCGGCCGTTCACCCACGGCCCCAGCACATCCTTGTCATTGCACAGCAGCAACAAAAACACGGAAGCGGACGGCAGCAGCACGCCGGCCAGCGTCTGCACCGCGTTGGTCAGCAGGCCCAGCGGCACGCCCGGAATCAGCACCAGGGACGCGGCGCCGGCGATCAGCAGGAAATACACCAGATAGAAGGCGCGGGCATCGGACGGCTTGCGGTGCAGCGAGTGCTTCATGTTCAGCACATCGGCCAACGCGTAGGCGGTGGACAGCGACACCGCGCTGGCGCCGATCAGGCTGGCGTCGATCAGCGCGACAGCGAACAGCACACCGGCCAGATGGCTGTGGTACTTGCCCAGGCCCGCGGCGACCGCGCCGGCATCCTGGAAGTTGCCGAATTCCGGCTTGCCGGCGAACAGCGCGGCCGACATGCCGATGATGGCGACGGCGCCGATCAACACCAGCACGATGCCCAGCCACAGGTCGGCGCGCTCGTACTTGATGAAGCGCGGCGTGATGCGCTTGTCGATCACGTAGCTTTGCTGGAAGAACAGCTGCCACGGCGCGACCGTGGTGCCGACGATGCCGATGATCAGCAGCATCACGTCGGACAGCTTGCCGCCGGCCGGCATGCCCGGCACGAACAAGTCATGGCCGATCTGCGACATCGGCGGATGCACCATCATGAACACCGGCACCAAAAGCAGGCTGAACACCACCAATATCATCGAGAAACGCTCGAAACGGCGAAAGTCTCCGGTGCTGGCAGCCGCCATCACCAGGCCGGCGGCGGCGATCACGCCCCACTCCTTGGGCAGGCCCAGGTACTGCAAACCCAGCGTGATGCCGATGAATTCGGTGACGATGGTCAGCGCGTTCAGCAGGAACAGGTCGATGGCGCTGAAGGCGCCCCAGAATTTGCCGAAGCGCTCCAGGATCAGCCGGGCATGGCCGACGCCGGTGACGGCGCCCAGGCGCAGCACCATTTCCTGATTCACATACAGCACCGGGATCAGCAGGATCAGCGTCCACAGCAGCGAGGTGCCGTAGTTCTGGCCGGCCTGGGCATAGGTGCTGAAGGCGCCGGCGTCGTTGTCGCCGACCATCACGATCAAGCCGGGGCCCAGAATGGCCAGCAGCGTGCGCAACCGCTGCCAGACGCTGTTGCGGGCGGCCACATCGCCGTGGCGGATGGTGCCGAATGCGCCGCGGATGTCTCCGACGTGGGCGCTGTCGAGTACAGCTTCGTTCTTGACGTTATTAGTCATTGTCATCGTCTCCGAACAGGCGGCGCAAGCGGGGACCGCCCGTCGTTTTTCAAGCAAACGAAGGCATGCGGGCATGAGCGCGGCTGCATCAGCCGGACGAAGGGTACGCCAAGCGTATGCAAGCGCGAAGATGCGCAAACCTGATTTAGGCGTCCGACAGGGTTCGGTACGCGGTCATCAGCAGTAACGGTATATGGGGTAAGCACGCGGCCGCGGCGGAGTGGCCGAGCCAGGGATGCGCACTGTCTAGCCTCGCGGCAGGACAGCGGCCAATGAAATAGCGACGATGCCTTTGCCGGTCAGCACGACCCGGTGGATAACCAACTACTACTGCAACTTTCCAAGGCATCAGCCCCCAGTTATGAAAACGCCGCGATGGTAATCCTGGCGTGAAATAGACGTCAACACCCCGATGACAATGCGTTTCTGCGCTGCAGCACGGCCACCCGCAGCAATCTGCCACGGCATGGCCGCGCATCGATCCAACACGCGGATTTACCTTTGCTCTCGAACTATAAGCGCAATAAAACGCCACACCGCTCAGGTAAATTTTTGTTAATGGATTGTGTTATTTATTTACAAAAGCCATCTTTTTCGCGCTCCCCAGCTTCAGCATGCCCTGCCCCAGCGCCACACCCAGAAGGATCAGGCCGCCGCCCAACCAGTGGTAATGATGGATGGTTTCGCCCAGCAGCGCGCTGGCCAGCACCGCGGTGAACAGCGGCAGCAGGTTCATGAAGATGGCGGTGCGCTCGCTGCCCAGCTTCTGGATGCCGCGCATCCACAAATAAGCCGCCAGCAACGAAGAACCGATGCCGGCGAACAGCACCAGGCCGATGCCCTTTGCCGGAATCGCCATGCTCTGCGCGGTCAGCGTCAGCGGCAGCAGCAGCAATACCGCCAGGCTGGCCTGCAGATACAGATTGAGCCAGGCTCCGAACGGCGGCGCCCAGCGCCGCAGCAGAATGCCGTACAGCGCGTAGGACGCGGCGCCGGCCAAGATCAGCGCGTCGCCGGTGTTGACGCCGTTGGCCAGCAGACTCATCGGATCGCCCTTGCCCAGCAGGTAAACCACGCCGGACAGCGACACCGCCACGCCCAGCCAGGCCAGCGCCGCCACCTTCTGACGGAACACGGCGGCATTGAGCAGCAGGCCCAGCAGCGGCACCAAGGCCGTGATCACGCCCATATTGGTGGCGCTGGTGCTGTGGGCCGCGTAATAAGCCAGGCACTGGAACATCACCATGCCCAGCATTGCCAGAACCAGCAGCTTGCCCAACCAGGGCTTGAGCTCGCCGGCGCGGCGGCGCAGAACCGGCAGGCAGAACGGCGTCAGCACCAGCGCCGCCAGCAGCCAGCGGTAAATGGAAATCGCCGCCGGGTCCAGCACCTGGGCGGCAGCCTTGGAAACAATGGTGTTGGCGGCCCAGATCAGCACCGCCAGCAGGGGAAACAGCATGGCCATCACAGCCTCCTTCGACTTTACCCCATCCATTCTAGATTCGTCTGTTATGGAGCATATAATTCAAAACGGACAAACCACTGGGGCAAACCGGACAATATGGACGTCGACAACCACGACGGCTACTTCGCCAGCGATCAGAGCCTGCTGGCGCCGGCGCCGCTGATATTCCGCTACCACCGCTTCACGCCGAAGAGCGAGTTCGCCCGCCACCGCCACCGCTGGGGCCAGCTCAGCCGCATCAATCTGGGCATGATGGAGCTGCTGCTGGACGACAGGCGCGTGGTGGCCACCGCGCAATACCTGCTGTGGACGCCGCCGGCCGAGCCGCACGCCGCCTACATCCACCAGGCGATGCACTACACCTCGATCTATGTCGAAGACGGGGTGGCCGCGCAGTTGCCGCCCTCCACCTGCCTGCTGGAGCAGACGCCGCTGGTGCGCGCGCTGCTGGACGATTTCAGCCAGCGCCAGATCACCGTGCCGGCCGAGCCATGGGACATCCGCCAGGCCGAGCTGCTGTGCCAGCGCATCCTGCAATCCGGCCGCGAAGCCAGCTACCTGCCCGACAGCCGGCAACGGCTGCTGCAGCCGATACTGGACGCGATCCGCCAGGACCCGGCCGACGCCACGCCGTTGAAAGACTGGGCGGAGCGCGTGTTCAGCACAGAGCGCACGCTGGCGCGGCTGTTCCAGCGCGAGCTGGGCATGAGCTTCGGCCAATGGCGCGGCCGAGCGCGTCTGCTGGAAGCGCTGTCGCGGCTGAAGCAAGGCGACAGTGTGCAAGACATCTCGGCGCGGCTGGGCTACGCCACGCCGTCGGCCTTCATCGCGATGTTCCAGAAACAGCTGGGCGACTCGCCGGAGCGCTACCGCCGCCAATTGCTGGAAAGCGGCGGCTGGCCGGACGAATTCAGCGCTTGAACAAGGCCAGCGCCAATTCGCGCTGAACCGCGTGGTCAACCGCCGGCAGCGGGTAGTCGCGTCCCAGCCGCACGCCGGCGTCCGCCAGCTGCTCCGGCTTGGCCAGCCACGGCGCGTGTATCAGTTTGTCCGGCAGCCGCGCCAGTTCCGGCGCGTAGCGGCGGATGAAGCGGCCATCCGGGTCGAACTTCTCGCTCTGGCTGACCGGATTGAAGATGCGGAAGTAAGGCTGGGCGTCGCAGCCGGTGCTGGCCGCCCACTGCCAGCCGCCATTGTTGGCCGCCAGGTCGAAATCCAGCAGCCTCTCCGCGAAATACCGCTCGCCCCAGCGCCAGTCGATCAGCAGATCCTTCACCAGAAAACTCGCCGCCACCATCCGCAGCCGGTTATGCATATAGCCGCTGCGGTTCAGCTGCCGCATCGCCGCGTCCACCAGCGGATAGCCGGTGCGGCCCTCGCGCCAGGCGTCGAACCATTCCGCATTGTTGGGGAACGGCAGCGCGTCGTATTCCGGCTTGAACGCGTGCGCCACCACGTCCGGCCGGTGCCACAGCACTTGCTGGTAGAAGTCGCGCCAGATCAGCTCGCTCAGCCAGGTCATCGCGCCCTCGCCGCCATCGTGCCAGGCATAGGCGGCTAGCTGGCGGATGGAAATGGTGCCGAAGCGCAGATGGACGCTGAGGTAAGAGACCCCCTTGATGCCGGGGAAGTCGCGCTGCGTCTTATAGCGATCGATGCGGCCGGCGAAATCGGCGAACAGCGCCTCGGCCCCGGCCGCGCCGGGCTGGATGGGCAGGCTGGTCAAATCGCTGGATTGGAAGCCGATATCGGCCAGGCTGGGCATGGACTCAGGATCGCGCGGCATCAGCGCGGCCAGGTAGCGCCGCACCGGATAGGCCTGCAGATGAAACGGCGTCAGTTTCTTCAGCCAGGCGTTCTTGTACGGCGTGAATACCGAGAACGGCTTGCCGGCGCCGGTCAAGACTTCGTCGGTCTCGAAAATCACCTGATCTTTGCTGTCATGGAAGGCGATGCCGCGCTCAGACAGCCGCCGCGCCACCTCGGCGTCGCGTTCGCGGGCGGCCGGCTCGTAGTCGCGGTTGCAGAATACCGCGTCGGCGCCCAGCTCCGCCGCCAGCCGCGGAATCTCGTCGACAGGCAGGCCATGACGGACCAGCAGATCGCCGCCCAGCGCGTTCAACTCGGCCTTCAGCGCCGCGACGCTCTGATGGATGAAATCGACGCGGCGGTCGTCGCGCGGCAGCGCGTCCAGAATGGCGGCGTCGAACACGAACACCGGCGCCGCCGCCTCGCTGTGCTTCAGCGCGTGGTAGAAAGCGGCGTGGTCGTCCAGCCGCAGATCGCGGCGCAGCCAGACCAGCGCCATCCGGTAACGTTTGCTCATTCTCGTTTCCAACTCTTTGGTGACAACACGGATGGGGACAGCCCGTGGTCCCACTGCGGCGCATCGCCGCCCAATTTCTCGTCGAGGAAATCGATGAAGGCCCTCGCCTTGGCCGGCAAGCGCCGCTGCGGATACACCGCGTGGATGGCGTGCGCAGGCAGCGGGTAATCGCTCAGCACCGCCGCCAGCCGGCCGGCGGCCAGGTCCGGCCCGACGATGAAGGTGGGCATTTCGCAGATGCCCAGGCCGGCCAGCAAGGCGTCGCGCCGCGCCTCGCTGTTATTGACCTGGTAATTGCCGCGCGGCTGGACGCGGATCTCGCCGTCCGGCCCGCTGAAAACCCAACTGGCCCCGCCGCGGTAGTAGGAATAATGGATGCAGTTGTGCCCGGCCAGCTCGGACGGATGCTGCGGCGTGCCATGCGCGGCCAGGTAGTCCGGCGACGCGCACACCACCACCCGGCACGGCGCGAGGCGGCGCGCCACCATGCGGTTGTCCGGCAGATTGCCGATGCGCACCGCCAGGTCGTAGCCGCCCTCCACCAAATCCACCATCCGGTCATCCATCGCCATGTCCAGCTGGATGTCCGGATAGCGGCGCAGGAATTCAGCCACCAGCGGCGACAGATGCAGCCGGCCGAAAACCATCGGCGCGGCGACGCGCAGCAAGCCTTGCGGCCTGCCCTGCAGGCCGGCGGCCACCTCCTCCGCCTCGTTGGCCAGCGCCAGCGCGCCGCGGGCGCGGTCGTAATAGCGCTCGCCGGCCTCGGTCAAGCTCAGGCTGCGGGTGGTCCGCTGCAGCAGCCGCACGTTCAGCCCTGCCTCCAGCAACTGGATGCGCTTGCTGACCGCGGATTTGGTCAGCCCCAGCCGTTCGGCGGCGGCGGAGAAACTGCCGGCCTCGACCACGGCGACAAAGATTGGTATCGCGGCGAAATGCTCCATCTTATTGTCCACTTTTCATCCGCAATCAGTTTCCAAAAACATGGATTATCAGTCAATAAGACACAATGTACAGTTCTGGCATCCGGCCTCGCCGTGTTCATTCAAGACCTAAAGGATTTCCATGCATACCCATCATTCCGCCGCACAGCCGCTCACGGAGTACGGACTGAGCGCGCTGGCGCTGCTGGCTGGCGCGCTGCTCGCGCTGATGATCCATTGCAACAGCCGGCTCGCCGCTTACAGCAATCCGCTGACCGCGTCGTGGCTGGCCCACGCGATAGGCATGCTGTCTGCCCTGCTGCTGTGGAAGGCTCTGCGCCAGACAAGGCCCCATGCCGGCCGGTCTCCCCGCTGGGCCTACTTGGGCGGCGTGCCCGGCGCCTTGACGGTGGCGCTGGCAGCCATCGCCGTCCACAGCCCGCTGGCGCTGTCCGGCACCCTGGCGCTGGGCATGGTCGGACAAGTGCTGTTCAGCCTGCTGTCCGATCGTTTCGGCCTGTTCGGCATGCCGCGCCGGCCGCTGCAGCTGCATGACGCTTTGGCGCTGCCGCTAGTGCTGTCCGGTTGCGCCATTCTGATTTTTGGAGCCTGAGCATGCTGTTTTTCATGACCCTGGCCATCGTCAACGGGCTGTGCATAGGCTGCAGCCGCGCCATCAACGGCAAGCTGGCGCAGCATGGCGGCGCCTTGGCCGCTTCGTTCTGGAACCACTTGGGCGGCTTTTTGTTCCTGAGCCTGCTGCTGGCCGGCGGCTCGGCGACGCTTCGCCTGCCGCTGGACGCCCCTTGGACCGCCTGGTGCGGCGGCGTCATCGGCGCCTTGTTCGTCGCGCTCAACGGCTTCGCGCTGCCGCGGCTGGGCACGATGAAAACCGCGATGCTGGTGATCGCCGGCCAGATGCTGTCCGGCGTGCTGATCGATCGGCTTGCGGGCAATGGCGGCAAATCCGCGCAGGCCCAACTGGCGGGCATCGGGCTGATCGCCTTGGGGCTGTACCTCTCCAAACGCGGCCCCGCCAAACCTGCGGCGGTTAGCGCATCGTCTTGACCCTTGCCGGCTAGCTGCGCGGCGCCAGCATGATCACAGCCATGCCCGCCAGCGCCAAGCCGCAACCCAGCGCGTCCCAGCGGTCCGGCCGCACGCCGTCCACCAGCCACAGCCAACCTATCGCCACCGCCACGTAGACACCGCCGTAAGCGGCGTAAGTGCGGCCCGCCGCCGCCGGATGCAGAGTCAACAGCCAGGCGAACACAGCCAGCGACAGCGCGGCCGGCGCCAACAGCCACCAGGGTTTCCCCTCGCGCAACACCAGCCACGGCAGATAGCAGCCGATGATCTCGGCCAGCGCGGTCAAAACAAACAAGCCCGCCACGCGCGGCAGGCCGAACAGCCATTCCATGCTCTTCCCCTCTGCATCCTCGCGCCGGTCCGGCGCTATCGACATCATGGAAAATAACAATTTAACAATCGAATATCATTTAAATATCATATAACCATCAACAGCCAACAGGAGAAGACGATGACTCCGTTCAATATTCTCGGACTTGATCATATCGTGTTGCGCGTCGCCGATCCCGCCCGCTCCGAACGCTTCTATCTGGAAACGCTGGGCTGCCGCGTGGTGAGGAGACAGGAAAAACTGGGATTGGTGCATCTGGATGCCGGCACCGCGCTGATCGACCTGCTGATGGCGAAAGAAGGAGAAGCGCCCGGCCGCAATGTCGACCACTTCTGCCTGCGAGTGGAGCCGTTCGACGAGGACGCCATCCGCGCCCACCTCACCAGGCTAGGCATCGCCATCGAGCCGGCCAAACAGCGTTTCGGCGCCGAAGGCACCGGCCCATCGATCTACCTACGCGATCCGGACGGCAACGGCGTCGAGCTGAAAGGCCCGGCGACCGCCTAAGAACCAAGGCGCGCCGACGCAGACAGCACGCATCGTACGGCAAGGAAGCGCAACGCAGGATCAGCGCGCTATCAGCGGCTCAAGCGGTGCAGACGGATGATGGCTTCGCCAGTGGGACTGGCAACGATGTCGCGCAAGGTATAGCCGTCCAGCGTCAGGAAAAAAGCCGCCAGCGCCTCGTCCAGCGCGCCTTTCAGCAAACAGCCGCGGCTCAGCGCGCACGGAGGTTCGGCGCAGTCTATCAACTGCGGCTTGCCTTCCAGCGTGCGCACCACCTCGCCCAGCCGGTAATGCTCGGGCTGCCGCGCCAACGCCATGCCGCCGCCCTTGCCTCGGGAGGTGGCCAGCCAGCCCTGCTGCGCCATGAAGTGCACCACCTTGACCAGGTGGTTGCGCGACACCTCGAACCGCTCGGCGATCTCCGGGATGGTGGCCAGCTGGCCGGGCTGCTGCCCGGTCAGGTACATCAGCACGCGCAGTCCTAGGTCGGTGAATCGGGTCAATTGCATGGCGGTCTTCAGTGCGGGGAATCGGCGGCAGCATACCGCGTCTGGCCGATAGCCTCAATCGTCGCCGGGATGGGAGCCGAACACTTCGTAATGGATGCGGTCGGCCGCCACGCCCAGGCCGCGCAGACTGTCGCGCTGCGCGCGCATGAAGCCCAGCGGGCCGCACAGGTAGTAGTCGGCATCCGGCAGCAGCGCCAGGTTTTGGATCTCATCCAGGCTCAGGCGTCCGGCCGCGTGGTAATCGGCGCCGATCACATCCTGCGCGCGCGGCGTCTCGTAGCAGACGTGGATCTGCAGCTGCGGATGGCGTTCGGCCAACTGGCGCACTTTCACGCCCATCGCGTGCGCGCCGCCGTGCCGGGCCGCGTGCAGGAAACGCACCTCGCGGCCGCCGCGCTTGAGCAACTGGCCCAGCATCGCCTGCATCGGCGTCTGCCCGACGCCGGCGCTGATCAGCACCGCCGGACCGTTCCGCTCTTCGTGCAGGAAGAAATCGCCCTGCGGCGCGCTCAGCTCCAGCACGTCGCCGACCTGGACCTCGCGATGCAGCAGATTGGACATGCGGCCGGCCGGCTTGCCTTCGCCCGCGTCTTCGCGCTTGACCGAAATGCGCAGGTACTCGCCGTTGGGCGCGTCGGACAGGCTGTACTGGCGCGGCTGGCTCAGCCCCCACTCGACGACGAAACGCTTCACCGACACGTACTGGCCGGGCTTGAACGGCGGCAGCGCGCCGCCGTCGCTGGGCTCCAGATAGAACGACGCGATCTCCTCGCTCTCCGTTTCCCTTTTCGCCACCCGGAACGGCCGCCAGCCACTCCAGCCGCCATCGGCGTTGGTGGTGTCGCGGTACATGCCGTTTTCGATGCCGATCAGCGTGTCCGCCAGCAAGCCGTAGGCCTCGGCCCAGGCCTGGATCAGATCGTCTCCGGCCGCCTCGCCCAGCACCTCGCGGATGGAGGCCAGCAGATGCTTGCCGACGATGGGATAGTGCTCGGCGCGTATGCCCAGGCTGACATGCTTGTGCGCGACGCGAGTCAGCACCGGCAGCAGCGGCGATGGATCGTCGATATGCTGGGCGTAAGCCAGCACCGCCATCGCCAGCGCCTGCTGCTGCTGGCCGGAATGCTGATGGCCCTGGTTGAACACGTTCTTCAGCTCCGGGTTGTGTTCGAACATGCGGCGGTAGAAATGGCTGGTCAACGCCACGCCGTGCTGCTGCAGCACCGGCACGGTGGCCTTGACCAAGGATCGGGTTTGTTCGCTCAGCATGTCAGCTCCTTAAGATATTCAAAAAATACATCTTTATTGCCGAAAAAAAGCCCCTGGACGCCGGGGACTCTTAAAGATATACAAATAATACATGTTTATTTGATCTGTGTCACAAAACTACAGCGGCAACGCTGCGCGCATCATAAGAAATTGAAATCGATCACCTGGTAGAAGGCGTTGCCGGTGTCCGCCACTTCCCATACCGCCAGCACCACGTGATAACCACTGCGCTCCGGCAGATGGACCTGGTGGATAGTGGGCTGCGGCGGGGTCAGCTCCGCCTGGTGTTCCCAGAACGGCTGCGCGGTCAGCTCCGCCTTGTAGAACGGCTCCGCCTCGAACTGGGCGCGGGTCAGCGGCCGGTTCGGATCCCAATCCGCCTTGGTGATGAAGTAGTTCCAGCGCCGCGTCAGATGGATGGCGTGGTAGCTCCATTTGAATTCCAGCATCTGGCCGGGCCTCGCCGGATGCTTGTGCCAGCGATCGGCGCTCTGCTCGTCCAGCACCGCCGAGTGGTCCTGGCCGGCGCTGGCTATCCTGCCATCGACGGGGGGCTTGGCGTTGACGGCGTCGGTCGGCGCCAACGGGTCGTGCAGATTGGCCTCCGCGGCCGGAAAGAATTTGCCGCCTTCCAGGCCGTTGACCTGCCAGCTCTGCAGCGGACATTGCGCGTTGACGCCGTCCACGCACAGCTGGCCTCGCGAAGCGGGCTCGAATATTTGGCCGTGGCGAGGCTGGGCGACGGACTGGGACTCCACCTTGGTCTGGCTCATTGTATCCCCCTGTATCGGTATGGGTTGGAAAACCGGACAGTTTGCCCGGCTGTTGGCAGCGTAAGCGCCGCGAGGCCCGCCTCGCCCCATCCTTTGTGCCGGCAGGCCGGCTCGGCGCATGCCCTCCCATCCCAACGGCCTGGCGGAGCTTGCGTTTCACCGCGGCCTGTACTCCCGAACACTCGCGCGGGCGCGCGCCGCCGCCGTCTCATTTATTTGGTATATTGCGTAACAAAATTACAATGACATTGAGCCGCAAGGCTTCGTCAACGCCAGTAAAACAAAGAGGAGACAATAACCATGCCCCATCCGTCCCTGACCCGCCCGGCCCTGCTGGGCGTCCTGATCACCAGCCTGTTCGCTCCGGCCGCCCTGGCCGCGGAGGCCTTCGGCGCCCCCGGCGGCGCGCCAGTGCGCGGCCCGGCGGCCAAGTCCTTCGTCGGCACCGCTGTCGGCAGCCCTTCCCGCGTCTACTTCACCGGCTATCGCGGCATCGTGTCCGAGGTGTACTACCCGGCGCTGGACACGCCGGAATCGGTGGATCTGCAATTTCTGGTCGGCGACGCCGGCAAGACCTTCGTCGACGAGGAGAAACGCCAGGCCTACTCCGCCAGCCAGAGCGACAAGCGCACGATGAGCTGGATCGCCAGCACCGGCAACGACGGCCACAATTGGCGGATCAGCAAACGCATCTTCGCCGACCCCAACCGCGACGCGCTGGTGCAGCGCGTGACCTTCACCGCCCTGAACGGCCATACGGTCGGCGACTTCAATCTATACGTGCTGTTCAAGCCCTATCTGGACAACGTCGGCAGCGGCAACAGCGCCCAGACCGTGGCTGCAGCCGGCGGCTACGCGCTGGCGGCCAGCCGCAACAGCCGCGCCTCGGCGCTGATGGCCAGCCTGCCGTGGAAGACCGTCAACGGCCAGGCCATGCTGTCCAACGGCTTCGTCGGCCAGAGCGACGGCTGGACCGATCTGATAGGCAGCGGCGACAGCAAGATGGATTGGACCTTCAGCTCGGCCACCAACGGCAACGTCGCCCAGACCGGCTGGCTGGACCTGGGCAATCCCGCCGCGGCCAGCGTGTCTTTCGACATGGTGCTGGGTTTCGGCAAGAGCCAGGGCGACGCCGTCAACGCCGCCGCCGCGTCCTTGGGCAGCGATCTTTCAACCGCGCAACAGCAGTACGACAATGCCTGGCACGCCTACGCCGCCGGCCTGGCCACCCAGGGCGGCCTGGCCGATGACCGCTACTACCTGGCGGCGATGACGCTGAAAACCATGCAGGACAAGAGTAACGGCGCGATGATCGCCGGCATCGGCACGCCATGGGGCGAGACCCAGAGCGACGCCAACCAGGGCGGCTACCATCTGGTGTGGCCGCGCGACCTGTTCAAGTTCGCCAACGCCCTCTACACCGCCGGCGACGCCTCCACCGCCACGACCGTGGTCAACTATCTGTTCAACACGCTGCAGCAGAACAGCGACTGCGGCGTGGCGGAATACAACGCGCCTGGCTGCGCCGCCGGCTACAGCCGCGTCGGCCGCTTCCCGCAGAACGCCTGGGTCAGCGGCTGGCCGTACTGGCAGGGCACGCAGATGGACGAGCAGGCGATGCCCATCCTGCTGGCCTGGCGGCTGGGGCCGTCCGTTTCCAATCCGCTATGGCCCAAGATCAAGCAGACTGCCGACTACATCGTCGCCACCGGTCCGTGGAGCTACCAGGAGCGCTGGGAAGAGAACGCCGGCTACTCGCCGTCCACCCTCGCAGCCGAGATCGCCGGCCTGGCGGCCGCCGCCGACATCGCCCGCGCCAACGGCGACGACGCCAGCGCCGGCCGCTATCTGTCCGCCGCCGACTACTGGCAGCAGAACGTCGCCGCCTGGACCTACACCACCAGCGGCGGCTTCGGCAACGGCAGCTACTACATCCGGATCAACCCGGCCAATCGCGCCGGCAGCGGCACCGATCGCGCCAGCTTCAACCCGGCGGCCGGGCCGGACACGCCGCAGACGCTGACGGTCAAGAACGGCGGCGGCAGCCGCGATGCCCGCCGCGTGGTGGACGGCGGCTTCCTGGAGCTGGTGCGAATGGGCGTCAAGCGCGCCGACGATCCCACCATCGTCAACACCATGGCTGTGTTCGACAGCGTGCTCGGCCAGTATCTGGCGCTGCCCGGCGCGCCCAAGCTGCCGGCCAACGCCTGGTTCCGCTACAACTTCGACGGCTACGGCGAGCACAACGACGGCAGCGATTTCGACGGCGCGGGCGTCGGCCGGCTGTGGCCGATCTTCACCGCCGAGCGCGGCATGTACGAGATCGCCCGCCAAGGCGCGGGCAGCGCCGGCCAGCCCTACTTCGCCACCTTGAAGCTGCTGGCCACGCCGGAAGGCATGTTGCCGGAGCAGGTATGGTCCAACAGCGCCACGCTGCCGGACGGCTGGGCGGTGACCACGCCGGCCGGCTACCAGCCGGGCAGCGCCACCAAGTCGATGGGGCCGCTGAACTGGGCGATGGGTGAATACATCAGCCTGCTGGCCTCGATCAACGCCGGCCGCATCGTCGATGTCCCGCAAGTGGCATGCGCTCGCTACAACAACTGCCGCGCCGCGCCCAAGGCGGGCGAAGTGGCCGTCGGCATCAACGCCGCCGCCAGCACTCAGTGGGGCCAGCAGGTCTACGTCACCGGCAATGCCCGCGCGCTGGGCAACTGGAACACCGACCTCGGCATCCCGCTGGACGCCGCCGCCTACCCGTCATGGCGCAACGGCGTCAACCTGCCCGCCAGCCAGCAAATCGCCTACAAGTATTACCGCAAGAACGCCGACGGCAGCGTGAGCTGGGAAAACCTGTCCGGCAACCGCAGCCTGCAGACACCGGCCAGCGGCAGCCTCAGCTTGAACGACCAGGTGAGCTGGTGATCCCGCGCCGCGCCGGACTCGCCATCCTGATAGGCCTCGCGGCGGGCGGCGCAGCCTGGCGGCTGTGGCCGGCGGAGGCCCCTCCTCCTCCTCCTCCGCCCGCCGCGGCCAAACCAGCCATTGCACCGACGCTCCAGCCCATCGTCCATCAAGCCACGCCCATCACCAAGTGGCGGCCGCCAGCCCGTCCAGCGCTGCCCCCAGTGAAAAAGGGCGGCGATAGCTGGCGGCCGGAGGCGGCGCCGGTGATCGCGAAGGCGGAAATCCAGCGCGGCGCGCCGGACATTCCGGACGCGCAGCCGCTGCCCAGACCGCCCGATCCTTGAAAATGGCGAAGGTCCGGTCAACCGGGCCTTTTTCTTGCTTCATCATGCGTCCACTCATCCAAAAGAAGAACCTAGGAGAATCAAGATGGCGCAATTGGAAATCATCGCGCTCGACGCCGCGCAAGCCGAAGCCAGGCTGCCGGAATTGGCGGAACTGCTGCGCGCCTGCGTGCATGACGGCGCCAGCATCCATTTCATGCTGCCGTTTTCCATCGCACAAGCCGCCGCCTTCTGGCGCGGCAAGACGCTGCCCGGCGTCGCCGGCGGCAGCCGGGTGCTACTGGCCGCGCTGGCGGACGGCGAACTGGCCGGCAGCGTCCAACTGGACTGCGACACCCCGCCCAACCAGCCGCACCGCGCCGAGGCATGCAAGCTGATGGTGCATCCGCGCCATCGCCGCCTGGGCCTGGCCCGCGCGCTGATGGCGGAGCTGGAGGCGCAGGCGCGGCGACGCGGCCGCAGCCTGCTGACGCTGGACACCGCCAGCGGCGACAAGGCCGAGCCGCTATACCTGTCGCTGGGTTATCTGGAAGCCGGCCGAATCCCCGGCTACGCCTGGGATGGCCGCGGCGAAAAGCTGCAGGCCACCACGCTGATGTACAAGACGCTGTAAAACGCGAAAAAGCCGGGCATGCCCGGCTTTTTCCATTCTTAACCCCCCGCTCACGCCCGTTGCGCCGCGGCAGCCTTCCTGCCGCCCCAGCCCAGCAGCTTCAGGGCGAAGCGGCCCAGATACAGCACGCCCAGCGCGAACACGATGTCGCCCGGCACCCGCAGCCACACCAGATTCTGCATCAGCGCCGAGTGCACCACCTCCGGCGAGC
Organism: Chromobacterium indicum; assembly: GCF_039708975.1. NCBI lineage: Bacteria > Pseudomonadati > Pseudomonadota > Betaproteobacteria > Neisseriales > Chromobacteriaceae > Chromobacterium > Chromobacterium indicum. The sequence continues at coordinate 301,745 of NZ_JAYFSJ010000003.1, forward strand.
GCGCGTACCACAAGCCATGCTCGATGCTGGCCCAGGCCTGGTAGATGCCGGAGGGCAGGATGGACATGAACACCATCATGAACAGGCCGATATTGAGCATCCAGAAAGTCGGTTTCAACAGGCCGTCATCCCATTGCTCCGCCTCCGACACGCCGCGCAGGCAGAACAGCATCAAGCCTATGCCCAGCATGCCGTAGACGCCGAACAGCGCCGCGTGGCCGTGGGCCGGCGTCATGTTCAGCCCCTGCACGTAGTACAGCGAGATCGGCGGGTTGATGGCGAAGCCCAGCAGGCCGGCGCCCACGGTATTCCACAGGCCGACCGCGACGAAGCACAGGATGGCCCACTTGTAGCGCGCCACCCATGGCGCGGCGCCGCCGCGGCGGTAAGTCTGCCAGCCTTCGAAACCCACCAGCGCCAGCGGCACCACTTCGAACGCCGAGAACACCGCGCCGATGGAAATCACCGCGGTGGACGCGCCGGTGAAGTACAGATGGTGCAGCGTGCCCAGGATGCCGCCGAACAGGAAGACAATGGTTTCCAGTACGATGGCGCGGTTGGCGCTGGCCATGCGGATCAGACCCAGCCGCGCGAAGATCAGCGCGATCACCGCGGTGGCGAACACTTCGAAGAAGCCTTCCACCCACAGATGCACCAGCCACCAGCGCCAGTACTCGATCATCGAGTAATGAGTGTGCTGGCCCCAGGCCAGCGAGGTGGCATAGAACAGGCCGATGCAGGCGGCGGACAGCAGCAGCATCGCGATCAGGCTGCGGCCCTCGGTCTCGGGATTGCGCAGCGCCGGCAGCAGCGCGCGCGTCACCAGGAACAACCAGAACAGCAAGCCGACGAACAGCAGGATCTGCCACACCCGGCCCATGCTGGTGTAAGCCAGGCCCTGGTTGCCGATCCAGAAGCTGAAGTCGGTGCCCAGCCGCTGCAGCGTGCCCAGCCAGCCGCAGACGGTGGAGCCGACCACGATGAAGATCAGCGCCCAGAACAACACGTCCACGCCCAGCTTCTGATGTTTGGGCTCATGGCCGGACAGCAGCGGCGCGATGTAGAGGCCGGTGGCCAGCCAGGCGGTGGCGATCCACAGCACGCCGAACTGGGTATGGATAGTGCGGCTCACCACCCAGGGCAGCACCTCGGCCAGCGGCAGGCCGAAGAAGCTGTGGCCTTCCACCGCGTAGTGGGCGGTGATGGCGCCCATGCCCACCTGGGTCAGCAACAGGCCGATCACCACATAGAAATACTTGCGGGTGGCGCGCATCGACGGCGTGGCCTTGAGCCGGCCCAGCGGATCGGCATCCGGCACCTGCGCGGGCTCCTCGCCCTCGCCGGCGGCCATGTGGTACCACACCATGGCGGCGATGCCGGCCAGCATCAGGATCACGCTGGCGATGGACCACATGCCATTGGCCGCGGTGGGCGCGTTGCCGACCAGCGGCTCGTGCGGCCAGTTATTGGTGTAGGACACGCCGGCCTCGCCCGGACGGTCGGCGGCGGTGGACCAGGCCGACCAGAAGAAGAACGCCGACACCGCCAGACGGTCGTCGGCCGACGGCAGCGCGTTGGCAGTCATCGCGTACTGCTCGCGCAGCTTGTCGAAAGCCGGATCGGCGCCGTACAGGCCCTGATAATGAGCGGCCACCTCGCGCGCGGCCGCGGCGCGGGCCGCGCTCAGCGTCAGCGTGTCGCTGGCCGCGTCATAGCCGTTGGCGCGCATCTCGCGGCGCAGCTCGGCGTCCAGCATGCCCTGATGGCCGACATCCAGCTGCGCGTAAGGCTTGCCGAAGCGCTGCCTGGCCCACTCCTCGCGCAGCGCTAGCGCCTCGCGGTGCAGCCAATCGGCCGACCAGTCCGGCGCCACGTAGCTGCCGTGCCCCCACACCGTGCCCAGCTGCTGGCCGCCGGACGCCAGCCAGGCCTGCTGGCCGCGGCGTATCTGCTCGCCGGTGAACAGCGCCTTGCCGTCGGCGCCCTGCACCACCGTCGGAATCGGCGGCGCCGCCTGATAGATTTCCTTGCCCATATAGAGCAGGACCGAGAATGACAGCAGGCAGATCACCGCCAGCCATCCCCATAGTCTTCGCGTGTTTTTCATATGCGCTCCCTTCGCGGGCCTCCCAAGTAACTGACTCAGTCCGCAGCCTACATGCTGGAATTAAAGATGTATATATTACACATCTTTAAGCATGATACAGATCAAGGCCTCGGAATCCATTCCTTGAAAACGCATGAAAAAAGGCGGCCCCGCGCGGGAGCCGCCCTTGTCGCCCTATCCAGCCGCTCAAGCCAAATGCGACCAGCCAGACCAGCCCAGATACAAGCCCACCAGCATGATCAGCGCGCCGGAAACATAGGGAGCCTTCCGCACCCATTCGCCGAAACCGCTCCAGCGGCCGGCCACGTGCTTGACGCTCAGCGCCGCCAGCACGCCGGACGCCACCATGGTCAGCGCCAGGCCGATGCTGAAGCACAACACCAGCGTCGCGCCCAGCGCCACCTGTTTCAGTTGCAAGCACAGCAGCAGCACCGTGATGGAGGCCGGGCACGGCACCAGGCCGCCGGTCAGGCCGAACACCACGATCTGGCCGGTGGTGACGTCGCGGCCGGCGAAGCGGCGGCGGATATCATTGGCGTGCGCCAGCTCGTGCGGATCCTGATAGCCGGGCGCGGACACGTCCAGGCCCTCGTCCCGAGCCGCCGCATGATGGCCATGCTCGGCGAATTCGATGTCGTAATCATGACTGTGATGGCCGTGCCCCAGTTTCAGGCGCGCGACGAAGGCATGCGGCTCGGGAATCACCTCCACCGACTCGAAGAACGCGCCGGCGTCGCGGAAAGCGAAAACCTGGCGGCCGCCGTCGGCGCGCTCCGTTTCCAGCGCAACTTGATCGGCCCGCCACGCCAGGCGATGGCCATCCGCGGCCGCCAGCCGGAAGCGCGGCGGCATGCCGGCCTCGGCAATCTCCAGCGCCACCACGCCGTGGCCGGTGTCTATCTCCTTGGCCTCGCCATCATGGTGATGATGATCGTGGCCATGCCGGCTATGGTGCCAGGTTCGCCACATCATCCACGCCGCCACCGCGATCACCAGCGCCGCCGAGGCGATCTGGAAATACGGCTCCGCGGTTTCCGCGTTCCAGTTGCGGCCGAAATGCAGGCCCGCCAATGCCACCAGCCAGACCACCGCGGTGTGGGACACGGTGGCGGCCAGGCCCAGCAGCACGGCTTGGCGCACCGAACCGCGGATGGCGACGATGAAGGCGGCCATCATGGTCTTGGAGTGGCCCGGCTCCAGGCCGTGCAAGGCGCCGAGCGCGATGGCGCTGGGCAGGAACAGCCAGGCGTTGCCCTGCTGCAGCAGAGCGGCGAAGGAATTCACAATAGTTTCCAGGCGAAGTGGGAATGGGGCGATTATACTCACCCCCAGTATTAAAATACTAGCCCCCAGTATATGCCATGCTAAGATCGGCCGATAAAACACGGAGAACCATGAGATGTCGCATACGGTACGGGACAAGACCAAGCTGCTGGCAAGAGTGCGCCGGCTGCAAGGCCAGACCGCCGCGCTGGAAAAACAACTGGAGAGCGATGGCGACTGTTCGGCCATCCTGCAGCAGATCGCCGCGATACGCGGCGCGGTCAACGGACTGATGCTGGCGGTGATGGAAGGCCATCTGACCGACCACGTGGTCAAGGAACCGGAGCTGGAGCAGCGCCAGCACGACCTGGACGCCGTGCTGCAGGTGCTCCGCTCCTATCTGAAGTAAACCCGCTCAGGGCTTGCGCACGTGCACCACGCCGGTCATGTACGGGTGCACCGCGCAGAAGTAGGCGTAATCGCCCTCCTTGTCGAACACATGCTCGTAGCGGTCGTCGGTGTCCAGCGCCTTGGAGACGAAAGTCTTGTCCCGGCCGGACACGGTGTGGGGAATCTCGTCGTGGTTGACCCACACCACCTTGGTGCCCGGCGCCACCGTCACCTCCTTGGGCGTGAACGCGAATTTGCTGATGTCCACCTGCTGCGGCCCGGCCCAGGCCATGCAGGCGGCCAGCCAGGCGCCCAGCGCCGCTCCCGTTTTCCAAGCGCCCATGCCATCCCCCTCTCTCAATGATCCAGCGGCGTATCGACCATCGCCAGCTGGCCGCTGCCCGGAACGATGGTCAGCTGACGCGTGCCCAACAGCTTGCCCAGCTCTCCGGCCGGCACCTTGACCGGCGCCGGCTCGCCGAAGCCGGCCTGGCCCGGCGTCGGCAGCGGATAGGCCAGCGAGCGCGCGGTGTGGAAGGCGACATGCCCCTCCACTTTCTGCATCACCTGGTGGATATGGCCGTTCAGCACCGTCACCGAGCCGAACGGCCGCAGCAGCGCCATCACCCGGTCGGCGTCGGCAGTGCCCCAGCCCCAGGGCTCGTACACCGTCCACAAAGGAATATGGGCCAGCACGATGATGGGCGTGGAGCGCGACAGCCCGGCCAGATCGCGCTTGAGCCAGGCCAGTTGCTCGTCGCCCAGCGCCGCCAGCCGGCTGGTGGAGAAGTTCAGCACATTGTTGAGCGCGACGAAGTGGACGCCGCCCTGGTCGAAGCTGTACCAGGCCTTGCCCTTGCCGTCGTGATCGAAGAACTTCAGATAGCCGGACACGCCGTCGTCCAGCGCGTCATGCTCGCCGGGGATGGTGTGGACGCGATCGACGCGGATTTCCTTGAACATCTGCCGCCCCAGGTCGAACTCCTCCGGCTTGGACAGGTGGCTGATGTCGCCGGTGTGCACGGCGAAGGCCGGCGCCCGCTGCAAGGCGTTGATGTCGGCGATCGCGCGGCGCAGGCTGCCCTGCACGTCGGGATTGGCCTCGCGGTGGAAGCCCAGGTGGGTGTCGCTGATCTGCACGAAACTCAGGCCGCCCTCGCCCGCGCCGATAGCCCCTGCAGCTTGCGCCCGCGGCACGCCTCCCGCCATGGTCCACACCAGCGCCGCGCCGGACCAGGCGGCCAGACAGCCCAAGGCCTCGCGGCGGCCGGCATCCGGCGCGCCCTCTTGCTCCGTCGAATCCTTCTCGTCCATCGCCCGCTCCTTTCGCAAGGCGCCGCCGCCCGGCCGTCCGACCGGATCGGCCGCTTGGCGGCGACGCGCTGAGCTGGTTGTAGGATGGGCATCCGGCGCAGTCAAGCCGCGCCGCTGTGGAATGAAAACGACAACGGTTTGAGAGTTGGCGGATAATTTTCTTGAAACTAGACGACTGGTCTAGTAGTATTCAGCGCATGTCACGAGCCAATCATTCAGCCGACACCCGCGAGCATCTGCTGGCCACCGGCGAGGAAATCATCCTCGGCAAGGGCTTCGCAGCCGTCGGGCTGGCGGAGATCCTCTCCACCGCCGGCGTGCCCAAGGGGTCGTTCTACCATTACTTTCCGTCCAAGGAAGGCTACGGCGTGGAAATGCTGCGCCGCTACTTCCTGAGTTACGACGAAAGACTGGTGGTGCTGCTGCGGCCCGAGTCCGGCAATGCCCGCGACTGCCTGATCCGCTATTTCCAGGGCTGGCTGGACACCCATCGTTGCACCGAACAGAGCCATACCTGCCTGGCGGTGAAACTGGCGGCGGAAGTGTCCGACCTGTCCGAGCCGATGCGCGAAATGCTGGCCGAAGGCATGGGCCGGCTGATCTCCCGCCTGGCCGACGCCATACGCCGCGGCCAAGCCGAAGGCAGCCTGTGCACCTATCTGGAAGCCGACGAGTTGGCCGCCAGCCTGTACAGCCTGTGGGTGGGCAGCGCGCTGCTGTACAAGGTGCAGCGCTCGGACCAGCCGATGCACAACGCCTACCGCTTGACGGAAACCATGCTGCCGCAGCCTGACAACGCCAGCTGTAAACGATAAAGAGAGCATCCCGCCGCAGCCGGCGGGTTTTCTTGAAGCCAATACTAGACGACTGGTCTACTCAAATAATTGAAATGGAGCGAATCATGAACGAAACCTTGCAACTGATGCACAGCCATCGCAGCGTGCGCAGCTATCAGGACAAGCCCATCGCACCGGAATTGCTGGACGCCATTCTGGACGCCGCCTGGAAAGGCCCGACCTCGATCAACGGCCAACAGGTCTCGCTGGTGGTGGTGCAAGACGCCGAACGCCGCGGGCGCATCGCCGAAATCGCCGGCGGACAGCCGTGGATCGCGCAGGCGCCGGTATTCGTCGTCGTGGTGATGGACTTCCACAAAACCCATCTGGGCGTGGAAATGGCCGGTGAAAAGCAGGTGATACACGACAGCGTGGAAGCCTTCGCCGTCGGCTCGGTGGATGCCGGCATCGCGCTGGGCAACATGATCACCGCCGCGCACGCCGCCGGCCTGGGCGTGGTGCCGATCGGCGGCATCCGCCGCGATCCGCAGGCGATGATAGACCTACTGGATCTGCCGGAGCTGACCTTCCCGCTGGTTGGCCTGGTGATAGGCCACGTTCAGGATGACGCCGAACCGAAGCCCCGCTTGCCGCGCTCGAGCTTCGTTCATCGCGAAAGCTACCAGGCCGAGGACTTGGCCGGCCACATCGCCGCCTACGACGACACCCTGCGCCGCCACTGGCAGGACATCGGCCGCGCCGACGGCGAGCCCTGGACCGCCAACACCGCGCGCTACTACCGCCAGGTTTACTTCCCCAAGGTCGCGCCCGTCGCGCGCGCCCAGGGTTTTGGCTTCGAGCAGTAACTCCGACAACTCCTCCAAGGAAACCGATATGCACGCCGATAAACTGCTGACCCCGCTGCAAATGGGCGCCATCGCCCTGGCCAACCGCGTGGCGATGGCCCCGCTGACCCGCCTGCGCAACATCGAACCGGGCGACGTGCCCGGCCCGCTGGCCAAGGAGTACTATCGCCAGCGCGCCAGCGCCGGCCTGATCGTGGCCGAAGGCACCCACATCTCGCCCACCGCCAAGGGCTATGCCGGCGCGCCCGGCATCTACAGCGAGGAACAGGTCCGCGCCTGGAGCGAAGTGACCGAGTCCGTGCACCAGGCCGGCGGCAAGATCGCGTTGCAGCTGTGGCACACCGGCCGCATCTCCCACCGCTCGCTGCAGCCTAACGGCGACGCGCCGGTCGGCCCGTCCGCCATCCAGGCCGACAGCCGCACCAATATCCGCGCCGCAGACGGCAGCCTGGTGCGCGAACAGTGCGACACCCCGCGCGCGCTGGAAATCGAGGAGATAGCGGACATCATCGAGGACTACCGCCGCGCCACCGACAACGCGCGCCGCGCCGGCTTCGACCTGGTGGAAATCCACGGCGCCCACGGCTATCTGATCGACCAGTTCCTGTCGCCGCAAGCCAACGTCCGCGCCGACCAATACGGCGGCAGCGTGGAAAACCGCGCCCGCTTCCTGCTGGAAGTGGTGGACGCGGTGGTGGCCGAGTGGGACGCCGATCACGTCGGCATCCGCATCTCGCCGCTGGGCATCTTCAACGGAGTCACCAACACCGACCAACTGGAAATGGCGCTGTACCTGGCCGAGCAGTTGGCCAAGCGCAAGCTGGCCTTCCTGCACATCTCCGAGCCTGACTGGGCCGGCGGCCCGGTGCTGGACGACGGTTTCCGCGCCGAGCTGCGCCAGCGCTATCCCGGCGTGATCGTCGGCGCCGGCGGCTACACCGCGGAGAAGGCCGAAACGCTGCTGAGGAAAGGCTATATCGACGCCGCCGCCTTCGGCCGCAGCTACATCGCCAACCCGGACCTGGTGGAGCGGCTGAAGCGGAACGCCCCGCTCAACCCGCCGAAGCCGGACAGCTTCTACGGCGGCGGCGCGGAAGGCTATACCGACTACCCCGCGCTGTAAGCTGCCAGCCAAGCCCCGCCGCCGCGGGGCTTTTTCACAGCCGATCAGCCGATCGACGCCTGCGCCTGGCGTTCGACAATGGCGCTGGCGATCCGCTGCGCAAGCGCGCCGGCATCGGCGATGGACCGGTTCTGAGTGGCGACCTGCGCGCCCTCGAACACCAGCATCAGTTCGCTCGCCGTGTCCTCGGGCGACGCGAAGCAGGCGGCCCGGCACAAACCCGCCAGCCGCCGCCACTGGCCTTGCTTGTATTCCTCTATCAGTTTGCGGCCGACGTGCTCCCTATCCGGCAGCTCCGCGATCGAATTGATGAATGGACAGCCGCGGTGCGACCAGGCGCCGGCGTCGTCGGCGAAGAAGGCCGCCCAAGCCAGGATCTGCGCGCGCGGATCGCCGGCGTGCTCGGCTTCGATGGCGTCGAACTTGCGCCAGTAGCCCGCGATCACCTGGCGCAGCCACTCCGCCAGCAGCGCGTCTTTCGACTGGAAATGGCGGTACAGCGCCATCTTGGTGGTATTCGCCCGGGCGGCGATCGCCTCGACGCCGGTCGCCCGGATGCCATCGTTGTAAAACAGCTCGCCTGCCGCCTCGAGGAGGCGCTCCCTCGGCGGGACCGAAGGCTCGGCCGCTTTTCCCTTGTTCATTTTTTCCATCCGTCTTGACGATGATACCGTTCGGTATCATCATGCCCATGCAATGATACCGAACGGTATCATCACTCTCTGGCTCATGTCGAGCCGGGGCATCCTCCATGGGAATCAGCGATGAAGCTTTCGGAATATGCGCAATATGACGCGGTGGGACTGGGCAATCTGGTCGCGCAGGGCGAAGTCAGTCCGCAGGAGCTCGCAGATGCGGCGCTACGGGCGTGCGCGGCGGTCAACCCTCAAATCAACGCGGTCATCGAAACCTGGCAGCCCGAGCTCTCCGGCATCGCCTCGGCGCTGGAACGGGGCTCGCCGCTCGCCGGCGTGCCCTTCCTGATCAAAGATGTAGGCGTGACCATGGCGGGCAGGAAGATAGAATTCGGCAGCCGGCTGGCGCAAGGCTTCACCGCCGCGGCCGACTCCATTCTGATGCGGCGCTTCCGCGAAGCGGGACTAACGACGCTGGGGCGGACCACCACGCCCGAGTTCGCCTGGAGCGGCACCACCGAATCCGCGCTCTGCGGCCCGACCCGCAACCCTTGGAACCCGGCGCGCGGCGCGGGCGGCTCCAGCGGCGGCGCCGCCGCGGCGGTGGCCGCCGGCATCGTGCCGATGGCGCATGCGACCGACGCGGCCGGCTCCATCCGCATCCCATCCGCCGCCTCCGGGGCATTCGGACTGAAGCCGACGCGCGGCCGCGTATCCAACGGCCCGATTCTCGACGAGGCCATCCACGGTCTGGCCGCGCAGCTGGGCGTCAGCCGTTCGGTGCGCGACAGCGCCGCGCTGCTCGACGCCGCGTGCGGAGCGGATGCCGGCCAGCCCTTCTCCATCGCCGAGCCCGCCGGCAGCTATCTCGCGCAAGTCGGCGTCGAACCCGGCCGGTTGAGGATAGGCGTGATGGCGCAAGCCTGGGGCGGCCAGCGCACTTCACCATCCATTCTCGGACACCTCGCCGAAGCCGCGCGGCTATGCGAGTCGCTCGGCCACGCCGTGGAGGAAGCGTCGCTTCCCCTTGGATGCAGCTGGGACGCCTTCGTCCATGCCAGCTCGGTGCTGTGGGCCGCAAACATCGCCGCCTGGGTCGACGACATGGCGGCAGCCACCGGGCGCAAGATCGATCTGTCCACGCTGGAGCCGCAGACGCTCGCCGTCTACCGGACCGGACACGCGATACGCGGCATCGAGATCGTGCGGGCGCTGGATCTGCGCAACGCCGTCACCCGCAGCGTCGCAGCCTTCTTCACGCGCTACGATCTGCTGCTGACGCCGACCCTGCCCGACCTGGCGCCGCCCATCGGCAGCTATGCGGCCGGCGCGGAAACGATGGACGGCCACCAGTGGACCGAGCGCGTGATGGGCGGCTCGCCGTTCACCCCGGTCTTCAACGCCGCCGGCGCGCCGGCCATGTCGGTGCCGCTGTTCCAGGATACGGCGTCCGGCTTGCCGGTCGGCATGCAATTCGTCGCGCCGGCCGGACGAGAGGACGCGCTGTTCCGGATGGCCGGCCAGCTGGAGCGCGGTCTGCCATGGGCAGGCCGCAGGCCGACGATATGGGCGGGAGAAGCCTGAAGCCCGCGGCAGCCAGACCCAGACGCCTCAATCAGAAAGGGAAACCGGCGGCCCGCGCCGATGACAAAAGGATTTGAAACGCGATACAGTCTGGAACTGGCCGCCGCCCGACCGGCGCGCCGCGACAACAGGGCGCCCTGCACGCCGACCGCGCCGGCGGCAAGGGCACCACATTTAGGAGAACATCATGAAGACCAGACTGCTCGCGTCCGCGGCTCTGCTGCTGGCGGCGCAGGGCCATGCCGCCGCGCAGGACCCCTACCTGTGGCTGGAAAACATCCAGGGCAAGGATGCGCTGCAATGGGTGCATCAGCAGAACGCGCTCACCGTCAAGGAAACCGAAGGCTGGAAAAACTTCCCGCAGTTGAAGCGGGACATTCTGGCCGTCCTCGACTCCAGCGCGCGCATTCCCGCCATCGAAAAGATAGGCGACCGCTACTACAACTTCTGGCGCGACGCCCAGCATCCGCGGGGCCTGTGGCGCAGCGCCACGCTGGACGAATACCGCAAGGCAGAGCCTGCCTGGGAAACGGTGCTGGACCTAGACAAGCTGGCAAAGGATGAAAAGGAAAACTGGGTGTGGCAAGGCGCCGACTGCGTCAAACCCAAGCAGGACCGCTGCCTGATCCGGCTGAGCCGCGGCGGCGGCGACGCCGCGGTGGTGCGCGAATTCGACCTGCCGGCCAAGCGCTTCCTCGCCGACGGCTTCGTGGTGCCGGAAGCCAAGAGCGAGGTCAACTGGGCTGACCGCGACACCCTGTACGTCGCCACCGATTTCGGCAAAGGCTCGCTGACCGATTCCGGCTATCCCCGCATCGTCAAGGAATGGAAGCGCGGCCAGCCGCTGGCCGCCGCCGCGACGCTGTTCGAGGGCAAGCAGACCGACATCTCGGTCAACGCCGACGGCATCGACACCGCCGGCCATCATTATGACGTGATCAGCCAGGGCACCAGCTTCTTCTCCAGCGACACCTACCTGAAACAGGACGGCAAGTGGCTGAAACTGGACAAGCCCGGCCACGTCGAAGCGTCCTTCCATGGCCCCTGGCTGCTGCTGCGGCCGCGCCAGGACTGGAAGGTCGGCGGCCATGACTGGAAGGCCGGCAGCCTGCTGGCCATCAAGGCAAGCGACTACCTGCAGGGCAAGCGAGACGTCGCCGCCCTGTTCCAGCCCAGCGCCACCACCTCGCTGGGCGGCAGCGCCGGCACCCGCGACGCGCTGATCCTGACCGTGCTCGACAACGTCAAGAGCCGGCTGGTGGAGTGGAAAGTGGTGGACGGCAAATGGCAGTCGCGCCCGGTGGCCGCGCCCGGCTACGGCAGCATCAGCGTCAGCGCGGTGGACAGCGACGACTCCAACGACTACTTCTTCACCTTCACCGACTTCCTGACGCCGACTTCGCTGTCGCTGGCCCACGCCGGCAGCGACGCGCGCGAGCCGCTGAAACAGCAGCCCGCCTTCTTCGACGCCAAACCCTACCGCATCCAGCAGTTCTTCGCCCGCTCCGACGACGGCACCCGCGTGCCCTACTTCGTGGTGGCGCGCAAGGACATGAAGCTGAACGGCAAGAACCCTACGCTGCTGTACGGCTACGGCGGTTTCGAAGTGTCGCTGACGCCCTATTACAGCGGCACCCTGGGCAAAGCCTGGCTGGAGCGAGGCGGCGTCTACGTGCTGGGCAATATCCGCGGCGGCGGCGAATACGGCCCGGCCTGGCACGAGGCGGCGTTGAAGCACAAGCGCCAGAAAGCCTACGACGACTTCTCGTCCATCGCCAGGGACCTGGCCCGGCGCGGCATCGCCGACGCCCGCCATCTCGGCATCAAGGGCGGCAGCAACGGCGGCCTGCTGATGGGCGTGATGCTGACCAAGTACCCGCAGCTGTTCCACGCCGTGGTCTGCCAGGTGCCGCTGCTGGACATGCGGCGCTTCAACAAGCTGCTGGCCGGCGCCAGCTGGATGGACGAGTACGGCAACCCGGACCAGCCGGCCGACTGGGCCTATATCCAGCGCTATTCGCCGTACCAGAACATCCGCGCCGGCGCCAAGTACCCGGCCACGCTGTTCGCCACCTCCACGCTGGACGACCGCGTCCATCCCGGCCACGCCCGCAAGATGTACGCGGCGATGAAGGCGATGGGCGCCGATGTCCGCTATTACGAGCGCACCGAAGGCGGCCACGGCGCCGCCGCCAGCCACGACGAGGAAGCCCGCATCGCGGCGATGGAATACGCCTTCCTGTGGAAGGAGCTGCGCTGATCCACGACGGCCCCGCTGCGGGGCCGCTTTTTCCCCGGCAGGGAATGCGCCAACGCCCGGCCGCGCCAACGCGTCCCGGGCGTTTTATCGAATGCTCCCGCCGCCGGCGAGGCGCTCCCCTTTTGCCCGCTCCGCCCGGCCGCCCCCCGCGGCAATCGGCCGGCCCCGCGCCTTCGCATGAAATGCAATTCAAATGCGCGCTGGCTCTACCTATAATCGAAAACGGTATCGCCGACCCGCCCTCCTTACTTGCAGGAGCTGCCCTTGCCTCGGATTCCGCGTCTGTCCGGCTGGCTGAAACAGGAATTGCGGCTGATCGTCGCCTTCCTGTGCATGGTGGCGGCCGTCACCGCGGTGGTGGCGTTCCAGGCAGGCCTGCACCAGCGCCAGCAGTTGCTGAGCGCCTACCAGATCCGCCTGGGCTATGTCACCCATACCCGCAACGACATCCTGCGGCAGCAGTTCGACCAGTTGCGCCGCGACGCGCTGTTTCTCGGCAACACGCCCCCGGTATCCGGCATCGTCCGCGCCGCCTCCAACCGGAACCTGGACCGCCGGGAAAACACCCGCGATGAAACCTGGAGGCGGCAACTGGGCACCATATTCGCCTCCTTCCTCGACGCCAACCCCGACCTGACCTCCATCCGCTTCATCGGCGTGGCGGACAATGGCCGGGAACTGGTGCGGGCCGAACGCGGCCCCGACGGCCAGGCGAAAATCACATCCGCCCAAACGCTGCGCACGCATGGCGGCAGCGATTACATGCAGGCAACAGCCAAGCTGGCGCGAGGACAAGTCTATTTTTCCGACATCACCGCGGGCCGGCGCCATTCTCAGCATCCGCATCCCGATGCCGAGCTGCTCCCGACGCTGCGGGTGGCCACCCCGATATTCAACGAGCAGGGCCGCATGTTCGGCATCGTGATCCTCAATTACAATGCCAGCCGGCTGCTGCAATCGCTCCTGAAAAGCATTCCGATGGAGCTGCGCATCTATCTGACCAACCGCGACGGCGACTACCTGCTGCAGCCGGATCCTCAACACACCTTCGGCTTCGAGCATGGCCATCGCTGGCGCTGGCAGGACGACTTCCGGCCGACGCCAGCCAGGGCCGACCAGCCGGACGGCCTGCAAGCCTATGCCTCGCCCCACGGCACCGCCTACGCCCGCTGGCTGGACATCCCCTTCGATCCTGCCGCGCCAGAACACTACTGCCGCATTTATGCCGTGCTGCCGGATCAGGCCGTCGCCACGCTGGCCCAAACCGCCCGCCTGTCCGCGCTGGGCAGCGCGCTGGGCGTATTTCTGCTGATCGCCATGGTGCTGGCGGTCTACCGGCGAAAATACCGGCAAGCCAGCGCCCGCCAGGCTGAGCTGGCCGCCATCGTGGAAAGCTCGCACGACGCCATCATCGGCTGCTCCTCCGAAGGCCGCATCGCCAGCTGGAACCTGGGCGCGGAAAAAATGCTGGGCTACCCGGCGCGGGAAACCATGGGCAAACCGCTGGAAAACTTCATCCACCTGCCCTCGGCGGACAGCGGCGCGCCATCCTTCCTGAGCGCCGAGCCTCCAGAGTCGACGCCGCTGGAGCTGATCTGCTTCCTCCACGACCGGGAAGGCAGGCGGCTGGATGCCGCCGTCACCGTCTCGCCGGTGCTGACCGCCGGCCGGCAGGGCGGCGTCGCCCTGATCATCCGCGACATCACCGAACAGGTGGCGAACGAGCGGCGCATCCTCGAAATGAATGCCGGGCTGGAGAGGCAAGTGGAACAGCGCACCGCGCAGATCCGGGTATTCTCCGCGCTGCAAAACGCCATCCTCGCCAATGCCGGCTACGCCATCATCGCCACCGATCAAGATGGGGTGATCACCCTGTTCAATCCCGCCGCCGAGCGCATGCTGGGCTACGCCGCCGCCGACATGATAGGGCGCGAGTCCCTGACCCGCTTTCATGATCCGCGCGAACTGGCCGAACGCGCGCGCGCGATCGGCGAGCGCCTGGGCGAGGACATCAAGCCCGGGATCGACGCCATCATCGCCCCATCCCGGCTGGGCCCGGACGAAAGCCAATGGACCTACGTGCGCCGCAACGGCGGCACCCTGCCGGTGTTGCTGACCGTATCCGCGCTGGAGAACGATGAAGGCCTGGTCACCGGCTATCTCGTCATCGCAGCGGACATCACCCAGCGCGAACACGACCGCCATCAACTGGAGCTGGCGCGCGACCAGCTGGTCAAGGCGGCGGAAGTCGCCGAGCTGGGCATCTGGAGCTGGACACTGGACAGCGACATGCTGGAGTGGAACGACCGCATGTTCGAGATTTACGACCTGCCCCGGTCATTCCGCGACTTCGGCCTCTACTACAACCACTGGCGCGGCCGGGTCCATCCCGACGACGTCGAGCAAGCCGAACACCAGCTGCAGCGCGCGCTGGAAGGCTCCGATGTCTACACCGCCGACTTCCGCATCCTGCGGCAGGACGGCGAAACCCGCCACCTGCAGGCCGCGGCGCGAATCGAGTACGGCGCCGGCGGCAAGGCCCTCCGAGTAGCCGGCATCAACCGCGACGTCACGCTGGAGCGCGAACGCGAAGCTTGGCTGAGCCAGGCCAAAGCCGCGGCGGACAGCGCCAACCGCTCCAAGTCGGAGTTCCTGGCCAATATGAGCCACGAAATCCGCACCCCGATGAACGCCATCCTGGGCATGCTGCAGCTAATCCAGCAGACCGGCCTGAATCCGCGCCAGGCCGACTACGCCGACAAGGCCGCCTCCGCCGCCCGCACCTTGCTGGGCATACTCAACGACATCCTGGACTTCTCCCGGGTGGAGGTCGGCAAGCTGACGCTGGCCCCCCATCCATTCAGCGTCGACAAACTGCTGCGCGACGTCGGCGTGATCATGTCCGCCAATGTCGGCGACAAGGATGTGGAGGTGCTGTTCGACATCGACCCCGAGCTGCCCGACTGGATCTCCGCCGACGCGCTGCGGCTGCAGCAAATCCTGATCAACCTGTCCGGCAACGCGATCAAGTTCACCGAACGCGGCGAAGTAGTGATGGCGGCCCGGCTGCTTGGCCGGGAAGAGAACAAGCTGCGCATCGCCTTCTCGGTGCGCGATACCGGCATCGGCATCGCGCCCGAGCATCTGCAACGCATCTTCGAGGGCTTCTCCCAGGCGGAAGCTTCCACCGCGCGCCGCTACGGCGGCTCCGGCCTGGGCCTGGCCATCAGCCAGCGGCTGGTGGCGCTGATGGGCGGCCAACTGAGCGTGGAAAGCGAAGCGGGCAAAGGCAGCCTGTTCCGCTTCGAGATCGATTGCGAAACGGCCGAAGCGCCGAAACCGGCGGTCGACGTCGTCTCGCTGCGCGATCTCAGCTGCCTGGTGATAGACGACAACGACAACGCCCGCCAAACCCAGAGCGGCCTGCTGCGCGCGTTTGGCTGGACGGTGGATACCGCGGCCAGCGGCGAGGAGGCGCTGGCCCTGATGGAGCAGCCTCGCCCGAAAGACTATGACGTCATCCTGGTGGACTGGCGCATGCCGGGACTGGACGGCTGGGAAACCTGCAGCCGGCTGCGCCAGTTGGAAAGCAGCGCGCGCGCTTCAGTGATCGTGCTGGTCACCGCTTACGGCCGCGAGCTGCTCGAGCAGCGGCGGAGCCAGGCTCCAGACATGTTCGACAGCCTGCTGGTCAAGCCCCTCACCGCCTCCATGCTGTTCGACGCCGTCGCCGACGCCCGGGCGGGCAATGGCCGCCGCGAAAGCCTCCCGCCTCCGGACGCGCCCCGGCAAATGCGGCTGAGCGGGTTGCGGCTGCTGCTGGTGGAGGACAACCTGACCAACCAGCAAGTCGCCCGCGAGCTGCTGGGCAGCGAAGGCGCCGAAATCGATGTGGCCGACTGCGGCATGGCGGCGCTGGACGCGGTTCGCAACGCCCCCGCGTCTTACAATCTGGTATTGATGGACATCCAGATGCCGGACATGGACGGCTATGCCGTCACCCGGCTTCTGCGGCAGGACTTCCCGCCCGAGGCGCTGCCCATCGTCGCCATGACCGCCAATGTGATGCCGGCGGATCGCGAAGCCGCGCTGGCCTCCGGCATGAACGACCATGTCGGCAAACCCTTCGACCTGGCCCAGCTGGTCGGGGTCATCCTGCACCACGCCCGCGGCCAGGCCGCTCCGGAAAGCCGCCCTCCGGCCACGGCCGTCGCCCGCCGGCTGCTGAACAGCGAAGCCGCCATCGTACGCTTTGGCGGCAATCTGGAAATCTACCGCCACACCCTGCTCAGTTTCTGCGAGGAAAGCCGCGCGCTGCGGGATGGACTGCAGCAAGCGCGCCGCCTCCGGCAGCGCGAGCAAGGCATACAGTTTCTGCATACACTGAAAGGACTGGCGGCCACCATTGGCGCGGAAGCCCTGGCGGCGACGGCCGCTCTGGAAGAAAAAGCGCTGCGGTCCGCCGAGCAGGATTGGCCCGCCGACTACGCCGATCTCGAACGGGAAGCCGGGCAAGCCGAACAGGCCGCCAGGCAATTGGCGGCGGAACTGGAAAACTCGTCGCGCCTCAACGCTCCGCAGCATGACGCCGAGCAGAATCCGGGCCTCGAACTGGCCGAGGGCCTCGACAGACTGACCCAGCTGCTGCGCGAAGCCAATGTCGAGGCGATACAGCTGTTCGCCTCGCTCCGGCAGCGACACGGCCGCGCCCGCCCCGGCGAGTTCGACCGGCTCAACGAGGCGATCATGCAGATGAACTTCACGGCTGCCGTCCGCCTGTGCGAGGACATGCGGCAGCAGAAAGCGCCACAGCCATGAACCAAGACATCCCAGGCCTTGTCCGGCCTGCCGCCGGCCGGCGCGGCCGGATACTGGTCGTCGACGACCAGCCGGCCAATATCGTGGTCGCGCATCAGATACTGCGCGAACGGCACGATGTCTTCATGGCCACCAACGGCGAGCAGGCGCTGGAATTCTGCCGGGCCACGCCGCCGGACATGCTGTTGCTGGACGTGGAAATGCCCGGCCTCAAAGGCATGGACGTATGCCGGCGCCTGAAGCAGGATCCGGCCACCCACGATATTCCCGTTATCTTCGTCACCGGGCTGCAAAACCCGCAACAGGAGTTGGAATGCTGGGAGGCCGGCGCCGCCGATTTCGTCAGCAAGCCCGTCACCCCCATCACCCTGCTCAACCGCGTCAACGCCCACCTGACGCTGAAATTCCAGGCCGACCAGTTGCGCGTGCTGGCCTATCACGACGGCTTGACCGGCATCGCCAACCGCAGGAATTTCGACGAGCGCCTCGACAAGGCCTGGCGCCACTGCCAGCGCGCGCGCAGCACGCTGGCGCTGATCCTGTCCGACGTCGATCTGTTCAAGAAATACAACGACAGCTGCGGCCACCACGCCGGCGACGAATGCCTGCGCCAGGTGGCGGCGGCGATCCAGGATCAGATGCGCCGCCCCTACGACCTGGCCGCGCGCTACGGCGGAGAAGAGTTTGTCTGCCTGCTGCCGGAAACCACCCTGGCCGGCGCGGTGACGGTGGCCATCAAGATAGACGCGGCGGTGCGGGCCCTGCACATCCAGCATCCGGCCTCGAGCGTCGACGTCTGCGTCACGCTGAGCCAGGGAGTGGCAGTGATCGAACCGGATGCCGGGGAAGACGGCGAACGGCTGCTCCGCCTGGCGGACGACCAGCTGTACCTGGCCAAGCGGACCGGCCGCGGGCGCGTCTGCGCGGTTTAGCGCCGGCGCGACCGGCCCAATCATCAGGCAAGGCCCGCCGACGCAGACAGTGCAAGCCGCACGGCAAGCCGACGCGACGCGGCATCAGCGGGTTTGTCAGCGGCTCTTGGGCGCAGCATACGTCAACGGGGGGACTGCCCGCCATCCGGGTGGCGGATCACCAGCAGCGAAACGTCATCGCTGGCCGCGCCGCCCTGCCTGTGCTCCTTGACGGCTTCCAGCACCGTCTCTCCGATCCGGTCCGGCCAGCCGCGGCGGACCGCCGCCTCGACGCCGGGCAAGCCGAACATCGCGCCATGCCCGTCTTTGGCCTCGGTAATGCCGTCCGAGCTGACCACCAGCGTCTGGGACGGCTGCCAGGCCAGCGTCTGCATGCCGTCATCGAAGGCATCGGCCGGCAGCACGCCAAGCGGAGGATGCTCGGACTTGCAGCGCGCCTCGACCTCTCCCCGCGGGTTGAACAGCAGCACGCAGGGCACGCCGCCGTTCCAGACGCGCGCCTGCCGGCCCGCGGAATCGATCGCGATCAGCGCGGCTGCGACAAAGCGGCCGCTCGGCAGCAATTTGTGCAGCTTCTGGTTGATGCCCCGGACGATGGCCGGCATCTCGCACCCGGCCTCGGTCATTTCGTGGAAGCAATCGATCGCCGGCAACGCGCTGATGGCGGCCGTCAGGCCATGGCCGGTGCAGTCGGCCAGCATGATGTGTTCGCCGCCGCCCAGCGGCTGGCAAATGATGATCAGGTCGCCGTTGAAGCCTGCGGCGGGACTCAGGTACTGCCAGACATGGTCCGGCCGGGAAGTGCGCAGGCGGATCAGCCGCTCCATCAGCTCCAGCGCCAGCTGCTGCTCGAACTCGTTTTCCTGGTAATACTTCTCCAGCCGGATCGCATCCTGGTTGATCTGGTTCTGCATCTCGGCAATACGCAGGAAGACATGGATCTTGGCGGTCAACAGATCGAAACTGACGGGCTTGGCCAGATAATCGTCGCCGCCGGCCTTCAGGCCGGAAACCACGCTTTCCAGTTCGTTCAGGCTGGTCAGAAATATGATGGGCACCCAGTGTTCGCCGAACAGCTTGCGCAGCTCGGTCGTGGCCTGCAAGCCGTCCATCTCCGGCATAACGACGTCCATCAGCACCAGATCCGGCACCTGGTTTCGGCAGTACGCCACCGCCTCCACGCCGTTCTTGGCCGACACGCAGAGATAGCCGAGCTTCTGGATGAACTGTTCAATGAAGTAGCGGTTGGTGGCGCTATCCTCTACCAACAAGATGGTCGTCGACGGCATCGCATCCCCAGGGCATTGCAGGTGGACATGCACACGGTAGCCCGGCCTTTGGCCGGCCATGACGAAGGCGGCTCCAACGCCCCGTTTACCGGGCCATTCCATAATAAGCCCCGTTGCGACCGTATTCCACCCCATTAGCCGGACATGCGAATCATGACGAAAAGATGCACGGCGGCCATGAAAAACCCGCCGGCCGAAGCGGGCGGGTCCGGATTTGCCCTGCCGATCTGGCTCAAGGCTGGTTAGGCGTGTTTTCCGCGAAGTATTCGTGGTTGTCAGCGTTGTTCAGCGCCTGGGCCGGGTTGGTCTTCGCCAGGTTCTTGGCGCCAGCCTGGCCGTAGACGTGATCGTCGGTGCCCGCCACCACGGTGAAATGGGACAGCTCATGCACCAACGTGCCGCCCTTGGAGTCGGTGCCCTTGGTCGGCGCGGTCCAGAAGGCGCCGCACAGATAGATGGTGTAGGGCTGCGACGGATAGACGTAGGCATAGGTGCCGCCATCGGTGCAGCTGCAATCCAGCTTGATCGGCTTGGTGTCCAGCGCATCCTTGATGTTCACGTAATGCGACTTGGCGGTGCTCCAGTTGGCCTGGCTGTACTTACCGAACCAAGTGGTGTAGCGCTGGGTGCCGGACGGCGTGCCGTTCAGATAGGCGTTGGTCTCGTCGGCCATCGCGCTGGCGGCGGTGACGCCGTCCCTGGACTGGTTCTGCTGGGTGACCGAGCAGTTGCCGGCGTAGGTCACGCCGCTGACCGCGGTGCGGGCCAGCGCCTGCCACTCCAGCTTGGCCGCCTGCGAACGCTGCAGCAGCGGGCTGGCCTTGCCGCCACTGTAGCCGCTCACCGCATTGGAAACGATCGCCTCGTCCTGCGGCTGCGCCGCGCCCGACGACTTGGCGCTGACGCCGGCCGGCAAGCTGCGGTTCAATACCTTGCCGCTGTTGCTCTCGAAGCGCACATTCAGCTGGCCGCCCTTGGACAGGTCGTAATAATCGGATACCCGCACCTTGGCATTCAGCGTCGCGCCCGGCGCCAGGGAAACCGTGTCGCGCAGCGACGGCACCACCCGCTTGTAACGCGGGCCCAGGTATTCCGCCTGCTTGCCGTTCACGCTCACCGTCAGGAACTGTTCCTGCAGCTCCTTGCCCGGCAGGTACCAACGGTAAACATGCAAGGTCTCCTTGCCGGTGTTGCGGTAGGTGACGGTGACATCCACGTCCTGGGCCGCGCTGACTGCCGGCTGGCCCAGGCTGACTTGCAGGTCGCCGGCGAATGCGGATGAGGCGAGCAGCAGGGCCGCTGCCGCAATGGGTAATCTCTTGTCCATTGTTTTCCCTTTATTGTCAGGATGCTTTGTACATCACGAAAAGTTATAAAGTGCACAGTCATCATGCACAGATCATTAATTGCATGAACATGTCATGATCGCAATCAAAAAAATTCGCCTCGTTGCGCATATTCCACATGTCATATTTCAGCAACAGATCATCCGCCTCCCCCGCCAGGTCTATAGTGGGTTAAAATCAGCGGTTTGCGCGGCGGGTGAGACCGATCCCGGCGCGCCGTCACAAACCCTCGACTGTTTTTCGACGGAATATGAACCAAGCATCTGATGAAAAAGCCCTGGTGGTGCTCTCGGGCGGCCAGGACTCGACCACCTGTCTCTACTGGGCGCTGCGCCGTTTCGGCGCCGGCAATGTGGAGGCCGTCACCTTCGACTATGGCCAACGCCACCGCGTGGAGCTGGGTTGCGCGCGCAAGATCGCCGCGCTTGCCGGCGTGCGCCAGACCGTGCTGCCCATCGACACCTTCGCCGCCATCGGCGGCAACGCGCTGACCGATGCCGGCATCGCCCCCGAAGCAGGCGTCCGCGACGACAACGCGCTGCCCAATACCTTCGTCCCGGGGCGCAATCTGGTCTTCCTCACCTTCGCCGCCGCCCTCGCCTATACCCGCGGCGCGCGCCATCTGGTGACCGGCGTCGCCCAGACCGACTACTCCGGCTATCCCGACTGCCGCGAGAACACGCTGAAGGCGCTGGAAGTGGCGCTGAGGCTGGGCATGGACAGCCGCGTGGAGCTGCACACGCCGCTGATGTACCTGTCCAAAGCCGAAACTGTGACCCTGGCGCAACAGGTTGGGGCGCTGGAAGCCCTGGCCTGGAGTCACACCTGTTACAACGGCGAGGTGCCGCCCTGCGGCCATTGCGCGTCGTGCGAACTGCGCGCCCTCGGTTTCGCCGAGGCCGGCATGCCGGACCCGCTGGTGGAACGCTGCCAGGCCGAAGCGCAAGGACACTGAAATGCACGCCAGTTACCTGATAGCCGGCGCCGGCTTCGAAGCGGCGCGGCGGCTGCCGGCCGACCACGGCCAAGCCGCGCGGCCGCATGGCCACAGCTTCCGCCTGAGCGTGCGCAGCGATGCCCAAAACACCAGCCAGGAAGCGCTGCAGGCTGCCGTCCAGGCCGCCGTGGCGCCGTTGGACTACACGGATCTGAACGCCGTCCTCGCCACCAGCGACGATCTCTCGCTGGCGCGCCACATCGCCGACGCCCTGCCCCATCCCGCATCCATCCAGTTGCGCGGCGCGCCGGACCGCGGCGTGATGCTGGACGGCGCGCGCGCGCTCAGCTGGATCAACTCATCCTTCGAGGCCGCCCATTATCTGCCCCACGTGCCGCCTGGCCATAAATGCGGACGGCTGCATGGCCACGGCTTCGGCGTGCGCATCGTCGCCGACGCCGCCTTGAGCGGCCAGCATGATCTGGCGCGCGCCTGGGCGACGCTTCACGGCCGGCTCAACCACCGCTACCTGAACGATATTCCCGGACTGGACAACCCCACCAGCGAGGTGCTGGCCCAATGGCTGCACCAGCAACTGCGCGACGCCGTACCCGGCCTCGCCTGGGTAGAGGTGCGCGAGACGCACAGCGCCGGCAGCCAGTTCGACGGCAAGACCTTCCGCATCTGGAAGGAGCAGCGCTTCGAAAGCGCGATGCCCTTCGACGCCGCGGGGAACTACACCGGCCACAGCTATCTGGTCCGGCTGATGCTGTCCGGCGGCATAGACCGCACCATGGGCTGGTTGCTGGACTTCGGCGACGTCAAGGACCGCTTCAAGCCCATCTACCGCCAGCTCGACCACAACCCGCTGGACAAGCTGGCCGGCCTGCGCCGCGCCGACAACGCCGCGGTGGCGGAGTGGATCCACGCCCAGCTGGCGCCGCTGGTGCCGGAATTGTCCCGGATAGACCTGATGGAAAGCGACGACGCCGGCGTGTCGCTGCATTTCCGCCAGGACATGCGCTGGCCGCTGCTGTGACCGCCGCCATCGATTGCGGGAGAATGTCGTGACTACCTATACCGTCAAGGAAATCTTCTACACGCTGCAGGGCGAAGGCCGCCAGGCCGGCCGCGCGGCGGTGTTCTGCCGCTTCGCCGGCTGTAATCTGTGGTCTGGCCGCGAGGAGGACCGCGCCAAGGCGGTCTGCCAGTTCTGCGACACCGACTTCGTCGGCGCCGGCCCGGACGGCGGCAAGTTCGACGGCGCGGCGGCGCTGGCAGCCCGGATCGCCGCCGAGTGGCCGAAAGACGCCGGCGGCGCGCCCTATGTGGTATGCACCGGCGGCGAGCCGCTGCTGCAGCTGGACGCGGAGCTGGTGGACGCGCTGCACGCCGAAGGTTTCGAGATCGCCGTGGAAACCAACGGCACCGTCGCCGCGCCCACCGGGCTGGACTGGATCTGCGTCAGTCCCAAGGCGGGTTCCGAGCTGAAGCAACGCGCAGGCGACGAACTGAAGCTGGTCTACCCGCAAGTAGCTCAAATGCCGGAAACCGTCGCCCATCTGGACTTCGGCACCTTCTACCTGCAGCCGATGGACGGCCCGGACCTGGCCGCCAACACCCGCGCCGCCATCGCTTACTGCATGGCGCATCCGCAATGGCGGCTGTCGGTGCAGACCCACAAGGTGGTGAACATCCGCTGAGCGCGACCCCACCTTGATTCGCATGCCATTGATCAACGGCATGCGCCCGATGCCCGGCATGTCCGGGCATCTTCGTTTCCGCGCCTCCCGCTCTCCTCCTCTCAAACGCTTCCCGTCGGAAACATGCGCCTGTCGCGGTTCCGCTCATCGGCCATTCCGCGCCGCCGTTCTATGCCATCCGGAAAACCCGCACTATAACGACGAAAACATCCGTGCTGGGTGGAGGACGACGGCCCTCCGGCGCGGCGATCCTGTTCCGCGAAAATTTTTTGAACATTCGCGTAAGAAACGAAAAGGCATCGCGACTCAATGGTTGTGCGGTGATGCCCATACGCAACCAGGACTCAGGCATCCGTCGCCATCGACAACAATCGCACTACCCAGGAGAGAAACCATGAACAGCAACAAGACTCTGATCGCCTCCGCGCTCGGCGCGGTCATCGCCCTCGGCGTGCTGGCCAGCGCGCCCGCCTCCGCCGCCGACAAGGACCAGTGCTACGGCATCGCCAAAGCCGGCCAGAACGACTGCAAGACCGATGCCCACGCCTGCGCCGGCCACTCAAAGGTGGACAAGGACCCGGCAGACTTCAAACTGGTGCCGGCCGGCACTTGTCAGAAAATGGGCGGTCACACCAAGCCGATGTGATTTATCCGGCTGGCAATTCCAGCCGCTTTGATTACCATACCCCGGCCGGACGGCAGGAGCCGTCCGGCGCACACTTAAGCAAGGAGTCGCATATGAAGCAGAACAAAGCATTGATCGCATCCGCCCTGGGCGCCGTCATCGCCATGGGCGCGCTGAGCGCCGCCCCGGCCGCCGCTGCGGACAAGGAAAAATGCTACGGCATCGCCCAGGCAGGCAAGAACGACTGCGCGTCCGGCACCCATTCCTGCGCCGGCCAGGCCAAGGTGGACAAGGACCCCGCTGACTGGAAATACGTCGCCAAGGGCAGCTGCGAGAAAATGGGCGGCAAGCCCGGCACCAAGTAATCCCCGCCCCCCCATGCGGCCCGCCCATCGGCGGGCCGCCTTTTCCGGAACACCAGCATGTCCCTCACCACTCTTCCCGGCGTTTGCGGCATCGGCCTGCGCGCGCCGCACTACCGCGAAGCCCTGGCGCTTCAACCCGAGCTGGGCTGGGTGGAAGTGCACAGCGAGAATTTCTTCGATGGCGGCACCCCGCTGGCCATGCTGCGCCGCGTGGCCGAGCGCTGGCCGCTGTCGCTGCACGGCGTCGGCCTGGGCCTGGGCTCGGCCGCTCGACCCGATCGCGGCCATCTGGCGTCGCTTAAGCGGCTGGTGGACGAGACCTGTCCGGCCTCGGTGTCCGAGCATCTGTCGTTCAACCATTCGCCGCACCGCTACGTCAACGACCTGCTGCCGATACCGTATACCCGCGCGGCGCTGGACGCGGTGGCCGGCCACGTGTCCGAGACCCAGGACGCGCTGGGCCGCCCCATCCTGCTGGAAAACCTGTCCAGCTATGTCGAGTTCCCCGGCAACGAGATGAACGAGGGCGAATTCCTGGCCGAACTGGTCCGCATCACCGGCTGCGGCATCTTACTGGACGTCAACAACTTGTACGTCAACCGGGTCAACCTGGGCACCGACGTCAACGCCGTGCTGGCCGCCCTGCCTTTGGACGCGATCGGCGAGATTCACCTGGCCGGCTACAGCGAGCGCGAGGGCATGCTGGTGGACACCCACAGCCAGGCGGTGCACGACGAGGTATGGCGGTTCTACCGCGAAGTGATCCGCCGCATCGGCCCGCGTCCGACGCTGATCGAATGGGACATCGATATCCCGCCGCTGGCCACGCTGCAAGCCGAAGCCGCCAAAGCGCAAGCGATACTGGAGGGCCGCGATGGACTGGCATGACTGGCAACACGCGCTGCTGGAAGCGATAGCCGATCCGGCGCAGGCGTCCGCCGCCGAACTGGATTTGAATCCAGCCGGGCTGGCGGTTTACCGCAACAACTACCGCATCGGCCTGATCGACGCGCTGGCGCACAGCCATCCGGTCTGCCGCGAGCTGGTGGGCGAAGACTTCTTCACCGCGCTGGCGCGCGAATACGTGAAGAGCCACGCCTCGGACGGCGGCAACCTGCACCGCTATGGCGCAAGCTTCGCCGACTTCATCGCCGGCTTCGAGCATTGCCGCGACCTGCCCTACCTCGCCGACGTCGCGCGACTGGAGTGGGCGGTCCACCGCAGCTATTACGCTGAGGACGCCCAGCCGCTGGACACCTCCGCGCTGGCGGCCGTCGCGCCGGAGCAATGGGAGGCGCTGATCTTCGCGCCGCTGCCCGACGTCGCGCTGTGCCGGGCCGGCAGCCCGGCGCTCAGCATCTGGCGCGCCCACCGCGAGCAGGGTCCGCTGGATGGCTTGCTGGCGCTGCCGTCGGAAAACGCGCTGGTCTACCGCGACCGCGGCGAAGTGAAAACCCTGGCGCTGAACGACGCCCGCCACGCCTTCTACGCCGCGCTGTTCAGCGGGGAGCCGCTGGCCGCAGCCATCGAAGCGGCCCAGGCGTTCGACGCCGATTTTGACCTGCAGCCGGCGCTGCTCGGCCTGTTCCAGCCGCCATTGCTGGCCTCCATCCATATCCGACAAGGTGAAACCGAATGAATACCCTCGCCAAACCGGCGGTCTCCGCCTACCAGCTGCTGATCCGCAGCGCCGACCGACTGCAGCCGCTGATCCTGCTGCTGCTCAGGCTGTGGCTGCTGGATGTCTTCTTCCGCTCCGGCCTGACCAAGATAGACGACTGGGACATCACGCTGGCGCTGTTCAGCGATGAATACCACGTGCCGCTACTGCCGCCCGCCGTCGCCGCGGTGATGGCAACCTGCGGCGAGCTGGGCTTGTCCGCGCTGCTGGCGCTGGGCCTGGGCGGACGCTTCGCCGCCGCCGGCCTGTTCATCCTCAACGCTGTAGCGGTGATCAGCTACCCCGGCTTGAACGACGTCACCCGCCAGTTCCACTACTTCTGGGGCGCCCAGCTGCTGGTGCTGCTGTCCTTCGGCCCCGGCTTGCTGTCGCTGGACGCGTTGCTCAAGCGCTGGTGCGCGGGCCGCTGCCCCGCCAGCCTCAGCTGAGCGGGAACCGCGCGAGAGGCGGCGGCGGGCGCAAGACGTGGCATAATGAAAGCAATCGTCTTGACGCCCGATCGCACAATGAGCACTCAGAAAACCCTGGTCGTACTCGCCCCGCAGCCGGACCCGCGGCATCTCTCCGACATCGCCCGCCTGGCCGAAGCGCCGCAGCTGGACCATCCCCACATCGACGTGGTGCGGATGCGCGGCGCCAACCCGGACCAAAGCCCCTCGGTTCTGGAACGCTGCCGCGCCCACGGCTACGACGCCGCCTATATCGACAACGGCCAGGCGTTCGCCGATTTCCGCCTGCTGGTTTCCGACATGGACTCCACGCTGATCAACATCGAGTGCATAGACGAGATCGCCGACATCAAGGGCATCAAGCCCCAGGTGGCGGAGATCACCGAGCGCGCGATGCGCGGCGAACTGGACTTCTCGGCCGCCTTGCGGGAACGGGTGGCGCTGCTGGAAGGGTTGCCGGAAGCGGCATTGCGCCAGGTGTATGAGGAGAGGCTGCGGTTGAACCCGGGCGCCGAACAGCTGCTGGCCGCCTGCCGGCGCCTCGGCATCAAGACGCTGCTGGTTTCCGGCGGCTTCACCTATTTCACCGATCGGCTCAAGGCCGAATACGGCCTGGACCACGCCTACGCCAACCAGCTGGAAATCGTCGACGGCAAACTCACCGGCCGGGTCCAGGGCGACATCGTCGACGCCGAGGCGAAAAAGCGGCTGCTGATCGCCACCCGCGACGCGCTGGGCCTGCAGCCCGAGCAAGTGATCGCGGTCGGCGACGGCGCCAACGACCTGCCCATGCTGCGCGAGGCCGGAACCGGCGTCGCCTACCATGCCAAGCCCCGCGTCAGCGCCGAAGCCGACATCGCCATCGAGCATGGCGGCCTGGACGCCATCCTGCGGCTCTTTCACTGAGCGACGATGATGGCCGACAAGCAAACGACCCAACTTCTGGAGCTGGACACCGTCAGCTTCGACGCCGATCTGCCCTTTTTGGCTCAGCCGCTGGAAGGCGACTATCCGCCCCGGCTGCAGCGAGAAACCCGGCTGGCGCTGCGGGTACTGGCCGCGCCCGGCGAAACGCCGGACGACACCAATCCGGTGCTGATGCGGCTGGAAGCCAAGCTGGACCTGGCGCTGGAAGTATCGTTGCTGGAACGCCACCCGGAGCGGCCATCCTGCACGCCGTGCCGCCTGGGACTGAACGCGGTGGCCTGGCTGGACACCCAACCGTGGACGCCCGGGCAGCCGCTGCTGCTGTCGCTCTACCCCAACCCCGACTCGGCGCTCAGCCTGTGCCTGCACGGCCGGGTGCTGGAATCCCGCCCGCATGGCGGCAAGCTTCGCCTGCTGAGCGCGGACATCCACGGCAGCTTCGATCTGGACACGCATTTGATGTGGGAGAAATGGGTGTTCCGGCGCCACCGCCGGGCGATACTGGAGCGTTGAAGCCGGAAAGCCGGTTGGCCTCAGCCGCCGGTCATCGACATGAAGCGGACCAGCTTCTGCGGCCGCTCGCGGAACTCATGCCGCTCCGGCTTCAGCTCTATCGCCTCGCGCAGCGCCGCCTCCAGGCCGGCGTCGTCGATGCCGGCGCGCAGCAGCGGACGCAATTCCATTTTTTCCTCCTGCCCCAGGCACATGTACAGCGTGCCGTCGACCGACAGCCGCACCCGGTTGCAGGTGGCGCAGAAGTGCTGCGAGATCGGGGTGATCATCCCCAGCGAGAAGCTGCCGTCGCGGCTGCTCCAGTAACGGGCGGGCCCTCCGCCCAGGCTCTTCGCCTGCTCCACCAGATCGAACTGCTGGCACAGGCGGCGCATCACTGGCTGCAGATCCAGATAATGCGCGGAACGGCCGGTGTCGCCCATCGGCATCGCCTCGATCAGGCGCAGGATGAAGCCGTGCTCGATGCAGAACGCGGTCATCGCCTCGATGTCCTGCTCATTGACGCCCTGCATCGCCACCATATTGATCTTGATCGGCGCGAAACCCGCCTCCTTGGCCGCCATCAGGCCTTCCAGCACCTTGGGCAGGCTGTCGCTGCCGGTGATCTCCGCCACGCAGTCGCGCCGCAGCGAATCCAGGCTCAGGTTGATGCGCCGCACGCCCGCGGCATGGAGCGCCGCCGCGTGGCGGCTCAATTGGGTGCCGTTGGTGGTCAGCGACAAGTCTTCCAGGCCGGGCAAGGCCGACAGCCGCGCGGCCAGCTGCGGCAGATTGCGCCGCAGCAGCGGCTCGCCGCCGGTCAAGCGTACGCGGCGGGTGCCCAGCCGGGCGAACACCGCCACCACCCGCTCGATCTCATCGAAGGTCAGCCAGTTGTCCGGCTCCTCGAAATGCTTGAAGCCCTTAGGCAGGCAATAATTGCAGCGCAGGTCGCAGCGGTCGGTGACGGACAGCCGCAGGTACTCGATGGCCCGGCCAAAACGATCAATCAGCATGCATCCTCCGCAGCGCTTCCCTTGTGTCTCATTTAGTCGGCACTACACGGACAATCTGACATCGTCTCGCCACCGCCGCCAGCCGCGGAGCAGGACCGTCCGCGACTATTCTTCCATTGTACTTCACCATGCGCGGACAAGCTGATCGATAGCCATCAAAATCAAAGCGCGCATCACAGGCTCCAGCAAGCATGGGCCCTGTCATCCCGCCCCCTACGGCTGTGCCCCCCGCCGTGGCCAATTCAGTTGCAAACGCTAGCTATTGCAGCTCCCCCCGTCCGGCTTCCTCATGACAAATCGGTGGAATGGCCACACAGAATGTTACAAAAACGCTTAACTCGTCACAGAAACCGCTCCCTATACTGGCCTCTCCAATTATTCCGATTGGATATCCGGAAACCTCATCCGGACCGGAGCCGCACCACAGAAACGCGGCCCGGCATCTACACAAGGAGCAAGCAATATGGCATTCAAAATGAAAATGCTGGCAGCCGCCCTGGCCGCCGTCGCCGCCTCCGGCGCGATGGCAGCCGCCCCGCAAGATCTGGGCAAGGTGGAGCAGGCCGCCCCGGCGCAAAAACTGACCGTGACCATCGCACTGAGCCTGCGCGACCGTGATGCCGCCGCCCGCTATCTGCAGGAAGTGCACACGCCCTCCAGCCCCAATTACCACCAGTTCCTGACCCCGTCCGAATTCCGCGCCCGCTACGCGCCGTCCGAAGCCAGCGTGGCCAAAGTCAGCGCCCGCCTGCAATCCGCCGGCTTGAGCGTGAAGCGCGTCGGCAGCACCCTGCTGCAAGTCAGCGGCCCCGCCGCCACCGTGCAAAAGGCCTTCGGCGCCGAAGTGCATGTATTCCAGAACAAGACCGTCGTCCAGGGCGCGGCCGCCCGTTACACCGCGCCGGTGCGCGCCTCGACGCCCGGCGTCGACCTGAGCGACGTGCAGGCCGTGATCGGCCTGGACAGCCGCCCGCACTTCCGCCCGCACCTGCGCCAGTTGCCCAACCACCTGCAGGCGTCGATGGACAAGAGCGCCAGCGCCGTGACCACCGGCAATGCGCCGGGCAAATGGACCGTCACCGACCTGGCGCGCCACTACAACATCACGCCGCTCTACAACAAGGGCATCCACGGCAAGGGCGCCACCATCGGCATCGTCACCCTGGCCAGCTTCACGCCGTCCGACGCCTTCCAGTACTGGAGCTCGATCGGTCTGAACACCGATCCGAACCGCCTCACCGTGATCGACATCGACGGTGGCCCCGGCGCGCCGAGCGACGATGGCGGCTCCAGCGAAACCACGCTGGACGTCGAACAATCCGGCGGCATCGCCCCGGACGCCAAGATCGTCGTCTACCAAGCGCCCAACACCACCCAGGGCTTCGTCGACGCCTTCGCCAAAGCGATCGAATCCAACGCCGCCGACACGCTGTCGGTCAGCTGGGGCGAATGGGAATGGTTCGACCAGCAGGCCCAAGCGGTCAATCCGGTGGGCGGCAAGAGCGCCAACGTGCTGCAGACCTACCATGACCTGTTCCTGCAGGCCGCGCTGCAAGGCCAGACCATGTTCGCCGCCTCCGGCGACTCCGGCGCCTACGACGTGAACCGCGCCGCTCCGCTGCCGCAGTACAACAAGGTGCTGTCGGTGGATAGCCCGGCCAACCAGCAGTTCATCACCGCAGCCGGCGCCACCACCGTGCCGACCACGCTGACCTTTCATCCCAACGGCAAGGAAATGAAGGTCAAGATTCCGACCGAGCGCGCCTGGGGCTGGGACTACCTCGGCGGCCTGTGCAAGGCGCTGGGCAAAGACCCGGTGGCGTGCGGCATCTTCCCGGTCGGCGACGGCGGCGGCGTCAGCAGCTTCATCGCCCGCCCGTTCTACCAGAACTGGCTGCCCGGCATGCAGAACAGCCCGGCCGGCCAACAACTGGTGGACAGCAGCCAGAATCCGCCTCAGGTCATCGCCACTCTGCCCGCCAACTTCAAGGGCCGCAACGTGCCGGACATCTCGATGAACGGCGACCCGGAAACCGGCTACGTGGTCTACTACACCTCCAGCAAGACCGGCTTCTCGATCCAGACCAACAACGGCGGCACCAGCTTCGTCGCGCCGCAGCTGGCCGGCATCACCGCGCTGCTGAACCAGTCGCTGGGCGGGCGCATCGGCCTGCTGAACTTCTCGTTGTACGGCCTGGTTGCCACCGGCCACGCCTATCACGGCTCCGGCCGCCATGGCGCGCCACTGCGCGACATCACCGCCGGCAACAATTGGGGCTACAACGCCCATCGCGGCTACGACCAGGCCACCGGCGTCGGCGCGCCGGACGTCGCCAACCTGGATGCCGCGCTGCAACGCTACTTCTGGTTCTGAAGCGCTCCCCGCGGATAGAAAACGGCCCCACCAGGGGCCGTTTTCTTGGGACAGACTCGGCAAACGTCGTCACTGCTGCAGATAGTCGAACACCACCGCCCCCAGATCCAGCGTCAGATCGCAAATGAAGTGCCGTGCCGACAAAACCTCCTGCACCGGCAAAGCCGAAACCGGGGCCAACGCGTGCGGATGCAGCTCCAACGAACCCGGTGAACACCATGCCCCTTTGATCACGACATTGGTGGTGTGATAGCGAACCAGCTCGCAGATGCGCGGCGTGCCGTCCACGTGCGGGATGATCTTCAGCAGGAAATTGGGCTCGGCCAGTCCGGCCAGCAGCGAGGCCTGATCCAGCGTCTCGTGCTTGTAACCCATGGTGCCGGTGGCGACGCGGACTGGCCCGAAATCCAGACTGCCCACCAAGGTATCCTGATGCACCTCCAGCCGGGGCTTGCCGGCCTTCTTCGGAAACCCCCACAGCTCGCGTCCTCCCGCCAGCGGCGGCTGGTCGTCCAGAAACATCGCCAGGGTATAGCTGCCGCGCTCGCCGCGGAACGTCACCGGGATCACCTGCCCGCTTTCCGAATAATCGCCGAAGCCGGTGGAGTCCGGCATGCGGATGAATTCATAACGGACCACCGGCTCCGCCATCTGCAGCGGCTCCGGCAGAATCGCCTCGATCGCCGCCGGGTCGGTGCGATAGGTGATGATCATGTACTCGCGATTGACGAAACGGTAGGGCCCCGGCGGGAAAGCGGGGCTGGTCAAAGGCATGGCGAACGCGCGCTGCCGGACTTCCTGCTGCTTCATGGCGAACTCTCCTAAGAAGGATTCATGCAAACCATCCGCAATATGTCGCAAATATCGCACTGCAACATAAACCACTGCCAGTAAGGCCAGTCAATGCCGCCAACGCGATGGAAAGCCATTCAGGGCAAGACGAGATTGACGCGTCGCCGCCTCTGCCACCATCATTGCATACGCGTTTTCACATCTTGACATCGCCTCACCCCAGGCAAGGACCTGTTTATGAATGCAGCCAAGAAAATCCGCCGCTTCATCGAGGAAGGGCACGATCCGCAGCAAATGCAGGTATTGAAAGAGCTGGCTGCTGCGCTGGAGATGGGCCGTTCCTACGACCTCAGCCAGCTATACGACATAGACATGCGCTATTTCGATGTCGCGATCGACCTGCTCAAAGATTGGCGTTTCGACCACCACATCAGCTCGCGCAGCAAATTGCTGGAGCAGTTGCTGACTGAAATCGCGCCGGAACAGAAAGCCGCCGCCCAGGCCGAAGAGGCCGCCGGCGGCAAGAAAAAGAAGGACTGACACTCAGGCAGCCGGCTCTCGCAGATTGTCCGGCACCGGCTGCCAGCATTGCAGCATCGCGCTGCGCTTGCCCAGCTCCAGCAAAGCCATCACGCGCCAGGCCTCCTCCGCCGGCACCGGGTTCGCCTCGCCGTGCAGGATGGCGTCGCGCACCCCCGCGTAGTAGCGGAGATAATCGCCTGCCGGCCCGCAAAACACAGCCTCCTCCTCCCCGCTTACCAGCCGCCCCGGATTCGTGTCCACGCCCCAGCCCTCCCCGCCCGGGCGTGCGCCGGCCTTCAGCGCATCTTCCTGTGGATCCAGCCCGTATTTGCTGAAACTGCCCAATGTGCCGTGGAGTATGAAGCGCGGCCCCGCATCGGCGACCAGCGCGCTGCCATGCAGAATCACCCGCTTGTCCGGGTAGCGCAGCATCGCATGGAACCAGTCATCGCTGGCGGCTCCGTCGCGCAGCGCAGCCATTTCCAGGCCCAATGCCTGCGGCAAGCCGAACAATTGCAAGGCCTGGTCCAGCAGATGCGGCCCCAGATCGAACCACAGCCCGGCCCCAGGCCCGGACGACTCTCGCCAGCGCTGGCGCACCTGCGGACGGTAGCGATCGAAATGCGACTCGAAATGGACAACCCGCCCCAAAGCGCCCTCATCCAATAGCTGGCGCACCGCCAGGAAATCCGCATCCCAGCGGCGATTATGAAACACCGACAACAACCGGCCAGCCCGCTCAGCCTCTTCCATCAGCAATCTGGCCTGCGCGGCATCCAGAGTGAAGGGCTTGTCGACCACCACGTGCTTGCCGGCTCTCAACGCGGCCAAGGCTAATGGGAAATGGCTGTCGTTCGGCGTGGCGATCACCGCCAGATCAATGTCGTCCTCAGCGAGCAAGGCCTCGGCGTCCGGCAATACCCGCGTCTGCGGCCAATCCTTCAAAACATGCTCCGGCCTGCTGGACGCCACCGCGATCAACTCCACGCCTTCAGTTTCAGCCAATAAAGGGGCATGGAAGGTCGCGCCGGCATAGCCGTAGCCCAACAACCCCGCTCTCAGTCGTCTTGTCATCTTGAATCCTCCGGAGCCCACATGATACGTCGCGGCTGCCGAATGCCAAACCCCGCCAACAGCAGGGCCACGCTCTAGAATTGACGGCAAGCAATCCGGAACGTTTGGCCAAACTGGAGCCACAAACGCCAAAGCCCCGCCGGGGTTCGGTCGGGGCTGCTTGGGGGAGGTTTCGCGCGCGCAAAGCACAAAGCCCAGCTCGTCTGAGCTGGGCTTCGTTATGGGGCGTCTGGCGGTGTCCTACTTTCACATGGCGAATGCCACACTATCATCGGCGCTAAGGCGTTTCACGGTCCTGTTC